>JACCXO010000119.1 GCA_013696975.1 Nocardioidaceae bacterium | reverse complement strand
GGGGTGAAGTGCAAGGTGGTCTCGTCGTCATACTTCGGTCACGACGGGTTGATCGGTCTGGTGCCGATCGCAGGTGTCGGTGGTGTCGGTGCTGGTTCAGGTGCCCTGGCCGCTCGGGTCATGGGTGCGGGGAAGGTGCCCGCTGTCGGCGAGGTTGTCGAGGTGGGCGTACGAGGCACGGTCTCCGTCTATCCGTCGGCGTGAAGCCGGGTTCTCTGGCAATGCGAAGACCGCACCCTCGCACACCCAGGAGGGCGTTCGAGGGTGCGGATCTCGTCAGTGCTTATAGGGCCCAGATGACGTGGGTCACCGTCTTGTGGCCGCCTCCGAGGTTCTGCACGTATGTCGAGACTCCGCGGGCCTGCGAACCGTCTACCCGCTGACCCCACGACCTGGGCGTGTCGCCAATCCGCGCACCGGTGCTGCTATCGGTTTGTGCAGTCACGGTCGTGGTGGAGTCGGGGTGGCTGTAGATGCTCTCCAGCATGGCGAAGTCGTGCGCATTCGGGTGTTGGTTGGGTTCTGGGTTGTTGCTGTAGTCCATGCAGGTGCCCAAATCCGCGTTGTTGAAGTCCTCGTCCTGGTGATCGAGACCGAGGGTGTGGCCCACTTCTTGGCACATCACCACGTTGCGCCATGCCGGGGTGTTGTACTTCGCCGTAGTGAAGTAGGTGTCGTTGAGCTTGACCGTTCCCTGCGTGATGTGGCTGCCGCTGATGTTGATCGAGGCGATGCCTAGCCAGCCGCGTTGACCGTAGGCAGCGTTGCAGACCTCCACCCTTCCAGCTGTAGCGGCGCACTTCTTGCCTGTCGTCGAGCCGGGAACGATGGTGGTGTCGACCACGGTTGAGTTGGTCCAGTCGGTCGACGTCGTGGCCAGATAGCCATCCCAGGAAGCGTTAACATTGTCACCGAGCTTGAGAGTGAACGGGTTGCTGGTGCGTGCCCAGTGATAGTTGTTCCAGGAGTGATCGGCGTTCGCCGCAGGTGCCGCGAGGCCAACGGAGGACAGGGCTGCGGCGGCGACGCCAGCAAGGACTTTCTTGAACATGGACAGATCCTTCAGGATAGTGGAGCGTGAGTTGTGACACATATTCGTCTGTCGGTCGGCAAAACGCAATAGCTCCGCTGTAGCGCCCAGGGGACGGGTCTCGGTTTTGATGCCACCCGGTCAGTGTGCGGAAGCCGCTTGGGAAACCCGCGGAACACCGGTCGCTCGGATTCCCAACTGACTAGAAGGCAGACGCGCGGCGCGGGGCGGATCCGAAGCGCAGCGCGTTGCGTGCCCGAGCCTTGGCCGCTTCGACCTCACGGTCGCGCGGGGCAGCGCCGGTGACCAAACCGTCGAGTAGCCGGCTGGTAGCGGCGACAACTGCCTCGATAGCCTCATCGAACACCTGTTGATTGGTAGCCGACGGCTTCGTCGTACCGGCGAGCTTGCGGACGTATTGGGTGGCGGCGGCCCTGATCTCGTCTGCTGTCGCAGGTGGTTCGAAGTTGTGGAGCGTCGTGATGTTGCGGCACATTTCGTCAGCGTAAACCCTGCGCCTTCCGCGGCTGCGCACCCGAACTCCAGGCCCCGGTCTGGCGTGAGTCCTGTTGCGACGCATGAGCCGTTGGGTCCGACTACGGGTTATCCGATCCTGACAACTCCGCGTTACTTGGTGAAGACCCACTGTGAGGGCAAAGGCCCTGATCTATGCTAACCCTGTGCCACTGAGTGAAGCGGCTGGGATCACCCCCGAGGCGACGCAGGTTCTTGAGCGGCCAGGGGAAGGGCCGACGGCGCACGACTCACTGGGTCAACCCACATGGCTCGCACCCCTCGTCTCAGCGGTTCGCTTCCCTGACACACCCATTCTTCCTGCTTTGTTGGGTGGCAGGCATAGGCCTGTCGCTCACATGTCGGCTGTCAACACTGTTTGTCCAGTCTCATCGAGGACTTTGAATCCGGTGGCATCAGGGCGCAGGACGTCGGTGTTCAGGTTGCAGTTCATGACCTGCTCGCCGGTTCCGACGAACGCACCGGCTGAGCGGCGCGTCCCGTCCTCGGTCGTGACCACCACCGCGTAGGAGGATCCCGAGCGCAAGCCGACGGCCTGAAGCTTGATCTCGATGCCCCAGGTGTGCGCAACGATGCCGGCACTCGCTCGGGTACCGTCCAGTGTGGATGAGACGGCCACCGGCTCGATGGGCACCGCTGGTGCAGTCGCTGCGGGAGCCTCAGCAAGGTTCTCACCGATCGCCAGACCGACGCCACCAACCGCCAAAATGGCAAATACGACGGCCGCCGCCACGAGGACCAAGCGATGACGAGCCCGTCGGTCCTGCTGTTCCCGCTCGACTGCGACGGCGGCGAAGATGCGTTGGCCAAGCTGGGGAGCCGGAGTGGCTAGATCGGAAACGTGATTAGGGTCGACGAACTTCAGGGCGCGAGCTAGCGGCTCGATCTCGGTGAACTCGCGCCGGCAGTCAGGGCATCCGTCGAGGTGGGCCTGGATGGATGCTTCCTCTTCAGCCGAGAGGTGTCCGAGGGTGAAGGCGCCGAGCATTTCCCGCAACATGCGGTGTTCCTCCGGTGTCACGGCGCCTCTCCCATCTCTTCCATGGCTACGCGTAGCGACTTGAGTCCGTAGAAGACGCGGCTGCGCAAGGTGCCGACCGGGATGCCTTGCTCGGCGGCCACCTCGTCGTAGGGCCTCTCCTTGAGGTGCGTTTCGACGATGGCGGTGCGGTGCTGTTCGCTGATGCGTTGCAAGGCCTCCTGAATCATCCAGGAGCGCATGAGCCGCTCGGTTTCGTCCTCGACGGCTCCCTGCCCGCCGTCCGCCACTGTCGCCTCCTGCACGTTCGCGTCCCACGGGCGCACAGCGGATGCACGGGCATGGTCAATCATCGCCGTCCTGGCGATCGCAAACAGCCAGACCCGCAAGCTGGCCACACTACTGTCGAATCGGCCCGCGGCGCGCCACGCCCGCAGGAACGTCTCCTGGACGACGTCCTGTGCGGCATTCACGTCGCCAAGGCCACGCAAGGCGAAGCGGTAGAGCTCCGTGCCGTGGGCGGTGTATGCGGCGCGGACGCCTTCCTCGTCGGTCAGCCTCGGTGTGCCAGGGGTGTCGAACGCCAGCAGCACGCGCCTTGCGTGTTCACCCACCCCAGTACCTCCTGACGACTTCGATGTAAGTACTGGCCCGAATCTGTATACGTTGCCCGGCGGTCCAGCGTTCATCAAAGAAATAAGCGTGATGGCGTGAACGAGGTCACCGCCGCGGCCGTATACACCTCTGACCGTCCGCCACGATCCGGACCCCTCGTATGAAGGAGATCGCAATGTCCTCACCTCGATCAGCAGTTCTAGCCGCATTGAGTGTCGGAGCGCTCGCCGTCGGCGCTACCGGCGCATTCGCGTCGTATGACACCGGCGGTAGTACCGACACCCGCAACGGGAGCCCGGGGGCCTTCCGTGCCGCGTCGTACATCAACGGTGACGCCGGCGCGAACCCGAACGTCGACCCGAATTCCAGCTGCTTCAACCGTGACCAGTTCGACTACCAGCGGATCAGCACGAGGGCCAGCGGCAACCCGGGCAACCGCAACGTGCACAACGACGCGTGTTTCTTGGACATGAACAACAACAAGGCCGACGGCCCGGCTTCCTTCCAGAGCTTCGGCACCGGCTACATCAGCGCATGCCCTGACCCTGACGGTGCGGGCGAGAAGTATGCCGTTCTTCGCGACACCAACGGCGACGGTCGTGACGACCTGTGCTTCCAGTCCGGGTACCAAGAAACAGGTGCGCCCGGTGACGATGAGTTTCACGCCCGAATGAACAAGAACAAAGGCGACGGCGGTCGTCAGCGCGTCGTCTGGTGTTCTGACGCCGACGCCGACGGTTGCACCGACGAGGACGTCAAGGACCAAATCAAGATCAAGTGGTTCAGGCCCAGCCGCTGACACGAGTCCAACCTCTATCCCTCCAACAACAGATAGCGACATCCGACGCAACAACCCTCGCCCGACCCAGGGGCGGGGTTCTTGCGTTCTCGACGGTCGCTTCTCCCTGGTGGCACCACACCTCACTGGAGGTTTTCACCACGTTTCCGCAGGCGGACGGGCCGTTATCCGACTTATGCGTGGTCAGCTAGCCAGCGGCAGCCGGCTCCGGCGGGTCGGTCACGACTCATCTCCGCCCTGCTCCGAGGAGCCACGACCCCGACCTTGCTCAAGGCGGTCGTCTCCCGGGCCGCCGATGAGCTCGTCGTCACCATTGCCGCCGAGCAGCCAGTCGTCTCCAAACCCGCCGAGCAGCACGTCAGCACCGTTGCCGCCCTCGATCCGGTCATCGCCGGCGCCGCCACAGATCACATCGTCATTGCTTCCTCCGAGGATGGTGTCGTTGCCGCCGAGGCCCATGATCACATCGACGCCGGTGCCACCCTTCAGCAGGTCGTCGCCCTCGGTTCCCACGATGGTGGGCTCCAGGCCGTGGCAGCGCTCCGCGAGATCGATGCCGAGCACGAGCGGGTCATGGTCGCTCGACCGGTAGGGGTTCGGCGCATACAGTGCCGGGTCGCCGTAGTACTGGTAGGCGAAGGACTCGACCGCATTGATGTTCCAGTGGGCCAGGTCGGTCACCTTCTCGGCGAGGGCCCGAGTCGCCAGCGCGTGGTCGAGTGAGCCGGACATGTCGTTGAAGACGTAGCTATAGCGGTCCGGGTCGAGGACCTCGCCGAGGTTGACGAACCCCGCATCACGCAACACCTGGATCGGGTCCTCCTGCGTGTAGGCGTTGAAGTCGCCCATCAGCAGGATGTCCGGGTCGCCGGTCTGGTCGCGGAGTTGGTCGGCGAAGGCTGCCAGGGACGCCGCCTGGCGCATCCGGTCGCCGTTCCACGAGCCCTGCCCGTCGCCGTCGTCGACATTGTCTCCGGTGGGCGCACCAGGACTCTTGGACTTGAAGTGGTTCGCCACGACGGTGAACGCGTCGCCGTCCTTGACAAAGGTTTGGGCGATCGGCTCGCGCGCGTTGAACCACACCGACTCGTCGACCAGGCCCACCGGGTCCCCGACAGCCTGGAGGACGTTCGGCTGGTAGATGATTCCGTTGCGAATCGCGTCCCTGTCAACGCCGTACAGTTCCGTCGGCAGCGGGACGAAGGCCCACTTGTCGTAGCCGGCGGCCTCGTTGAGTTGACGTACCAGGTCCGCGAGGGCGCGGTCGGCGTTCCCAGGGCTGTAGTCGGTCGAGTCGGTGTCTTCGATCTCCATCAGTGTCACCACCTCGGCATCGAGTGCCTCGATGGCGGGGACGATCTTGTCGGCCTGGAGCTCGAGCTGCTCGGCACTGCGCGCTCCGCGGGCGTCCGGCCCCGTGAAGGTCAGGAAGTAGTTCAGGACGTTGAAGGCGCCGACCCGGACGTCGCCGCCCACCGGCTCCGGTGCGTCGGTGCGGGTGTTCATCGGAGCGAAAACGCCCTCGGCCGTGCCGTCGGCTGGCTGCAGCCGCCACTGCCCGAACCCGTAGCCCAGAACCACCTGCTCGGTAAACGTCAGCTCGTCACCGACGCGTACCGGCGTGGTGGGGGAGAGGTAGGGACGGGTCGTGGCGCTGACCCGGGCGCTTCTGGCGTCGTCGAGGACAATGCGGCGCAGCACATTCTCGGTGACGATCGCTTCGGCCTCGGCAGTACCCGGCCGCGCGAGTTCGGTGGGCTGCACCAGCAGGCCACCCTCGGACAGGGTCAGCTCGCCGTAGCTGGTGAGGTCGTAGACCTCGCTGACGGTCAGCACGTCGACCGGCTCGACCAGCATGCCCTCCAGAGGCTCACGGTCGGCATCGCCAGCCGGCAGGTCCAGAGGTGCCGGGTCCGGAAGGTCGGCCGCGCTGCCCTCGGCGCATACCGCCGCGCCGGTCCGTGAGCTGATCTGTGTCTGGTCGTAGTACTCCATCGCGCCGCCGGTCACCGCGACCGTGTCGCCGAGATCGACCGCCAGCGGGCTGAACACGAAGATGCCGTCGGAGGTCATGGCGTTGCCGTCGCCGTCGGCGTCCTGCAGGTAGAACCCGGACAGGCCCGGTACGTCGCCCACGACGACGCCGCGCACGGTGACCTGCTGGCCATCGAGGGGGGTGGTTGCACCCTCGCCCTGGACCTGCCCGACCTCGTGCGTGGTCGCCAGTTCACATACCTTGACAGGCTCGGGCTCCTCTGTGCCGCCGCCGTTGACGGCGCCGCGAGTGGCTGCGGCCGGGTCCTGCCAGACGAGGGTGTCGGTGGTGGCGTCGTAGGAGCGGGACAGGGACCGGCCGACCGGCTCGGTGCCGGCCTCGCTGACGTCGATGTCCGTGCTGGTCGTGCCAGCAGCTGGCCCGTTGGTGGCGGTCAGCGTGCCCTCGTAGGAGAGGAACTCCAAGACTGCGCCATTGGCGTC
>JACCXO010000118.1 GCA_013696975.1 Nocardioidaceae bacterium | reverse complement strand
CGTACCCGCCCAGCACGGAGTCTGATCGACGAGGCGAGCTGGTCCGTGCACCCCCGTCGAGCCCGAGCGCTGATCCTTGCTGGTGTGCAACAGCGGATGGCTCGGCCAGCGGAACTGCAGAACGTGCTTGCCCATCGCGGGCGGGTCAAGCACAGATCACTGGTGCTGGAGTCGATTCTTGACGCCCAGGGAGGCGTGCAATCGCTTCCGGAAGGCGACTTCGGCCGGGTCTGCCGTCGCTACCGATTGCCGCCTCCAACCCGCCAGCGAGTGCTGCAACGCGAAGATGGTCACTACTTCCTGGACCTCGACTGGGTGGAATACGGGACCGCCTGCGAGATCCACGGTATCCCTCACCTCGCGGTTCTGCAGTGGGACAGCGACCTGCTGCGAGCCAACGAGATTGTCATCAGGGGTCCTCGTCTATTGGCCTTCAGCTCGTATGCCGTCCGCCATGAGAGCGAGCGTGTCGCCGACCAAACCGCGAGACTGCTGAGGCGAGGTGGCTGGTCCGGCTGATGCAGCCCGGCAAACGAGACGGGTTTACGGTCGCCATACCCGCCACAAACCTGTCAGCGTCGATCGTGGCGGGACGCCATCAATGACCGCCACACGACAAGAAGGCGGCCACCCCAAAGGGGTGACCGCCATCCTGAGGCGATACGTCGGACGCGAGCGAGCTCAGTTCCGGTAGGAGCCGAAGTCGAAGTCGTCCAATGCCACCGACTGACCCGTGCTCGACCCGAAGTCGTAGTCGTACGTGTCGTAGTCGATCGAGTACGCCTGTGCCCGGGCTTCTTCGGTGGGCTCAACGCGAATGTTCCGATACCGCTCCAGCCCGGTGCCAGCCGGGATGAGCTTGCCAAGGATGACGTTCTCCTTGAGGCCGCGCAGCGAGTCCGATCGACCATGGATGGCCGCGTCGGTCAACACCCGAGTGGTCTCCTGGAAGGACGCCGCCGACAACCACGACTCAGTCGCGAGCGACGCCTTGGTGATACCCATGAGCACCGGACGACCGGAGGCAGGGGTGCCGCCCTCGGCCACCACGCGACGGTTCTCCGTCTCGTAGCGGATCCGGTCAACCAGCTCACCAGGCAACAGCTCGGAGTCACCGCTCTCGATCACCGTGATCCGGCGCAGCATCTGCCTGATGATGATCTCGATGTGCTTGTCGTGGATCGCCACCGCCTGGCGACGGTAGACCTCCTGCACCTGGTCGACCAGGTGCTCTTGGGTCTTACGCGGCCCAAGCACTCTCAGCACGTCCTGCGGGTCAGCCTTTCCGAGAGTCATCTGCTCACCTACGACGACGTGTTGGCCCTCCTCGACGAGCAGCCGGGTACGCTTGCTCACGGGATAGCCCTGCTCCTCAGACCCATCGTCGGGTACGACGACGATCTTGCGGGTCTTGTCCGTGTCCTCGATCCGGACCCGACCAGCAGCTTCGGAGATAGGCGCCTTGCCCTTGGGTTGGCGAGCCTCGAACAGCTCGACCACACGAGGCAGGCCCTCGGTGATGTCGTCCGCCGACGCCACCCCGCCGGTGTGGAAGGTGCGCATGGTCAGCTGCGTGCCAGGCTCACCGATCGACTGGGCGGCGATGATGCCGACCGCCTCACCGATGTCGACAAGCTTGCCGGTCGCGAGCGAACGGCCGTAGCACTTGGCGCAGGTGCCAGTCTTGGCGTCACACGTCAAGACCGAGCGGACCTTGACCTCTTGGATGCCCGCTTCGACGAACTTGGTGATCAACACGTCACCGATGTCGTCGCCGCCTCCAGCCAACACCTCGCCGGATTCGGGGTGTTCGACGTCGACGGCGAGGTTGCGAGCGTAGGCGCTCGTCTCGACGTACTCATCCTTGCTCACCCGGCCGTCGTCTGCTCGCACGCCGATGACCTTGCTCAGACCACGCTCGGTGCCGCAGTCGTCCTCACGGATGATGACGTCTTGGGATACGTCGACCAGACGCCGAGTCAGGTAACCCGAGTCTGCTGTGCGCAGCGCCGTGTCGGCCAGACCCTTGCGAGCGCCGTGGGTCGAGATGAAGTACTCGAGCACCGACAGACCCTCGCGGAAGTTGGCCTTGATCGGGCGGGGAATGATCTCGCCCTTCGGGTTGGCCACCAGACCACGCATGCCGGCGATCTGGCGGACCTGCGTCATGTTTCCGCGCGCGCCCGAGTTGACGATCATGTAGATCGGGTTGGTCTTCTCGAACGTTGCCTCCATGGCCTTGGCGACCTCGTTGGTGGCGGCGTTCCAGATCTCGACGAGCTCTTGGCGACGCTCGTCGTCGGTGATCAGTCCGCGCTCGTACTGCTGCTGGACCTTCGCAGACTGATCCTCGAAGCCGGCCATGATCTGGGGCTTCTCGGTCGGGGTCACCACGTCCTCGATCGAGATCGTCACCCCCGAGCGAGTCGCCCAGTAGAAACCAGTGTCCTTCAACGCGTCAAGCGCTGTCGCGACCTCGACCTTGGTGTAGCGCTCGGCCAAGTCGTTGACGATCGGACCGAGCTGCTTCTTGCCGACTTCGCCGTTGACATATGCGTAGTTGACAGGCAGTGCCTCGTTGAAGATGGCACGGCCGAGCGACGTCGCGAGTGTCAGCGGCTGGCCAGGCTCCCAGCCCTCCGGAGTCTCGTATCCGAGCGGCGGCACGACGTCCTCAAGACGGAGCAGGATTTTGCTCTGGAGCTCGATCTCCTTGCGGTCGAGCGCCATCGTCGCCTCTGCGATGGAGCCGAACGCGCGGCCCTCACCGATGTAGTCATCACGGTCGAGCGTCAGGAAGTAAATGCCGATGATCATGTCCTGCGTCGGCATCGTGACGGGACGGCCATCAGCAGGCTTCAAGATGTTGTTGGTCGACAACATCAGGATCCGAGCCTCTGCCTGCGCCTCCGCCGACAACGGCAGGTGCACCGCCATCTGGTCACCATCGAAGTCGGCGTTGAAGGCCGAGCAGACGAGCGGGTGGATCTGGATGGCCTTGCCCTCGATCAGCTGCGGTTCGAAGGCCTGGATCCCGAGACGGTGCAGCGTAGGTGCCCGGTTGAGCAGCACGGGGTGCTCGCTGATGACTTCTTCGAGGACATCCCACACCTGCGGACGGCTGCGCTCGACCATGCGCTTGGCGCTCTTGATGTTCTGCGCGTGGTTGAGGTCGACGAGCCGCTTCATCACGAATGGCTTGAAGAGCTCCAACGCCATCTGCTTGGGCAGACCACACTGGTGCAGCTTGAGCTGCGGACCCACGACGATGACCGAACGGCCGGAGTAGTCGACGCGCTTGCCGAGCAGATTTTGCCGGAAGCGACCCTGCTTGCCCTTGAGCATGTCGGACAGCGACTTGAGCGGCCGGTTGCCGGGCCCGGTGACTGGACGACCGCGACGGCCGTTGTCGAACAGCGAGTCGACGGCCTCTTGGAGCATCCGCTTCTCGTTGTTGACGATGATCTCGGGGGCGCCCAGGTCGAGCAGCCGCTTGAGCCGGTTGTTGCGGTTGATGACGCGTCGGTAGAGGTCGTTGAGGTCTGACGTCGCGAATCGGCCACCGTCGAGCTGCACCATCGGGCGCAAGTCAGGCGGGATCACCGGTACGCAGTCGAGGACCATGCCCTCAGGAGTGTTCGTGGTCAGCAGAAAAGCCGACACGACCTTGAGTCGCTTGAGCGCGCGCGTCTTGCGCTGACCCTTGCCGGTGCGGATCGTCTCGCGCAATGACTCGGCCTCGGCTGCCAGGTCGAAGGTCTGCAGGCGCTTTTGAATCGCCTCTGCACCCATCGAGCCCTCGAAGTACTTGCCGAAGCGGAACTTCATCTCGCGGTAGAGGATCTCGTCGCCCAGCAGGTCCTGGACCTTGAGAGTCCGGAAGGTCGCCCAGACCTCATCGATGCGGTCGAGTTCCCGCTGCGCACGGTCGCGCATCTGTTTGAGCTCGCGCTCGGCGCCGTCCTTCAGCTTGCGCTTAACGTCCGCCTTGGCACCCTCAGCCTCGAGTGCCGCCAGATCCTCCTCGAGCTTGCCCATCCGGGCCCCGATGTCGGAGTCACGACGTTGCTCGAGGTGCTTGCGCTCGACGTCTATCTTGGCCTCGAGCGACGGCAGGTCGGTGTGGCGAGCATCCTCATCTACCGACGTGATCATGTATGCCGCGAAGTAGATGACCTTCTCGAGGTCTTTCGGCGCCAAGTCGAGCAGGTAGCCGAGCCGGCTCGGCACGCCCTTGAAGTACCAGATGTGCGTGACCGGTGCAGCCAGCTCGATGTGCCCCATCCGCTCACGGCGCACCTTCGAGCGGGTGACCTCGACGCCACAACGCTCACAGATGATCCCCTTGAAGCGGACACGCTTGTACTTGCCGCAGTAGCACTCCCAGTCACGGGTGGGCCCGAAGATCTTCTCGCAGAAAAGGCCGTCACGCTCGGGCTTGAGGGTGCGGTAGTTGATGGTCTCTGGCTTCTTAACCTCACCGTGGCTCCACTGCCGAATGTTGTCAGCGGTGGCGAGGCCGATCCGAAGCTCGTCGAAGAAGTTAACGTCCAGCAAGACTTTTCCTCTTTGGTTCTGTGGTCGCTTGAGGCGGGAGGGAAGGGTTACGGGACGGGATTCGCCGCATGAGTCGCTCGATGAGCGGTCTCATACTTCGTCGATTCCGCCGACGCCTTCGTTGGGGCGCCTTGACAGGTCGATGCCGAGCTCCTCGGCAGCGCGAAAGACGTCTTCATCAGTGTCACGCATGTCCATCGCGACGCCGTCACTGGACAGCACCTCAACGTTCAGGCAGAGCGACTGCATTTCCTTGACCAGCACCTTGAATGACTCAGGGATACCTGGTTCGGGAATGTTCTCGCCTTTCACGATCGCCTCGTACACCTTCACGCGTCCGAGTACGTCGTCCGACTTGATGGTCAAGAGCTCCTGCAGGGCGTAGGCAGCGCCGTACGCCTCCAGTGCCCACACCTCCATCTCGCCGAACCGCTGGCCGCCGAACTGCGCCTTGCCGCCGAGCGGCTGCTGCGTGATCATCGAGTAGGGGCCGGTCGAGCGAGCGTGGATCTTGTCGTCGACCAAGTGGTTGAGCTTGATGATGTAGGTGTAGCCAACCGACACCGGCTTCGGGAATGGCTCACCTGTGCGCCCGTCAAACAGCAATGCCTTGCCGTCTCCGCCCACCATTCGCTCGCCGTCACGGTTAGGTCGGGTCGACGCCAACAGGCCGGAGATCTCGTCCTCGCGCGCGCCGTCGAACACCGGCGTCGCCACGTTGGTGTTGGGCGGCGCCTCGCTCACGCCGATCGAGGCGAGCCGTTGCTTCCACTCCGCGTCGTCACCCTCGACCTGCCAACCGTTCTTGGCCACCCAGCCGAGGTGGGTTTCGAGGACCTGGCCGATGTTCATCCGGCCCGGCACACCCAACGGGTTGAGGATGATGTCGACCGGGGTGCCGTCCTCGAGGAAGGGCATGTCCTCTGCCGGCAGGATCTTCGAGATGACACCCTTGTTGCCGTGGCGTCCGGCGAGCTTGTCGCCGTCGGAGATCTTGCGCTTCTGCGCGACATAGACGCGGATGAGTTGGTTGACGCCTGGAGGCAGCTCGTCGTCTTCTTCCCGGTCGAAGACGCGGACGCCGATGACGATCCCGCTCTCACCGTGCTTGACCTTGAGTGAGGTGTCGCGCACCTCGCGCGCCTTCTCGCCGAAGATGGCGCGCAGCAGGCGCTCCTCCGGGGTGAGCTCGGTCTCGCCCTTGGGCGTGACCTTGCCGACCAGCACGTCACCGGGCACCACCTCAGCACCGATGCGGATGATGCCGCGCTCGTCGAGGTCGGCCAGCATCTCGTCGGAGACGTTGGGGATGTCACGAGTGATCTCCTCGGGACCGAGCTTGGTGTCCCGAGCGTCGACTTCGTGCTCCTCGATGTGGATCGAGGTGAGGACGTCCTCTTGCACCAGCCGCTGGCTGAGGATGATGGCGTCTTCGTAGTTGTGGCCCTCCCACGGCATGTAAGCCACGAGCAAGTTGCGGCCAAGCGCCATCTCGGCTGAGTAGGTGCTCGGACCGTCAGCGATCGGGCCGCCGAATTCGACCCGGTCGCCCTCGGAGACCGTCGGGCGCTGGTTGACGCAAGTGCCCTGGTTGGAGCGCCGGAACTTCGCGAGCCGGTAGGTCTCGTAGTGATCGTCGTCCTGCATGACCGTCACCGAGTCGGCTGACACCTCGGTGACCACACCAGCGGCCTTGGCCACCAGTACGTCGCCGGCGTCGACGGCGGCACGGTACTCCATGCCGGTGCCGACGAGCGGTGCCTCAGCGCGGATCAACGGCACCGCCTGGCGCTGCATGTTGGAGCCCATCAGCGCGCGGTTGGCGTCGTCGTGCTCGAGGAACGGGATCAGCGCGGTGGCGACCGACACCATCTGTCGAGGGGACACGTCCATGTAATCGACTTCTGTGCCGGGGATGTAGTCGACCTCGCCGCGGCGGGTGCGCACCAGAACGCGCTCTTCTTCGAACGTGTTGTCGTTCGCAAGTGGCGCGTTGGCCTGCGCGATGACGACATGGTCTTCTTCGTCGGCGGTGAGGTAGTCGATCTGGTCGGTCACGACGCCGTCGACGACCTTGCGGTATGGCGTCTCGACGAACCCGTAAGGGTTGACGCGTCCGAAGGTCGACAGCGAGCCGATGAGGCCGATGTTGGGCCCTTCGGGGGTCTCGATCGGGCACATCCGGCCGTAGTGGGAGTGGTGCACGTCGCGAACCTCGAAGCCGGCGCGCTCACGAGACAATCCACCAGGGCCCAGCGCCGAGAGCCGGCGCTTGTGGGTCAGACCAGCCAACGGATTGATCTGGTCCATGAATTGACTCAGTTGTGAGGTTCCGAAGAACTCCTTGAGCGCTGCCACGACGGGGCGGATGTTGATCAGTGTCTGAGGCGTGATCGCCTCGACATCCTGAGTCGTCATCCGCTCGCGGACCACTCGCTCCATGCGTGCCAGACCGGTGCGGAGCTGGTTTTGGATCAGCTCGCCGACGGTGCGCAGGCGGCGGTTGCCGAAGTGGTCGATGTCGTCAGCCTCGACGACTACCTCGCCACGAGGCGACTGCATCGTGGCGCGGCCATCGTGGAGGGCAACGATGTAGCGGATGGCGGCCACGATGTCGTCGATCGTCAAGTTCTGCTGGTCGAAAGCTTCCTCTTGACCGAGCTTCTTGTTGATCTTGTAGCGACCGACCTTGGCCAAGTCGTAGCGCTTGGGGTTGAAG
>JACCXO010000107.1 GCA_013696975.1 Nocardioidaceae bacterium | reverse complement strand
GTGGCCGGCACGGTCGCAGTCGCCGAGGTTGACGAAGATGAGGTTGGGGTCGACCGAGTCGATCATCGCGATCGTGGCGTCCATGGTGGCGATGTCGGGCGCGTGGTCGGTGATCGGCCACAGGGGGCGCGGCTCCCACCGGTACGTCGCCCGGGTGCCGAAGATGCCGTAGAGGTACTCCTTGCTGAGCACCGTCCCGGTGGGCGGTCCATTTCGATCACCCGCCCAGCCAATAGGGCACAGACCGTAGAGTCACGCAAAAACTTGACTGTTCACCTGGGCTTCCCGGGCCGTTATCGCTGAGACCAGGAATGTCACTGCTGCGTCAAGCCACCACGATGAGCGCACCAGGTAGTCGCTAGAGGAAACAGATGGCGCCGGATTGAGGAGCATCCACATGCGGCAGCATGAGTAGCTGCTCGAGAGCCGTCACCAGTTGTCCGATGGCACCGCCTTGTCGAGGGAAGCGGCGGTGCGCGACAAAGACGATGCCGTCATGCGTGCGGCCCGCAGTCGCCCAGAGGCGGTCCAGTGCTTGGAAGTCCTTGATGTTGAAGGTCACCAGGATGCGCTCTTCGGCCGTGGCGAGCTCGAGAACATCTGCGTCGGGTAGCGAATGCAAGTCGGTCCGATCGGCGATCCCGTTCGCGTCAATCGTGCGCGCTCGTCGTCCCTCCGCGATCCGAGGGCTCATCATCTCGTCGAGCAGAAGCGCTCGATTCACGACGACATCAGTTGCCGAGTGCGCTCGTACGCCGCCAAACTCTCGGTCTCGACCCGGTCGGCCTCACGCGTCCCCCGAACCTCGCGAACCAACTCCCACACATCCGGGCCGCCGACCAACACCGCACCTTTCGGTCTGGGAGAAGACGGCGTGGGGGTCGACTCGGGGACTGCGAGTGGGTGGATGTCTCGCCTGAAGGCTTGTCTGATCGCATGAACTTTGAGGACGTTGATGACCTCGGGGTCACGTATGGGCTCTGCTGAGCGTCGGTCCACACACGCGTGGAAGGATTGTGCTCATGCCACTCCGGACGAAGAATCAATGGTTCGGCGTCGTCCTCGACGCACCGGACGCTCGCGAGCTTGCACAATTCTACGCGCGGCTCCTCGGCTGGAGGATCTTCAACGAAACCGACGGATGGGCCGATCTTGCCCCCTCGGAGGATGCCGGCTATAACCTCGCCTTCGCGACGGAGGACAACTACGCCCGGCCGGTCTGGCCGACTGAGGAGGGTAAGCCGCAGATGTCCATGCATCTCGACATCGAAGTCGACGATCTGGAGGAAGCGACGTCGTACGCCGTCGGTGTCGGCGCCGCGCTGGCGTCGTACCAGCCGCAGGAGACGGTGCGTGTGATGCTCGATCCTGCCGGGCATCCGTTTTGCCTTTACCTGGACACCGACGCCGATGCCTGAGCGCGAGCGGAGCACCAGTCTACGGTCGATTTGAGCCTAGGCGCCGCCGGCGGTAACGACTGCTGGATGGTCAGGCCAGGTAACGGCATATGGAGGATCTCTGCCTGCAGCGGCACGGCCGAACCGCAGCAGCTCACGGACAATGCCCGCGTTGCCCATGGCCCAACCCGTCCGTGGCTCGAGCGTGCTCGGGGTGACCCGGTGCTCGTGGTTCGACCAGCGCGCTCCGTCACCGTCCACGGTCGCCAGCCTGGCAAGGTCATTGACGAGCAAGCCCGCGAAGTCCAGGTCGCCGCGACCCTCGGCGTACCGGTCGCAGGCCAGCGCCAGCACGCCCGCCGTCCCACAGCAGCGGCCACTGTTGTCCCAAAAGCCCGGTCGCACCCGACGCGGCAGGCCAGAGTGGGTCACCGTGTGCCAACAGCGGTCGGCCAGATCTTGCCAGGCCGAGTCCCTCGTCACCGCGCCGAGCAGCCGGAACACCTGGGCGTCGCCAGCCGGCCCGTGGCACCATCCGAAGCTGTAGCGCTCGATCAGCTCCGGCCTGTGCTGGGGATCCGAGTGCGGGACCAGGAAGCCCGATCGGTCGGCTTCGTTGCGGCTGACGACGTCCGCTGCACCGGCGAGAGCGAGCTCGATCAGCTCGGGGCGCCCCGTGGCATGACCGATTCCGGCGAGTGCCTGGACGATGCCCAGCGTGCCGTGTGAAATATGGTGGAAACGTGCCTCCATCCCGGCGCGCACCTCCCAGTGCACGCCGCTCACGGTCGTCTGGGCCGTCCGCTCGTACGGCGTGACCGCGAGGATGGCAAGGTCGGGCTCGTCGGCGGCCAGTGCACCGAGTGCGATGCCCGCGTTGCCGCCGAGCAACTCGAACTGGTCACTCCATCGCTCCCCGTCGAAGCGCGAACGGACGAGGTCGAGGGCACGGTCTGCCGCCGCAGCCGCAGCAGAGTCGCCAAGCAGGCGATCGACCGCACGAAGGGCGACGGCCATCCCGGTGAGGCCGAAATAGAGAGAGCAATGATCCACGTCATCGACCGCAGCCGCGATCGCCCGGCCGCCGCGGACCGCGGCGTCGGCATATCGGTCGTCGCCGAAGTGCTGATGGGCTTCAAGAAGCGTGATCACTATGCCGGCAGCGCCGCTATAAAGCGTCGGGTCGACCTCGTCATCGCCCGGCCGCCCGGCCCAAACGAGACCGTTCTGCGTGTCGCCCGCCAGCCCAAGCAGCCACCTCATCGCGCCTGCGGCCAGCGTCTCGACATCGGACGCGACTGTGGTCATAGTCCAGAGCGTCTCACGGTCGCCGAAGCGCTCGGGAAAGTCCGGGTGACGCGGTTTCTCAATGCCGCGTGGGGCTGGCCCCATCCGTCAGTTTGACGCGCCAGCATGTTGGGTCAGGCTGCGTCCGCGATCACCTGCCTTCCCCCGCGGAGGACGTCGCAGATACCAGCCCCACCGGCACGCAAAGCTACTTGCTATGCCGCCGGGCCACTAGTCGCTATGTGTATGCACTGTGTGTATTGTGGCTCCCATGACCGTCGCACGCACGCTGTTGGGGTTGCTCGAGACTCAACCGGCTCACGGCTACACGCTCAAGCACCGCTACGACCTGCACTTCGCCCGACTCAAGCCGCTGCCGTTCGGTCAGGTGTACGCGTCGCTCGCTCGGTTCGAGCGGGATGGGCTGGCCGTGGTGACCGGTACGCAGCCCG
>JACCXO010000034.1 GCA_013696975.1 Nocardioidaceae bacterium | reverse complement strand
TCGTGTCCTTCGAGGTCCGCGGTGATGCATTGCCCGACAAGGCTGCGGGCCCCGCCAACCTGCTTCGCACGCTCAACCAGGCCCGTCCGCTCTCTCAAGGGAAACTCAGCGAGCTTTTCGACGATTGTTGGATGCCACAAGGCCCAAGTGCGACGGCGGAGTCGATTCGAGCGCACTAATTCATACTCGTCCTCGCACAGGCGAACATGTCGCTTTCTCGAAGCCTCCGACTCGAGAAAATTCCCCTCGCGCGCGTCCTTGAACTCCCAGTAGCGGTTGATGTACCTCTGCTCGAACTCATTGGCGGCCTGCTGACGCCCTAGACGCAACTGAAAAGCTGCTACACCCACCCCGGCAGCCGTCAGGGCGTCGAAGAGAGCACTCCACATGGTCGATCCTCGAATCGCGAATCACGGTGCATCCTCCCGTTGAGGTTCAGCCTCCGTTGCGTCTCAACGCAACGCCAATCTTCGCACCCACGCTGTGGATGAGGATTGGAGCAAGTCTGGTCTCAGCTGCAGCCGGAGGTGCTCCCGCAGCCTTCGCAGACGTAGCAGCTGCCAGCCGGGCGCATCTTGGTGCCGCAGGTGAAGCACAGTGGCGAGTCCACCTCACGTCCGGAGAGGACCTCCATCAGTTCGGCGGTCGTCTTGGCGCCGGCGGGTGCCGGCCTTGCGGTGTGCTCGACGAGGGCCGCCTCATCCGGTGAAACGTCCGGCGCCACCGAGGCGTCGACAGCGACAGCCACCTCAGCCGCCGTACCGGACTCACCGGTCTTGAGTGACTCGGCCGCGGACAGATCTTCGGACCCGATTACCGGCTCGTAGGAGCCGGTGTCGAGCTGCCGTTGGCGCTCTTCGGCGGTGTAGATGCCGAGTGCTGCACGTGAGTCGAACGGCAGGTAGTCGAGCGCCAGACGGCGGAAGATGTAGTCCATGATCGACTGGCTCATCCGCACGTCCGGGTCGTCGGTCAGACCGGCGGGCTCGAACTTCATGTTCGTGAACTTGCTGACGTAGGTCTCCAGCGGAACGCCGTACTGCAGCGAGATCGAGATCGCCATCGAGAACGCGTCCATCACGCCAGCCAGGGTCGAACCCTGCTTGCCGAGCTTGAGGAACACCTCACCGAGACCGTCGTCGGGATAGGAGCCAGCCGTCATGTAGCCCTCGGCGCCGCCGACCGTGAAGCTCGTCGTCTGAGAGGGACGCGACTTCGGCAGCCGCTTGCGAACCGGACGCTCCACGACCTTGACCACCTCGGCGGGTGCGTCGGCCGCGGAGTAGGCCCTGTCAGCGCCCTTCGCCTTCGCATCGGACAGTGGTTGACCCACCTTGCAGTTGTCGCGGTAGACCGCCAACGCCTTGAGGCCGAGCTTCCAGCCCTGCATGTAGACGTCGGCGATCTCCTCGACCGTGGCTCGCTCAGGCAGATTCACCGTCTTGGAGATGGCACCGCTGACGAACGGCTGCGTGGCCGCCATCATCCGAACGTGACCCATGGGAGCGATCGCCCGCTCCCCCATCGCCGTGTCGAACACCTCGTAGTGCTCTGGCTTGAGGCCCGGCGCATCGATAACGTGGCCGTGCTCGGCGATAAACTCGACGATCGCCTCGATCGTCTCCTGTGTGTAGCCGAGTTTCTTCAGCGCACGCGGGATGGTCTGGTTGACGATCTGCATCGAGCCGCCGCCCACGAGCTTCTTGAACTTGACCAGCGAGAAGTCCGGCTCGATGCCGGTGGTGTCGCAGTCGAGCATGAAGCTGATGGTGCCGGTGGGCGCGAGAACTGAGGCTTGCGCGTTGCGGTAGCCGTTTCTCTCGCCGGTCTTGATGACGGCCTCCCACGCCTTGGTGGCGAACTTCTGCACGTCGCGGTCGTTCTCCGTGACGGAGCGGATCGCGTCGGTGGCGGCGGCATGCTTGCGCATCACGCGTTTGTGGGCGTCGGCGTTGCGGGCGAAGCCGTCGTACGGACCGACGACGCCGGCGAGCTCGGCGGAGCGTTTGTACGACGTACCCGTCATCAGCGACGTGATCGACGCCGCCAGGGCTCGGCCACCGTCCGAGTCGTAGCCGAGCCCCATCGCCATGAGCAGAGCGCCGAGGTTGGCGTAGCCGATGCCGAGCTGACGGTAGGCACGCGTGGTCTCGCCGATCTTCTCTGTCGGGAAGTCGGCGAAGCAGATCGAGAGGTCCATCGCGGTGATGACCATCTCGACACACCGCGCGAACAGGGGCGCGTCGAACGTGTCGTCTTCCTTGAGGAACTTGAGCAAGTTGAGAGAAGCGAGGTTGCAAGACGAGTTGTCGAGGCTTAAATATTCACTGCAGGGGTTACTTGCGGTGATGCGGCCGGTTTCAGGGTTGGTGTGCCAGTCGTTGATCGTGTCGTCGTACTGGATGCCGGGGTCGGCGCACTCCCAGGCTGCTTTGGCGATCTTGTTGAACAGGTCGCGGGCTTCGATCGTCTCGATGACTTCGCCGGTCTGTCGCGCGCGGAGCCCAAAGTCCGTGCCGCGCTCGACAGCCCGCATGAACTCGTCGGTGACCCGCACCGAGTTGTTGGCGTTCTGGTATTGCACGGAGACGATGTCCTTGCCGCCCAGATCCATGTCGAAGCCGGCGTCACGGAGGGCGCGGATCTTGTCCTCTTCGCGCGCCTTGGTCTCGACGAACTCCTCGATGTCGGGGTGGTCGACGTCGAGCACCACCATCTTGGCCGCGCGCCGCGTGGCGCCACCGGACTTGATGGTGCCTGCGCTCGCGTCGGCGCCGCGCATGAACGAGACGGGGCCAGACGCCGTACCGCCGCTCGACAGCAATTCCTTGCTCGAACGGATGCGCGACAGGTTGAGGCCGGCCCCGGAGCCGCCCTTGAAGATAAAGCCCTCTTCCTTGTACCAGTTGAGGATCGAGTCCATCGAGTCGTCAACGCTCAGGATGAAACACGCAGATACCTGTTGGGGTGACGCTGTGCCTACGTTGAACCACACCGGCGAGTTGAAGCTGAACACCTGGTGCAGCAGCATGTGTGTGAGCTCGTGCTCGAACACCTCGGCGTCGTCCGGCGACCCGAAGTAGCCGTGCTGTTCGCCACCGGCGCGGTAGGTCTTGACGACCCGGTCGATCAGCTGCTTGAGGCTCCACTCGCGGACGTCTGTGCCGACGGCGCCGCGGAAGTACTTGGTGGTGACGATCGTGGAGGCGTTGACCGACCAGAAATCCGGAAACTCGACGCCGCGCTGCTCGAAGACGGTCTCGCCGGTCTTCCAGTTCTGCTGTACGACGTCGCGCCGCTCCCACGTCACGTCGTCATAGGGGTGCACTCCCTCCGTGGTGAAGATGCGCTCGATGTTCAGCCCGGTGGAACTCCGCCTTGTGGTGCTCGGGCGGCGGCTGTCGGTCTCGGTCATGGCTCTCCTGCCTTGTCCCCCGTCTGAGGACTGTCGCTCTCGTGAGTTGCGGCTCGGGTGCTGCGCTTGCGGTGTGACTGGCGTTGCTGGTCGTGCTCGTTGTCTTGGGCGACGTCGGTATGACGGCTGGGCGCCTCACCCGCTCGGCGCGTGCTCGGCGGCGGCTCGTGAAGCAGTGGGGTCAGGCTCTCGACCGGTAGGCGAGCGCTCCACGCGCATCAGGGCGATCTCCGTTTCGAAGTCGTCCGCGGACTCGAACGAGCGATAGACGCTCGCGAAACGCAGATAGGCAACCTCGTCCAGCTCACGCAACGGACCCAGGATGGCCAGCCCGACCTCGTGGGCGGGCACTTCAGCCCAACCGGATCCACGCAGGGCGTCCTCGACCTGTGAGCCGAGCAGCGCGAGCTGGTCAGCACTGACCGGTCGTCCTTTGCACGCCTTGCGAACCCCGGCGATCGCCTTGTCCCGACTAAACGCCTCTGTCGCGCCCGAGCGCTTCACCACCGTGAGCTGCATGGCCTCGACGGTCGTGAACCGCTTCTCGCACTCAGAACACGACCTGCGTCGACGGATCGACGAGCCGTCCTCGGCCACCCGAGAGTCCAGGACGCGAGTGTCGACGTGGCGACAGTAGGGACAATGCATCGGTCCGCCCTCCTCTCTAGTCCTGCTCTCAACGTCCTATCGGTGTGCTCCGACAGTTTCTGGAGTCAGTTGGTGCTCCCGTCCTCAAAGCCCAGCCTGCGCTGAGATGCGGACGAATCTGTGGACAAGCTGGGGATGTGCGGCACGACAACTGTGGACTGTCAACCACTACCTGTGGAGAACTACATCCCTGTAACTACTATATCTAGGGGTAACCGTACGCACAAGATGCGGGTCATCGCAATCGGTTCTGGAAAAAAAACGTCGCGCGATTGCGGAA
>JACCXO010000100.1 GCA_013696975.1 Nocardioidaceae bacterium | reverse complement strand
GCAAGCATCACCATGCACAGGGTTGTCTTGTCGTCTGTCCGGAACCGTCTCGGCAGCGGCTGGTAGTCGCACCGCTGAAACGTCGAACCGAATGTCACCGGAGGCACGACCATGCGCTTCGAGACTGCACCGTAGACAGCCAACCGCTCCCCCGAGACGTCGCCGCCACCGACCTTGCGAACCCTCAGGGTTGTGTAGTAGACCGACGAGCGTTTGGTCTCGTCGTCCAGATCGAACTGTTCCAGGTCCCCCACTTTGCCGCGCGCCACCAACGTGACGGTGAGAGCGAGCAACGCGCGATGCTTCGGGTTCGGTTCATAGCGGACCAGGGCCCGCTCACCGACGACTAAGTTCGTCCCGGGCACGGTGGTGCCGTCTGGCGCGGTCGTGCCACTCGGCGTCGTCGTCACCGGAGCACTGGTTTCTGGTGTAGTGCCCTCTCGGGACTGCGGCGTTTCCCCGGAGGCCGTGCAGCCGGGCAGCCACAGCAGGCACGTGCCGAGCAGCGCTCCCGCTGTCAGAGCACGGTGGCTTGCCCGTCGCTGCATGTGCTGTGTCGGCACGTGTGAGTCCTCGATACGTGGAAGTCGTTGCCCGTCGGCCAGGTCGTGTCAGCAGCCGACGAGTCGCTCGGCGAAGTACGCCACAACCTGGTCCAGCGCGATGCGCTCCTGCTTCATCGTGTCGCGTTCGCGAACCGTCACCGCGTCGTCGTCGAGAGTGTCGAAGTCGACGGTGACGCAGTACGGCGTCCCGATCTCGTCCTGGCGGCGATATCGGCGACCGATGGCGCCCGCGTCGTCGAAGTCGACGTTCCAGGCGCGCCGCAGATCGGCAGCGAGCCCACGAGCCTTGGGTGACAGATCGGCGTTACGAGAAAGCGGCAGCACCGCAACCTTGACCGGCGCGAGGCGCGGGTCGAGTCGGAGCACGGTCCGCTTGTCGACGCCACCCTTGGCGTTGGGCGCCTCGTCCTCGGCATACGCGTCGATTAGAAAGGCCATCAGCGAGCGGGTCGCGCCGGCCGCCGGCTCGATGACGTAGGGAAACCAGCGTTCGCCGGAAGCCTGGTCGAAGTACGACAAGTCCTGCCCAGACAGCTCCGAGTGCTGCCTGAGGTCGTAATCGGTGCGGTTGGCAATGCCCTCGAGCTCACCCCACTCGGAGCCGATGAAGCCGAAGCGATACTCGATGTCGACCGTGCGCGACGAGTAGTGCGAGCGCTTCTCCTCCGGGTGCTCGAAGTGTCGCAGGTTTTCCCGGTCGATCCCTAGACCGACGTACCAGTCCGTGCGCAGGTCGATCCACGTCTGGTGCCACTCCTCGTCGGTGCCGGGCTCGACGAAGAACTCCATCTCCATCATCTCGAACTCGCGGGTGCGGAAGATGAAATTGCCCGGCGTGATCTCGTTGCGGAACGCCTTGCCGGTCTGGGCGATGCCGAACGGCGGCTTCTTGCGCGCGGAGTTCGTCACGTTGGCGAAGTTGAGGAAGATGCCTTGCGCCGTCTCGGGGCGCAGATAGTGCAGGCCAGTCTCGTCCTCGATGACGCCCAGGAAGGTCTTGAGCATTCCGTTGAAGGGGCGTGGCTCGGTCCAGGCGCCCCGGGTGCCACAGTTGGGACAGGCGATCTCAGCCAAGCCGCTAGTGGGCGCCCTGCCTTTGCGCTCCTCGAACTCCTCCTCAAGGTGGTCGGCCCGAAAGCGCTTGTGGCAGCTTTGACACTCGGTCAACGGGTCGGTGAACGCTGCCAGATGGCCCGATGCCTCCCAAGTGCGGGTGGGCAAGATGACAGAGGAGTCGAGGCCGACCACGTCTTCTCGAGCCGTGACCATGGATCGCCACCACTGACGCTTGATGTTCTCCTTCAGCTCGACCCCGAGTGGGCCATAGTCCCAGGCGGACCTGGTGCCGCCGTAGATCTCGCCGCAAGGGAACACGAAGCCCCGGCGCTTGCAGAGGCTGACGACGGTATCGATTGCGCTGCTTGTACTGGCTGCCACGCGAGGTTCTCCATCCGGCTGGCGGTCGGCGGTCCTGAGCTGCCTCGACGAGGCATGTGCTCAGAGGTTACCGGCTCTACGCTTCGGACTACTCGCCGCGAGGCCGCACCGAGTTGGGAGTCGTCGCACCCTCGCCGATGATCACCTCATACGCCGATGGCTCGTCGATCGCGTGCGCGAGCATCGGAACCACCTGCATCTTGATGTCGTATGACGACAAAGCTCGTCGGTAGGCGCCGACGTTCTCCCAGGACGTGGTGAGCACCCACAGAGTCGGGTCGTCCAGAGCTCGGCCAACGGTGCCTGCCACAAAACCTGGCCGCGCCGCGAACTGGGTGACGCACACCTCGAGCTCGCCCCGCGCCCGATCGACCAGGTCTTCGTCATACCGAAATCTCGAGATCACCAACACCCGAACAGTCTGGCAAATAGGCGACCTCGCCTCTCAGGGGCATCTGGCTCACAGATAACCGGGTAGGCGTCCAGAAAGGTCAACCCACAAGCTCTTCGTCGGCTGGCTCTAGCTGCGCACGAGTGCGGCGACCGAGTTCCCCCACCAGATTCGCGGCATCATCGAGCGCGCGGTGCCGAGCGTCCCAGCGTTTCGCCCCGACGGGCAGGTCGACATACACGGTGGCCAGTGAGAGTCGGCGCTGCAGCCAGCCCTGGTGCGCCGTGACACTCTGGACACGTTGGAAGGGCACATAGGCAGTGGAGCGCCGCCATCGACCGCTGCGCCGCGCGACACCCTCGGCAAACATCGCGACCCCCAGATAGCGCCAACCCAACGGATCCAGACGCCGAGCGCCACCGCCGGCGCCTGCGTAGGAGCCGCAGTCGAGCGACACGCCGGTGACGTGGGCGACGAGCTCGAGGGCGGCTGCCCGTTCGGCCACCGGCATCAGTGCCGCACCCTTTTCCTCGTCCTGTGGGCCGCCCGCGATGTCGACCATGACGGCGGCCCATCCGAACCGCCGCCACAGGTAGGGCTCCATCAGGCGGACACCTTGAATGCGGTCAAAGTCGATGGTGCGGTTGATCGTCGAGGTGAGACCTGAGCTGATGCGCACACCGGTCGGGGTGCGATAGAGCCGGAAGTTCGCGTCTCTCAGCATGGAGCCAATTTGTCGGCTGGTTTGGGCAGCGAAGGCGATGGTCACCGGGATCAGCACGGCAAAGGCGCCGAGCAGTGCCTCCCATCCCCAGATCACCGTGCTCACGACGAGGCCGAGCAGCCAGGCCACCAGCAGCAGCCAGGCACTCACCCCGTCGAGGAGGTTGGCCCGGACCAGGTGGTGAGTCGACACCTGAGCGACCAGCTCATCTCCTCGAGTGTCGTGCCAGGCCGGCGATGCCGCCTCAACTGCCGCTGTCAACCCGGCGGCTGCATGGTTTCCACTGGCGGCTGCTCCAGGATCCCTGATCCCGGGTCTTGCGACTGACTGCTCCGCTGCTGTCCCGGCCGAAGCGACCGCCGTATGGCAGAGGATCTCCTCGCGCAGATGCCACGCGTCGGCGCTGCGAAGGTAGGCAAGGTTGACCGAAGCCCCCTCGCCTGCCGCCATGTCGAGCCGCAATGCACTGAGCCCCAGCAGCCGGGGCACGAGCGGCTGGTTGACGTCGACCGACTGCACTCGCTTGAGCCGCACCTGACTCCGATGCCGCACCAGGAGGCCCCGGTGGAACAGCAAGGTGCCGACACCGTTCGAGTCGGTCACGAACGCGAACCCCGTCGCACGCCACGAGAGCCAAGCTGCGAGAGCGCTGATGAGTAGCGAAAACATCACCAAACCGAATGCCTTGGGCAGGCCGCCGAACTCAGCATCTCCTTGTAGTGCATGCCAGATCCAGGCGAGATTCTCGACCTGGTCCCGAAACAGTCCGAGGGCCGCTGCTGTGAGGCCGCCCAGGAGTCGCCAGGATCTGAGCACCGGAGTCAGTGGGTGGAGCCGGCGCAGCTGTGGGGTGACGTCGACCGGTGCAGCGGCCGCATCGGCGTTGAGAGGTGCAGCTGGGGCGACGGGTGAGACGATCGAGCCGGCGGTCTGCCCCTTTGGGCTATCGGTCGTCATAGGCCCGCCGTCATTGCTTCACCCTTGGCGGCAAGTCGGTCTCGCAGCTCTTGCGCGACCTCGGTGGGCAAGCCCGGAATCTTGGCGTTGGTGTTGGCTGAGGCCGTGACCAGGGTGACAGTCGCAATGCCCAGTCGTTGCGAGATCGGGTTGGCGCTCACCTCGATCACCTGCATACGCCCATAGGGCACGACGGTGAGACGGCGAATGACCCTCCCATGGCGGATCAGCAGGTCTTGGGCTCGCTCGGCATACCGCCATGAGCTGACCATCCGCGGCACGACGACGAACCACAGAGTCAGCGCGATCGCCTCGACTCCCAAGCCCGCCCCGAGCAGCGGCCACAGCGATGCCGCACTGGTCAGCTGCAAGACCACACCGAGGACCATCAAGGCAACACCGACCACCGCGATGACCAGCACGGCGTAGCGACGCTCAGTGATGAGCTTCGGAGACACCGGGCGCCAGTCGGCGCCAGGCTCCAAGAACAGTGGATCGGCAGGCAGATCAATCACAATTCTCAGGGTAGCCATCGCGACCACGGCAGATGCTGGGACTCGGGAAGGCAAAGCGCCGCAAGCGGCGAGCCACTTGACAATGGTTTTCAGTTTTATTGATAATGGTTTTCATGATGAGTTGCTTCTCTCGATCCATCCGGATCGTCATCGTCCTCACTGTCGCAGCGCCGCTGGCCGCTTCCTGCGGCAACCTCGGCGGGTCAAACAGCGACAAGCCTCGAGTCATTGCCGGCTTCTACCCCTTCGCGTATGTCGCAGAGCGCGTCGCGGGTGAGCACGCCACTGTCACCAACCTCACCACTCCCGGCGTGGAGCCGCATGACCTCGAACTCACGCCGCAGCAGGTTGCCGAGATCAGTGACGCTGACCTGGCGATCCACGAAGCGGGCTTCCAGCCTTCCCTCGACGATGCGATCGAGCAGAACCCCCCTCATGACACCCTCGAGGTGAGCAAGGTCTTAGAACTGTCTGAAACCCGACTTGCAGAGGACACCGAGGACGGCCAGCAGGACGACCATGAGATTCACCCTGACGAAAGCGCCGACGTCGACCACTCCAGCCACGACGGTGACCCGCATCTGTGGCAGGACCCCACTCTGCTCATTCCAGTGGCTGAGCAGCTGGCTGATGATCTCGCGAGCGCGGACCCCGATCATGCTGCCGACTTCAAGGCCAACGCCGCCGCTTTCGTCAAGGACCTACAGGAGTTGGACCACGACTTCGAGGCCGGTCTCGCGGACTGTGAGCGGCGCGAGATCGTCACCAGCCATGCCGCGTTCGGTTACCTCGCCGACCGCTATGACCTGACCATGATCCCGATCGCCGGACTCAGCCCCGATGTCGAGCCAAGCCCCCAACGTCTCGCCGAGATACAGGATCTGGTCGAGACACACAACATCACCACGATCTTCTCCGAGACGCTGGGCAGCAAAGAATATGCTCAGACCTTGGCCGATGATCTCGGCGTCACGGCGGCTGTGCTTGACCCCGTCGAAGGTTTGGCCGAGGACGGCTCGGGTGAAGAGGACTATCTTTCGTTGATGCGAGCAAACCTCGCGGTGCTGCAGGAAGCCAACAACTGCACGTGACTGCCGTGATTGACGTTGAGTCGGGCAACCTCGCCCTCGGAGGTCGCCCCGTCTTGCGCGGCATCAGCCTGTCCGTCAAACAGGGCGAGGTCGTCGCCTTACTCGGCAGCAACGGGTCCGGCAAGTCGACACTGGTCCGTGGCTTGATGGGACTCGTCAAATGGAGCAGCGGCGACGTGCGTCTGTTCGATGTTTCCCTTCCCAGCTTCCGCGACTGGCACCGGGTCGGTTATGTGCCTCAACAGCTCGCCGCCACCTCGGGCGTCCCCGCGACCGTCAAGGAGGTCGTGTCCTCGGGGCGGTTGTCTCGCCGCCGTCTCCTGCTGCCGATGCGGCAGGCCGATCGTGCGGCTGTGCGCAGCGCCATCGCCACGGTCGAGCTGACAGACCGAAGACACGACGCGGTCAGCCAGCTTTCAAGTGGCCAGCAACAGCGGGTGCTCATCGCCCGCGCGCTGGCCGGAGAACCCGAGCTGTTCGTGCTCGACGAACCGAACGCTGGAGTGGACCACCACAATCAGCTCGGTTTGGCTCGTACCCTGGCCAACCTCGTCGACGCGGGTGCCACCGTTGTCGTGGTGCTGCACGAACTCGGACCGCTGGCTGGACTGATCGACCGCGCCGTGCTGCTACAAGACGGTCGAATCGGGTACGACGTTCCACCGGCCAACGACCTCACCCTGCAACCAACCGCGGGCCATGCGCCCGTGCACCACCACCCCCGCAGCCAACCCGACCACGTGCCTCTCGGACCCGGGTGGGAACTGTGACGATCCTCGACTACCCCTTCATGGTTCGCGCTCTGCTTGCCGCCCTCTTCACGGGTCTAGCAGCGCCGGCCGTCGGAACATACCTGGTCCAGCGCCGCCTGGCCCTCATGGGCGACGGCATCGGCCACATCGCCGTCACCGGCGTCGGGCTCGGCTTGCTGACGGGCCGATCCCCCGTCTGGACCGCGATCGCTGTCGCCATCCTCGGGGCTTTGCTCATCGAACTCATCCGCGAGCGGGGTCGCGCCGGAGGAGACGTGGCGCTCGCCCTCATCTTCTATGGCGGCATTGCCGGCGGTGTCATGGTCACCGGTCTCGCGGGTGGGAGCGCGCAGACCTTGTACAACTACCTCTTCGGCTCCATCACCACGGTCTCGTCGCAAGATGTGTGGGTCGTGGTGGCTCTTGCTGCAGGTGTCATCTTCATCGCACTCGGCTTTGCGCCTCAGCTGTTCGCCGTGTGTCAAGATGAGGAGTTCGCGCGCGCAGCGGGCCTGCGGGTGCGGGCCTACAACATCACCACCTCAGTGCTGGCCGCTGTCACTGTGACCGTGGCGATGCGCACCGTCGGCCTGCTCCTGGTGAGTGCTCTCATGGTGGTCCCTGTCGCCACCGCGCAGCAGCTGACGCGGAGTTTCAAGGTGACGATCCTGCTCGCGATGGTGCTGGGTGCCGCAACCTCGGTCGGCGGAGTGGCGACGGCCTTCTATGTCGACGTCCCTCCCGGGGCCACGATCGTGCTGCTTGCGTTGAGCTGCTTTGTGGCGGCGTGGCCGGTCGGCAACCTGGTCAGGTATCGCCGGCGCTTGCGACAACCGTTCGGCGAGGGGGACGGCTTACAGCCGCATACCGTCGTACCCGAGGAGCACGGGCATGACCACGGGGCTGCGTGTGGCCACCCGGCCGTGCCACATGGGGACCATGTCGACTATGTGCATGATGGGCATCGCCATGCCGTCCACGGGGAGCACTATGACGAACACTGACCACAGCCATGCTTCGCGGCGAGTCAAGCCGCGACGGGAGCCCGAGGCGACTCCGCCATCTGTGGCCGAGCATGTGACCATCGGTGCTCGGCCAACCCGTCAACGCAGAGCCGTCGTGGCTGCACTCGCGACGGTCGATGTCTTCCGAAGCGCACAGGAGATCCACGCGCTATTGCAGAAGCGTCGCGAAGACGTCGGACTGACGACCGTCTATCGCACCTTGCAAGCCCTCGCGGACGCTGGGGAGATCGACGTTTTGCGCACTCCTGACGGTGAGTCCGTCTATCGCCAGTGCAGCACCGGCCATCACCACCATCTGGTCTGCCGCGGTTGCGGGCTCACCGTGGAGATCGAGGGTCCGACCGTCGAATCGTGGGCCGCCAAGACAGCGCGCACGCATGGCTTCGCCGAGATCGAGCACACCCTCGAGATCTTCGGCACCTGCGCCGCCTGCGCCTCACCCCCTCCCGTCGAGTAGCCAACTTTTCTGTGTTGAGCAGCCAAGTTGTCCGCGTTCAGCAGCCAGCTTCTGTGCGTTGAGAGGTCAGCTTGTACGGGCCAAGCCGGTTTAGCGATTCCACTTTCAGGCTGAGCCGTAACGCCGGTCCCGCCGGGCATAGATGTCGATCGCCTCATAGAGAGTGGCGCGCGTGACGTCGGGCCAGAGCACATTCATGAAGACCAT
>JACCXO010000040.1 GCA_013696975.1 Nocardioidaceae bacterium | reverse complement strand
AGCGACGCCAACGAGATCACCACCTGCACCAACACCGCCGGCCTCCTAGCAGCCGCAGCCGGGCCGCTCGCAGTGCCCTCAGCGCCAATTCCCTCGGCGCCAGCGTTCTCGGAGCCGGCGCTCTCGGTGGGGAGGCTCTCGGCGTCGGTCCTGTCGGCGTCGGTCCTGTCGGCGGCTGAGGCGACGGCTTGGGCGAACAGGTCACACCGCAACTGGTCCAGGCTGCGAGCGTCGCCTCCGCGGCGCAGCCTCCGGGCGTCGGTGTCGATGCGACCCATCCGGCGACGGCGTCTTCGGCGGGCATCACCGCACCGAGCAACGCGACCGAGTCATCAAGTGGTTTCAAGAACGCATACCGGTTGTTGCGAGCGTCGGCAGCCGCCACATCGGAGTATTCGTCGGCCGCACGGACCCGGTTGCGGGCCGCGTCGATCGCCCGACCCGTCGGTAGCTCCACCGCGTCGGTGGTGACCGCCTCATCCAGCACCCGACGGGCGGTGTCGGGCAGCTTCCGGGTTGCCGAGGCGACCATCGACGCCACAAACGGGCTGACCTGACCGAGCTGTAACGCTTCACCCAGATCGCTGTGCACCGTATGCAGATCACGGGCCAACAACAACTGTTTGCCCACACTCGAAGGCGACATGTTCAACGCTAACGCGATCTCCTCGGCCGCGAACCTGCCCGCCGCCTCTCCAGGTCCGCCTCCAGCCGAGCCAACGCAACCGCCTGACTCACAGGCATGGCTATCGCGCCCTCATCGGCGCCCACCCCGTCAAGAGCCGCATCCAGACGGGCAGCTGCCTCCCTGATGGGGGTGGAATCGCAGCAACCGTAGGTGTTGGTGACAGGAGGCGCCGGCTGCCCTGACGCACCTCCATGTGAGGGGGCGCCAGGGGCGGCACTCGTGCCGGCGACCAGGTCACGGTCGACGGCGATTCGAGCCAACTCGAACCGGCGCATCACGTCCAGCCGCTGGAACTCCACCCATGATGACACCCGCTGCCACGCCACCAACTCCTCGATCAGCCCCCGTGCAGTCTGCGAGGCCGACGAAGTGGGCGCTGCGGACTGCACCGCGACCAAATCGGCGACCAGCCGCTCATCAGGAAGTCTATCGAACCTATGTTTGACTTTAGACACCCCACCGACAAGAGCGGAGCATGCAAGCCCGTCTGTGGACAAGGCCGGAGGCCGGCATTCCAGCCCCCAGGCCCGGCCGGCATCCGACGCATCAGCTGGCGGACAGGGCGGCCGCATGCTTAGCTGCCATCTGTTGGTGCTCATCGGGCTCCACACGCAGCACCTTTGGGTCTTCGTTGACACCCAGTCGCCGTGGGCTCGGGATCAAGTCCAGGCTGGTGCTGGCCTCGTTGCGGGGAGTCCTCAGTCGTAGCTGATGAGCACGTAACGCTGGTCATCGATGGCTCGGCCCCACAACGCCGGATCAGGCAGCAAGATGATTTCGGCCTGACGCCTCACACGTCGTACGAGGGTCGCGCACTGAGCGGCATCCAGTCCAGCGCCACTGCCCCACGTGCCCTCTACCAGCACCAACGTGCCGCCCGGCGCGAGCAGCCGGCTCCACTGGCGCAGGGCACCAAACTGGTCGTCGATGGCCCACAGCACATGACGCTCGAGCACGACGTCGCAGCTGCCCGGAGCAAAGGGAGGCCTCGCAGCGTCGCCCCGCGCCAGTGGAGCATGGACCCCTGCTGCGTCCAACTTGATGCGAGCAGCGGTCAACATCTGGGCCGACAGATCAAGGCCGTGCACGTCATACCCTGCCTCGGCGAGCAGCACGCTGAGCGAAGCGGTGCCGCAACCCACATCAGCGATACGAGCCGGCGGAGGCGGCAGGAGCGGCATTAGCAGGTCGCGCCAGGCCGCCCGTACAACCGGGTCTCGCAGGCCGTGATCGGGTTCTGCATCGAAGGAAGCGGCTTGTTTATCCCAGTAGTCATGCGCGTCGTGGCTCATGAGCGCATGCTGCCATCTAGCGGTGCCGGTAATCTCGAAGACACCATGACGGCCCTGTCAGCACTCACGAGAGCGACACCCTCAGCGGCCTCAGGGGACGCGTCAGCAGCGGCCCCGCCAGCTCCCACGAGAGTGACGCCCTCCGTTGCCCCAGCAGACATCGATGCTCTTCAACGGTTTCTGTCACAGCACCGCCACATCTTCGTGTTGACGGGAGCCGGCTGCAGCACGGAGTCCGGCATCCCGGACTACCGTGACGTCGACGGTTCCTGGAAACGCCAGCAGCCGGTCGAGTACCGGCCGTTCATGACACAACCGCTGACCCGCGCCCGCTACTGGGGACGAAGTCTGATCGGCTGGCGCAGCTTCGGCAGCGCCTCACCCAACTCTGCACACCACGCGTTAGCCTGGCTGGAGAGGTCCGGCGGGATCAGCCTGCTCGTCACCCAGAACGTCGACGGCCTGCACCAGGCCGCCGGCTCCCGCAACGTCATCGACCTACATGGCCGGCTCGACCGGGTCATCTGCATGAGGTGCCGCCACGGTTCCACCCGTGGCCCGTGGCAGCGGCACCTGGAGGCGCTCAACCCATCGTGGTCGACGCTGGACGCACCCGTCGCACCCGACGGGGACGCCGACCTCGACGGGCTCGACTTCAACGGCTTTGTCGTGCCCGACTGCCCGCAGTGTGGGGGCATCGTGAAACCAGATGTGGTCTTCTTCGGCGAGAGTGTTCCCCCGTGGCGCCACGCCCAGGCGACCGCCGCGCTGGGGAAGTCCGATGCCATGCTCGTTGTCGGCTCGTCACTCATGGTCCACTCCGGCTACCGCTACGCCGTCGCCGCAAGTCGGCTCGGCAAGCCCGTCGCGGCAGTCAACCTCGGACGTACTAGAGCCGATCACCTGCTCGCGCTCAAGGTCCAAGCAGCGGCTGGTATGACGCTCGAGAAGACCCTGCAGACCCCTTGAGCGGGCACCTTGAACTAGTCACGCCAGCGGCATGGGCAAAACACTCAATCCCGAGGTTGGGCTGCACCTGTCGGTGCCGGTGTTGGGTTGTCGCTACCGTCGACCCGTGCAGACCCGCCAACCGCAGTTTCTCGAAGTCAGCGATGCCCAAGCTCAGGCGGCGAACCGGGGCGACTGGGATCGCGAGGCCGACAGCTATCAGGCAGAGCACGGCGAGTTCCTGCGCGACACCGGCTTTCTCTGGTCACCGGAGGGCGTGGACGAGGCCGACGTGCGTTTGCTGGGCGAGGTCGCTGGGAGCCGGGTGCTCGAAGTCGGGTCCGGAGCCGGTCAGTGCTCGCGTTGGTTGCAGAGCAACGGCGCTGAGGTGGTGGCCTTCGACCTCTCGTGGCGGCAGCTGCAACACAGCAGGCGGCTGGATCTCGAGACCTCTATCGACGTACCAACCGTGTGTGCGACGGCAACGGCGATTCCGCTTGCTGCTGCGACATTCGACCTTGCCTGCTCCGCCTTCGGTGCGCTGCCGTTTATTCTTGATATCGAGAGGGCACTCACCGAGGTGGGCCGCGTGCTGCGACCAGGGGGTCGGTTCGTCTTCTCGGTTGTGCATCCGCTGCGCTGGGTGTTCCCCGATGACCCGACTGAGGCGGGGCTCACGGCTGCGCGCTCCTACTTCGACCGGACTCCCTACGTCGAGATCGACGACGAAGGCAGTCTCACGTATGCCGAACCGCACCACACGCTCGGCGACTGGATCTCAGCTATCGGTGCGGCGGGGTTGACGGTCGAACGCCTCGTCGAACCCGAATGGCCTCCGGGGCAAGACCGGGTCTGGGGCGGTTGGGGGCCAGTTCGCGGTGCCTTCGTGCCAGGCACAGCCATCTTCGTCACGCGCCAGCCCGACTAGCAGCGAAACGCTGCCAGCGTCAGTGGCCGGCTTCGTGCCAGGTGCGTCCCAGGCCGATCGAGACGTCCAGGGGGACCGCCAGGTCTGCGGCGGCGGCCATCTCACGTCGCACCAGCGCCTCCAAGACGTCGCATTCGCCGGGCGCGACCTCGAAAACCAGCTCGTCGTGAACCTGCAACAACATGCGGGACAGCAGCTCCTCGGCCGCCAAAGCCGCATCGACTCGCAACATGGCGACCTTGATGATGTCAGCGGCTGAGCCTTGGATGGGAGCGTTGAGCGCCATCCGCTCGGCCATCTCGCGGCGCTGCCGGTTGTCGCTCGTCAGGTCAGGGAGATAGCGACGCCGACCGAGGATCGTCTCGGTGAAACCCGTACGACGCGCTTCGTCGACCACCCCCCGCAAATAGTCACGCACCCCGCCGAAGCCTTCAAAGTACTCATCCATCAGGCCACGCGCCTCGCTCGGCTCGATCTTGAGCTGCTGGCTGAGGCCGTAGGCCGACAAGCCATACGCGAGGCCATAGTTCATCGCCTTGATCTTCGCCCGTTGGGCAGCACTGACCTTGCCGGGCTCCACGTCAAACACGCGGGCAGCCGTCACCGAATGGAAGTCAGCACCCGACTTGAAGGCGGCGATCAGAGCGGCGTCATCTGATAGATGCGCCATGATGCGCATCTCGATCTGGCTGTAGTCCGCGGTCAACAGGGACTCAAACCCCTCCCCCACCGTGAATGCTTCCCGAATCCGGCGCCCCTCCTCAGTCCGGATAGGGATGTTCTGCAGGTTGGGCTCAGTCGACGACAACCGCCCGGTGGCCGCGATGAGCTGGTTGAAGGTGGTGTGGATGCGCCCGTCGTCTGCGACGCTTTTGAGGAGACCCTCAACCGTCTGGCGTAGCCGCGTCACGTCACGGTGGATCAACAGGTGCTGCAGGAACGGGTGCCCTGTCTTATCGAACAGGCTCTGCAGCGCCTCAGCGTCGGTCGTGTAGCCGGTCTTGGTGCGCTTGGTCTTGGGCATGCCGAGCTCGTCGAACAGCACCGCCTGCAGCTGCTTGGGTGAGCCGAGATTGATCTGCTTGCCGATCACCTCGTATGCCTCGTCGGCGGCCTGCTTGACTCCGGCAGCGAAGTGCGCCTCCAGCGAGCTCAGGTGGTCGAGGTCGACACCGATGCCCACTTGCTCCATGCGAGCGAGCACCTCCACCAAGGGCAACTCGACAGTGGCGAGCAAGCTCGATCCTCCCCGACTCTCAAGCTCGACCTCGAGCGCCGCCGCGAGGTCGACCACAGCGTGTGCCTTGCGCATCGAGTCGCGGGATTGGGCCGAGTCACCGTCGAGGTCGAAGGACAGCTGGTCGACCGGAGCGTCACTGCTCTGCAGCTCGCGGTGCAGGTAACGCAACGAAAGGTCAGCGAGGTCATAGGAACGCTGATCGGGGTGGGAGAGGTATGCCGACAAGGCCGTGTCTGCTGCCAGACCAGCCAGCGGCCAACCTCGAGCAGCCAAGGCGAGCATCGGGCCTTTGGCGTCGTGCAGAGCCTTGGGGCGACCTGGGTCAGCCAACCAGTTGGCGAGCGCGGACTCATCTGCTGCGGAGATCGCCACGGCATCCACCCACGCAGCCATGTCGGGCGCGACCGCCAACGCGACCGCGTTGACCTGACCGGTGCCGGACTGCCACTGCCCGTGCACATACACACCCGCGACGCCGTCGCCGCCCGCGTGGTGTGCCAACCAGGCGGCTACCTCACCGACGCCCAGCCGGGACATCTCGATCTCGGCGCCCGGCTCTATCGCCGGTTCGTCGGCCGTCAAGGTGGCGAAAAGCCGATCACGCAAGACGCGGAACTCGAGACCATCGAAGATTCGGTGCACCTCGTCTCGATCCCAGGACTGCATGACGAAGTCGTGCACCCCGCACGGCAGGTCGAGGTCACGGACCAGCTCGTTGATTCGACGGTTGCGGATCACGTCGGCAAGGTGTTCTCTCAGCGACTCACCGGCCTTGCCAGAGATCTCGTCGACCCTGGCCACGATTTCGTCCAGCGAGGTGAACTGGCCGATCCACTTGGCCGCGGTCTTGGGTCCGACGCCCGGCACACCGGGGAGGTTGTCACTCGTCTCCCCGACCAAGGCCGCCAGGTCGGGATAGTTGGCGGGCGCGACGCCATATTTCTCGGTCACCGCAGCGGGGGTCATCCGGGCCAGATCGGAGACCCCTTTGCGCGGATAGAGCACCGTGGTGCGGTCGCTGACGAGCTGGAAGGCGTCCCGGTCGCCCGTGCAGATCAACACGTCGAAACCCTCCACCTCAGCTCGGGTGGCGAGCGTCGCGATCACGTCGTCCGCCTCGAAGCCCTCCTTGTCGACCGTCATCACCCGCAGCGCCGTCAGCACCTCTTTGACAAGCGACACCTGCCCTTTGAACTCGTCGGGACTCGCGGAGCGATTGGCCTTGTATTCGGCGTACTCCGCAGCCCTGAACGTCTGCCGGGACACATCAAAGGCCACCGCGAGGTGAGTCGGTGCCTCGTCGCGCAAGACGTTGATGAGCATCGAGGTGAACCCGTAGACAGCATTGGTCGGCTGTCCGGTGGTGGTGGAGAAGTTCCCGACAGGCAACGCGAAAAAGGCGCGGTAGGCGAGCGAATGCCCGTCGAGCAGCAGAAGTCGCCGCCGCGCGACGTCACTGCCGGCGGGCGTGTGCATGCTGGCGACGGAGGGGGAGACAGCCACATCCAGACTTTAGTCGTGGTCACCGACACAGCGGCGCTGGGAGATGGCATGAGTCAGCGTGGATACCATGGCTAACACTGAAAGGGTCAGTGAACCTCTCGAGATGACGTCCAGTCTGCATGACCGCATGGGCATCGAGCTTCTCGAGGCGACGGCCGAGCGCGTCGTCGGCACGATGCCGTCGAGGGAAACCTTCAGCCGTACGGCCTGCTGCACGGCGGTGCGTCGGGTATGCACGGCTCGCATCACGTGCCACCTCAACTGACGGTGCTGCGGATGCTCCGCTTGAGCCGGCGCACGGCAACGATATTGGACGATGCCGACCTGGCCGACTTGGCTGACTTGGCGACGGCCGGCTCCAGCTTGTTGCGCAGCGTCATCACCGAGCACGTACGCACCACGGCGACCTGACTGAAGCCAAGTCGGGCGAGGAACCGGTTGGCGTCGCGTGCGGTGCCGGCAACCGAAGCCACGACATGCGGAGTGTCCTTCTCATCGGCCCAGTCGGCGGCAGCCTCGAGCAGCTGCTTGCCGACACCGCGTCGCCGATACTGACTCAAGACGTGCAGGTAGCCCACATGGATGGCGTCCTCATCGTGGATCGGCGACACCGGCGCCCTGCGCAAGTGTGCGACACCAACCGGGCGATCATTGAGCGTCGCCACCAGCAGACGCTCGCTTGGCTCGGTCTCGAGGCGCCGAATCGCCCCTTCGATCTGCTCGAGAGACGCATCTCGTTGCGGGGGCCGGTAGCCGGATGTGCAGTCGATCCAGAGGGACTGCAGCCCAGTCGCGTCTTCGGTTGCCGCGTCTCGGATTTGGACCGCGCCGCGATTCGTGCTGTACCTCGGGGGCATGTGAACTCCACTTCGATGTCATCTCGGCTGCGACTTCATACCCCCGTATGAACTCTTTCTACCTCGGTTGACGCTGTCACATGGCAGTCCGTCTAGGCTCCTTGCGCCGAGGCTCGCGCCCACACTACGACGGACAACCCGATCTCGCACCAGCAGACGCCGGCACCGGGTGATGGTCAGAGCGGCATCCGACGATGATGAGGCAGGTCGCCCAACCATGTTTCGAGGGTTCGGTACGGCGTTGAACGTGGTGACGGTGCTGCTCGGCTCAGGGATAGGCGTCTTGCTCGGTCACCGTCTCCCCGCCCGAACCCGCGACGTGGTCACTGACGCGCTCGGGCTCGTCACGCTGCTCGTTGCAGGCTTGTCGGCTCTCGCGGTGACTGACGCCGATCTTCGCGCCACAGTGGGCGACTCGGCGCCGGTATTGATCGTGCTGGGCTCGTTGTTGCTCGGTGGAATCTCCGGCTCCCTGCTCCGAATCGAGGACCGCCTGGAAGGCTTCGGCGGTTGGCTGCAGACCCGCCTGAGCGGCAGCGGCGGGTCGGCGGACCGACAGCGTTTCATCGAAGGGTTCGTCGCGGCGTCGCTGCTCTTCTGCGTCGGACCCCTCGCCATCCTCGGCTCGCTGTCCGACGGTCTCGGCAACGGAGCAGACCAGCTGATCTTGAAGGCCACGCTCGACGGCTTCGCGGCTATCGCCTTTGCTGCCTCTCTCGGCTGGGGCGTCGCCGCATCGGCCCTGACGGTCGCCGTCGTACAAGGGTCCCTGACTGTCGTCGGCGCACTGCTGGGAGAGGTGCTGCCAACACCGCATCTTGCTGCCTTGACGGCGACCGGCGGCCTGCTGCTCGTGGGTGTCGGCCTTCGCCTGCTGCAGATCAAGCAGGTACCGGTGGGTGATCTGCTGCCGGCGCTGATCGCTGCGCCCTTGCTCACCGAGCTGGTCGTCACGCTGCGGTGAGGCACCCGAGAGAACGCGCATCAAACGCCGCCATCAACGTGGCCGGTGGCACATGCCGACTATGCTCCCGCTAAGACTTACCGCTACAGTCCTTGCCGGTCATGACCGGCAAGGCCGAGGCAACCTGACAGGAGCCGTCCGTGCGAGTGCGCCCCTCCGGCATCGCTGCACTGCTGTTGGCAGTGATGTTCGCGATGCTTTCGACGGCCGGAACGGCCGCTGCGGCCGCGCCAAAGGACAAAGGCTGTCCGACTGTGCGGATTCCTGAGCGAGATGACGTCATCAGCGTTGTCGGACAGCTCAACGACACGAGCACCACCCCCTGTACGCCTGTGGAAGGCGTCACGATCATCGTGGAGGACGCCGAGGGCACCGTCGTCGGGCAGGCCCCGTCCGAGGCCGACGGCACCTTCGCCATCCCGCTGCCCGGTGCCGCCATCGACAACCTCGGCACCACCATCACGGTCAAGCTCGACGAAGACACCCTGCCCGAGGGATCGGTGCTGACCGACAAGAAGAAGCTCTCCAACACGGTCGAGATCAAGACCGACGGCAACCTCGCCATCACCTTCCCCATCGGCCCCGACCCCAACCCGGACACGGCCTGGTATCAGCAGCTTCCCCAAAACCTTGTCGACGGCCTGAAGTTCAGTCTGCTGTTGGCGTTGGCGGCGCTGGGCTTGTCGATGATCTTCGGTACGACGGGTTTGACCAACTTCGCTCATGGTGAGCTGGTTACCTTCGGCGCCCTGGTGGCCTATGGCTTTGACTCCGGCCTCGGACTTCCCGTCATCGTGGCTGGCCTGATCGCGGTGGTCATCTCCGGTCTCTTTGGTTGGAGTCAGGATCTGGCGCTGTGGAAGCCATTGCGCAACAAGGGCACCGGTCTGATCGCCATGATGATCGTCAGCATCGGTCTGTCGATCTTCTTGCGCAGTGTGTTCCAGTACTTCGCCGGCGGCGACAATCACAACTTCTCCGAGTACGCGACCCCAGAGCCCTTCCAAATCGGTTCAGTCCTGCTGACCACCAAGGATCTGGTCGTCTCGGGCATCGCCTTGCTTGTGCTTGTCGCGGTGATCTTGGCGCTTCAGAAGACCCGCATCGGCAAGGCCACCCGTGCGGTCGCCGACAACCCAGCACTGTCGTCGTCGACTGGTATCAACGTCGACCACGTCATCTCGGTGGTGTGGATAGGCGGCACGGCGCTCGCTGGCCTGTCGGGCTTTTTGCTCGGGCTCACCCAGGGGTTCGACTTCCAGCTGGGGTTCAAGATCTTGCTTCTGGTCTTCGCTGCGGTCGTGCTGGGCGGTCTGGGCACGATCTGGGGCGCCCTCCTCGGCAGCCTCGTCATCGGGGTGTTCATCGAGGTGTCGACGTTGGTCATCCCGGCCGAGCTCAAGTTCGCGGGCGCGCTCGCCGTGCTGGTCGTCGTACTCCTGATCCGTCCACAAGGTCTGCTCGGTCGCGCCGAGCGCGTCGGTTAGTCGAGGGAGGCACCTATGGACTTCGCGAACGAACTCACCTCGGCACTGCAACAAGCGTTCGGCCCCTCCGCCATCGTCGTCTGCCTCGCGGCAGTTGGGCTCAACGTGCATTTCGGCTACACCGGCCTGCTCAACTTCGGCCAGGCCGGCTTCATGGCTGTCGCCGGATATGGTCTGGCGTCCTTCGTCGCGACCTGGGGCTACAACTTCTGGGTCAGCATCCTCATCGGCATCGTGCTGTGCGTCGTCTTGGCGTTGCTCCTCGGCGTGCCCACGCTGCGTCTGCGAGCCGACTATCTCGCCATCGTCACCATCGCGGGGGCCGAGATCATCCGTCTCGTCATCGGGTCGTCGAGCCTACGGGAGTACTTCGGGGGTCAGGACGGCTTGTTCGCCTATGCTGGAGCCTTTCAGAACCTCAACCCTTACAACGCTTCCATGGGCGTGTTGGGGCTGTCGTGGAGTCGCTACGACTTCTGGGTGATGACCGTGGGCTGGAGCTTGGTCGCGCTCTTCTGCGTGACGATCTGGTTGCTCATGCGCAGCCCGTGGGGCCGCGTGCTCAAGGCGATCCGCGAAGA
>JACCXO010000067.1 GCA_013696975.1 Nocardioidaceae bacterium | reverse complement strand
GCGAGTCGTTCGCGAGTCTCCGATGGCTGATGTCGGCGTGGTGGTCGTCTGGGTGGTCGCCATGAGCCTGCTTCCTCATCGTGCCCAAGTCATTTCACCACCCTACAGCGCTGGACGGACGACCGATGTCCGCGAACCCGTGATGTCACCGATCGGTAAGGCAGGCGGCGACTGAGGAACCGACACTCAGGTACAGCGGAAGACCTGGCGCCCCTCGGTCACGCCCGCAGCTTGCACGGCCAGCACGTCGCGGATGACCTCGAACGCAGACGCGAGGGGAAGGGGTGAGTGCGCCACCCTCAAGTGGGGGTTTGTGACGGCGACGGGGTGCCACCAGATGCCGTCGACCGTCAAGGTGGGCTCGGGTTCTACGGTGTCGAGCGAGATGTGAAGTCCGTGGTCGGCGAACCCCTCCTCCGCGACCGGCCGGATCAGCCGGTCCTCGCTGGCGACGCCGAGGTTGTCCAGGGCGGCGTGCAGCCGGCTGACCGAGGATAGGTCCTCGTCGTGCAGCGTGGCCGCGACGCGCAGTCGAAAACCGAGCTCGCGTGCCAGCCCGATGCCGGCAAGTGCCCGGGCGTGCGACCCCGCGCCCCGCTGGCGATCGTGGATTCCAGGGCCCGCGGAGTCCAGACTCACCTGGAGTGTTACCCGTTGACGGTCCATCGCCTCGAGTGTCGTCCGTCGAGCCCCTCGTCCGAACACCATCGCATTTGTGAGGATCACGACAGGCACTCGCTCGGCGGCGTACGAGACCATCGCGCCGAGCTCCGGATGCAGAAACGGCTCCCCGCCGGTGATAAGCAGCTCACGTCCGCCCTGGGCGACGAACTCGTCGACGGCCGCTGCGGCGATGTCTTGCGGCAGCATCCGCGGATCAGCTTTGGGAGACGAGCCCGCGCAGCAGTAATCGCATGCGAGGTTGCAGTGGAAGTTGCTATAGAGCCAGAGCCGGCTCCCGACCGGCACCGCCGACCCGGTGGTGAAGGAGTCCTCGTGGGACTGCGTGCCTGCCCCGTGATCGCGTCGGTGACCTCGCAGGATAGCCAGTCGCCACGGCCCCGCACCGTTGCCGCGATCAGCGACGGACAGCAACTCGTGGCCGGCGAGCCGCGCCCAAGCAGGCAGATCGACGAGCACGGATCTCTCCTGGGTGTGGAGCAGGAGGACCTCACCGACATCGATGCCGCGCATCGCTGCGGTGATCGACAGCAGCAGGCCACTACCGCAGTCGTCGGTCCCCCCGTCGAGCTCCGCGGCAGGAGTCCACGGGCCGACGCTGGTCGCTGAGGTGCCTACGTTCGTAGTGATGGCGGTTGGCCTCAGAACGAGAGCGATCCGGCGCCGTCGGCCAGCAGCGCGACCAAGGTGGCCCCGCCGACGATCGTGGCGCCGTCGATGAGGTCGTCGTCTCCGATGCCGCGTTTCTTGGCGCACGGACTGCAGACGAGGAAGGTGCCTCCTGCCGCGACATACTTGGACACGAGCTCCGACATCGGTGCGAATCCCTCTTCGTGCATGTCGTCGGCGACGCCCTTCTTGGCCAGGGCGACACCTTCGGAGGACAGGAAGACCTTCGTGTCCTGGTCGGAGGCGACCGAGGCGCCGGCCACGACCATGGCGACGCTCGAGCGGTCGACGTCGTCGGTGGAGCGGGTGAGATTGATGACCAGACCGTTCATAGTGTGCTGGGCCCTTCGGGTTGTGGGATGGGGGCGGTGTCGCGATGCCAGGGCCTGCCGTCGCGCGTGCGGACGGCATGCGCGGAAACCTCGAGGTCGTAGTGCGGCCGGCCATCGGGCTCTCGTCCCGCACCGCAGTAGCCATGGCCCGTGAGGTGGCACCAGGCGGGAATGTCGAAAGACGCCGCCGGGTCGGTGGCGACAAGCCGGACCACCTGGCCGGTCGGCAGCCGCCGCATCGGCTCCACCAGCGCCATCAGCAACTCGCCGCATGCAAGATCGCCGCCATCGACGAAGTGGCATTCGTCCACGTCGCGGTCGAGGCGGGAGGCGGGCGAGGGCACGCCTGCATCGTACACCGGCTCCACTTTGAGCCGCCTGTCGAGCGCAGGATCCGGCCCTCAGGTGGGACGACGGCGACGCCACAGCTCGACGATGACGACCAGCAGAAGTGAGACGACGAACATCAGCGTGCCGATCACGAACAGCTGCGCCGGGAAACCCTTGAGCTTGGAGCCGTAGACGTACAGCGGGAACGTCTGCGACTGACCCGAGGTGAAGTTGGTGATGATGAAGTCGTCGAACGACAACGAGAACGCCAGTAGCGCGCCTGCCACGATGCCGGGCATCGCGAGCGGCAGTGTGACGAGCCGAAACGTCTGCCACTCGTTCGCATACAGGTCCATCGCGGCCTGCTCCAGCCGCGAGTCCATCCCCGCCAGCCGAGCCTTGACGGTCACGACGACGAACGACAGGCAGAACAGGATGTGCGCGATCACGATGGTGATGAAACCGAGTGCGCCGTTGAACCCGAGCGAGACGAACATGGCGAGCAGCGACGAACCCATCACGACCTCGGGAGTCGCCATCGGCAAGAAGATCAGCAGGTTGGAAGCCGCTCTGCCACGAAACGAGTGCCGCACGAGCGCGAACGCCATCAGGGTGCCGAGCAGGGTGGCAACCACGGTGGCGACCAGGCTGACGGCGAAGCTCAGCTGGAGCGACTCACATAACCCGTCAGGCTCGCAGACTGTCGTCCAGTTGTCCCAAGTGAACGTCTCGAACTCTGCCGAGGCGGCCCGCCCCGACGGCTTGCTGAACGACAGCGCGATGACGTAGCCGATGGGAACGAAGGTGTAGACCAAGACCGCGATGCCGATGAGCAACACGATGTTGTCGGTGAACCACCGCCACCAGCCTCGGTGCCGCGGCCGGGAGGCACTGCGCTCAGGAGCGGTCTCCCGCACGGCCGTCGCCATCTACACCAACTCCTCGGTGCCGGAGCGCCGAATGTACAAGATCACCATGACGACGACGAGCAGCATCAGGGAGAGAGACAGCGTCGCCGCGAGTGGGTAGTTCTGTTCGACCAGGAACGCCGACTGGATGCGGTTTCCGAGCATGTACTCGCGCGGTGTCCCGAGCAGCTCGGCGTTGATGTAGTCACCCGATGCGGGGATGAATGTCAACAGCGTCCCTGAGACCAGTCCAGGCATGGACAACGGCAAAGTCACCTTGCGGAACCCGGTGAAGGGACTCGAGTAGAGATCTCCCGCCGCTTCGATCAAACGGTGGTCGACCTTGTCGAGCGAGGCGTACAGGGGCAATGTCATAAAGGGGAGGAAGTTGTAGATCAAGCCCGCGACGACCGCGATGGGAGTCGCAAGCAGTCGCCCGTCATCCGGCAGGATCGCGAGAGCCCGAAGGAAGCCGGTGACCGGACCCTGGTCAGCGAGGATCGCCTGCCACGACAAGGTGCGCAACAAGAAGCTCGTGAAGAACGGGGCGATGACCAGCACCAGCATGACGTTCTTCCACCGGCCGGACTTGAAGGCGATGGCGTAGGCCAGCGGGTATGCCAGGAGAAGGCACACCAAGGTGGTGATGCCGGCATACAGAAAGGACCTGACGAACAGGTCGGAGGTCTCCTTGATCGCGTCGGCATAGTTCTGGAAGTGCCACGTCATGGCGTAGCCCTGCTCGAACGAGCCACTGGGGTCGTAGAGCGACGTGAAGAACAGCTGCACGGTCGGGAACAGAAAGAACATCAGCAGCCAGAGCATGCCCGGCACCAACAGCAACCATCCCTTGCCGCGCCGCTGGCCGGGCTTGTCCGTGACGTTGACGGCTTCGGTGGCCGACGGGTTCACCCGACATCCTCCCGGACCGCACCCGCCGCGGCGTCCTGGTCGGCGTCGAGGAGGAAGGAGTGCTGGGGCGACCAGGCGAGGTCGACCTCGTCGCCGCTCTTGAAGGATTGTCGCTGGCCGGTGTTCTGCTCGAACACCATCAGCTCCTGTCCCCACGGCATCCGCACGAGGTACTGCGTGCTGACACCGACGAAGCTGACGTCGCTGACCACACCACCGGTCAGCTGGTTGCCGTCCTCGAGGTCTTCGGAGTCTCGCTGGCTGGCGAATATCTTCTCCGGCCGGATGCCGAGCCAGCCCTTGCCCTGATCGGTGTGGGATCTCGACTCGTCAACGCCGACCTTCTGACCATGGCAGTCGACGATGACCGTAGAGCCTGAGCTGTCGACAACGTCGGTCGAGACCAGGTTGGACTGGCCGAGGAAGTTCGCCACAAACGTCGTGCGCGGGTTTTCGTATAGCTCGGTCGGCGCCCCCATCTGCTCGATGACGCCAGAGTTCATCACGGCGATGGTGTCGGCCATCGTCATGGCCTCTTCTTGGTCGTGCGTCACGTGCACGAACGTGATGCCGATCTCGGTCTGGATTCGCTTGAGCTCGAGTTGCATCTGGCGGCGAAGCTTCAGGTCGAGCGCTCCCAGCGGCTCGTCAAGCAGCAACACACCCGGTTCGTTGATGAGCGCTCGGCCGAGGGCCACCCGTTGCTGCTGACCACCTGACAGCTGCGCTGGCTTACGGCCGCCATATTGCTCGAGTTGGACAAGACGCAGCATGTCATCGGTCTGGCGCTTGACGTCCTTGACGCCGCGACGGCGAAGGCCGAACGCGATGTTCTCGAAGATCGTCAGGTGCGGAAACAGCGCATACGACTGAAACACCGTGTTGACGGGCCGCTTGTACGGCTTGAGGCCGGTGATGTCCTCAGCGCCGATCGAAACCGTGCCTGCGGTTGGATCCTCCAGTCCGGCCACCATGCGCAACGTCGTGGTCTTTCCGCAGCCAGAAGGCCCCAGCAGCGCGAAGAAGGCACCCTCCGGCACGGTGAGCGTGAGGTCGTCGACCGCCACGAAGTCACCGAACCGCTTGCTGACTTCAGTGAGGTGGAGGTCGCGAGGCGCCCCTGATCGCTGCTCGCCGTCCGATTGGGCCATCGTCAGACCTATCCACCCTGAACCTGGTTGAACTGTGCTTGGTAGTTCTTGTCCTGAGTAGCGTCCAGCCCCATGAACGTGTATCCCCGTGACAGCATGTCTTCTGCGGGGAAGATCAGCGGGTTACCGACAGCTGACTTGTCGAACTGGGCGATCTCGTCCTCGGCGCCCTTCACCGGGCAGAAGTAGTAGTTCCACGCTGCGAGCTTGGCGGCGTTCACCGGTTCGTAGTAGAAGTTGATGAGCTTCTCCACGTTGGTCTTGTGCTCGGCCAGATTGGGCACGAGCATGTTGTCGCTCCACAGCGAGATGCCCTCTTCCGGTGCGAGCCACTTGAACTTGGGATTGCCAAGGGCGGCGATGTCTCCGCTCCACGCCTCGCAAGCCGCGACGTTGCCCTGCTTCAGATCGTCGGTGTAGTCGTTGCCGGTGAAGCGGCGAACTTGACCGTTGTCCACGTATTTCTGGAGCTCGGCGATCGCGTTGCTGAACTCGTCGTCGGTGAAGTCCTCGGGGTCAGCGCCTTGCATGAGCAACATGAAGAGCATCGTGTCGCGCATCTCTGTGAGCAGGGTGATCTTGCCCTTGAGTTCCGGCCGAGTAAGCAGTTGCTGGAAGCTGGTCACGGGATCGGTGAGCTCGGCGTTGTACGCGATACCGGTCATGCCGCTCTGCCAGGGGACGCTGTACTTGCGCTCGGGGTCCCAGGATGGTGACTTGAGAGAATCCAGCAGGTTGGCATCGACGTTGGGCATGTTGGCGTGGTCGAGCTCCTGCAACCAGCCCAGCTCGATCATCTGAGCCGCCATCCAGTCCGTCAGCACGAAGACGTCCCGGCTGGTCGACTTGCACGCTTGCAGCTGCGGGGCGACCTTGGCCTTGAAGCTGAGATTGTCGTTGACGTCGGTGTCGTAGCTGACCGCGATGCCGGTCACTTGCTCGAACTTCTCAAGCGTCGAGGTGTCCTTGGCCTTGATCGGGTCGAGGTAAAGCGGCCAGTTGGAGAAGGACACCTCCTGCTCCGACTCCGACTTGTCGGTGCTCTCGCAGCTCCCCTCCTCGACCTTCGCTCCCTCGGTGCCGCAGGAAGCGAGCAATCCACTGCCACCGACAGCAAGAGCGGATAGCGACGCCCCGCGCATGAAGCCGCGGCGACTGACTTGGGAACTCAAGGGCTTAGACATTTGGTGGCCTTCCAATGGAGGAGCACGGGCGCGATCTTGTCAGACTACCAATGGATCGACAAGTGATTCCGTCGGTGAATCAAGTTGTGACAACGGAATCTGCCATCCAGCGCTTGCATCCACGCGCCCACGCCCGCAGGATGAGCAGGTGGCATCTCGCGTCGACCAAGCACCCACGCACCTCGATGACGTGTCCAAGGCGATCATCGAGCAACTCCAGCGCGACGGCCGGATGCCGTATGCCGCGATCGGAAAGGCGGTGGGACTCTCCGAGGCGGCCGTCCGTCAGCGGGTACAGCGCCTGCTCGATAACGGCGTGATGCAGATCGTGGCGGTCACCGACCCGCTGCAACTGGGATTCGCTCGGCAGGCCATGATCGGCATCCACGCCGAGGGTGATGTGGAACCCATCGCCGAGAGTCTGTCGCAGATGTCTGAGATCGACTACGTGATCATCACCGCCGGCTCCTTCGACCTGATGGTCGAGGTGGTGTGTGAGAGCGACGACCACTTGCTGGAGCTACTGTCCAAGCGAATCAGGGCTGTTGACGGGGTGCGCAGCACCGAGTCCTTCGTGTACCTCAAGCTGCACAAGCAGACCTACTCGTGGGGTGTCCGCTGAGCTGACTCGAGCAGGGCGACCACTTCGTCGGCGGTGCTGGCCTGCAGAGCCCGTTGGCCAACCGCCTCTGCGTCGCTCAACGAGATCCGGCGCAGGGCGGACTTCACCTCGGGCACAGCCGGTGCCACCACACTCAGCTCACGAACCCCCAGCCCGGCAAGCAATACGGCGCCTGACGGGCTGCTCGCCAGATCTCCGCAGACTGCCACCCCAGCCGTCGACGGCACCTCGTCGCACACAAGCTTGACCAGTCTCAGCACGGCCGGGTCGAGCGCCTTGACGAGGTGACTGACCGCAGCGTTCCCGCGCTCGGCCGCCATCGTGTACTGGGTCAGGTCGTTCGTCCCGATGCTCACGAAGTCGAGATCGGCCGCGATCCGGCGAACCATCAAAGCCGCCGCCGGCACCTCGATCATGACGCCCACGTGCATGCCGGCCGGCATACCGCCGCTGTCTTTGGCTGCTGCCTCGAGAAGGTGGTCCAGCGCCCAGGCGACCTCTCCCGCCGAACTCACCATCGGAAACATCACCTTCACCTGAGTCTCGCGCGCTGCTCGGCATATCGCCTGCAGCTGGTCGACGAGCACCTCAGGCTGACGGCGAAACAGCCGCAAGCCCCGTTCACCCAAGAACGGGTTGAGCTCATGAGGCTGCGAGAGGAATCGCAGTGGCTTGTCCCCACCCACGTCCCAGGTGCGGATCGTGATCGGTTTGCCGTCCATCGCAGCCGCGATCGCGAGGAACCGCTGGGTCTGCTCCTCGACCGACGGTGCCGAGGTCATCGCGCCGAAGAGCACTTCGGTGCGCACCAGACCGGAGCCGTCAGCTCCGATGGCCAGCGCGGAAGCGGCGTCGTCGACCGAGGTGACGTTGGCTGCGACGGTGATGCGGCAGCCGTCGAGGGTGCTGGCGGGCTTCCGAGCTGTCGCCAATGCCCGTCCCCGGACCTGGGTACGAGACTCGATCTCGGCCCGGAGCCGCTCGGCGTCCTCTTCGTCGGGCTCGACCCAAACCTCACCGGTGCGTGCGTCGAAGCCGATCAGCGCGCCTGCTCGCACCGAGTCGACCCGTTCCCCAGCATCGGTGAGGATGGGTATGCCGCGTGACCTTGCCACGATGACACCGTGCCCGGTGGCGCCGCCCTGCCGAGTGACGACGCCCAACACCTGGTCGGCATCGAGAGCCGCGGCCGTGGCCGCATCAAGCTCCGGTATGACGAGGATGCCCGGGCCCGCCGCCCGTCCCTCGCCCACCCCCGCGCTCCACCCGCTGGCGGGAGAAGGGGCGTCGCCATCAGCGATCAAGGACTCGAGCAACCTTCTCTCCACCTCGCGCACGTCCTGCGCGCGCTCACGCTGATAGGCGTCGTCGAGCGCCTCGAAGCGCCCCGCCACGTCCGCCAAGCGCTGCCGCCACGCCTCGATCGCCGAGCGTCCGGCTGCGATGTCGGTTGCCACCAGGCCGAGTAGGTCCGGATCGCTGGTCAAAGCCAGATGCGCGTCGAAGATCTCTGCCTCCGCAATTCCGACCTGACGAGCCGTGTCCTCGCGCAGAGCCGTGAGTGCCTTCTCCACGGCGTTGACGGCGACGGTGGACCGAGTGGCCTCGAGAGCGGCGTCGCCCGGGTGGTAGTCCGAGGTGTCGATCTCGACATCGGCCACGATGGCCGCACCGAGGGCGATGTCGAGTCCCGAGCCAGTGGTGCCGCTCCGCTCAGCGCCGTCAGCGGTCAGCGGGTCCGGCTCGACCGCCTTGGAGAATGACGGTGCGACCTCGTCGAAGTCCCGGCCGGCCAGCTCGGCCAGGGCGTCAAGGACCTCCCTCGCGTCCGTTCCAACAGCGGACACGAGCAGCCGATCACCCTGCCTGGCGTTCAAAGTGGCCACCTGGCTCAGGCTGGCAGCGTCGCAAGATGTCTGCCGATCGGCAGCTGTGACATGCGCCAGTGTGACTGAGGCGTCGAATCGGCGTACCAACGAGACCAACTTGGCAGCGGGTCGAGCGTGCAGGCCATGCGGGATGCCGACCTCGATCTCGACGGATAGGGCGCCCGCGTCGGGTGCATCTCGTCCAGCAGCAGTTTCCCGAGAGTCGGCGGACGAGGTCTCTGCAGACGCGTTGCCTCCGTCTCCACCTGAAGCACGGGTGAACTCCGTTTCCCGCAGGTGCGACTGTTTCGCCGCCAAGCCGGCCTGCGCCTCGGCGACGACAGCCGCCAGCGCCGCACCTGAGGAGGCGAGCACCACAGCTGCGACAAGCCCCTCGACGAGTGGTGCACTCGAGATGACGACTCGCTCGGCCAGCTCGGGATTGACGAACTCGAGCGCCATCTCCGCACTCATGACGGCGCTGCCGAGGTCGACGAGCACGAGTACGCCGTCTGGGCTGTCAACCGTCTCAACCGCCTCGGCCACGGCAGCCGCGTCAGTGCCGAAGGTCTCCCCATCAAGCCCAGCGGCGATCGCGACACGCGGGAGGTCCGTGGCCTCGACCATCTCGGTGGCAAGCGCGACTGCGGCTTCGGCCAACGCGTGGCTGTGCGAGACCACCACGATGCCGATCATGCGTGCGCCCTCAGCGCCTCGAACGTCGGCGATTTATCCCGAGGAGGCGTCACACCAGTGTGGCTGCTGCGGACTCCAGGAGCATCGTCGTGCTCGTAGCGCCAGGATCCTGGTGGCCGACGCTTCGTTCGCCCAAGTAGCTGGCGCGACCCTTGCGAGCAAGCAGGTCGGTCGTGGCGTCCCGACCCTCGGCCGCTGCGCTCGCGGCTGCCGACAGGGCCGCCGCCAGACCGTCGGCTGCCGCCTGGTCGAAGGCCTCGAGCGCTGGCGCCCACGCGTCGTACATCGTCTTGTCCTCGAGCTCGGCCTTGCCCCGCGCCACGATTCCGTCGACTCCGGCTCGGAATGCCTTGCCGAGCTCCTTTGATCCGATCGACTCGACGCCCTGCAAGGCGCTGCCGAAACGAAGGAAGAAGGTGCCATAGAGCGGACCGCTCGCGCCGCCAACGGTGCTCACCAGCGTCATCCCGACCTTCTTGAACAGCGCGTCGGGTGAGTCGAAGCCGTTGGTGTCGAGGACTCCCACCACAGCCTTCAGGCCGCGGTCCATGTTGGTGCCGTGGTCGGCGTCGCCGATGGCCGAGTCGAGCTGTGTCAGGTGACCAGCACTGTCATGGACAGTCTCGGCGAAATGCTTCAGCCAACGCACGAATGCATCGACGGTGACGGCTTCAGCCATGGTCTGAGCAGCCCCACCGCAGTCCAGGGGTGTCGACCGGGGCGTCCCACAGACCGACAAGCTCGTCATCGACCTTGAGCAAGGTCACCGAGCAGCCGGCCATATCGAGGGAGGTCATGTAGTTGCCGACCAGCGACCGGGCCACCGTGATGCCCGCCTTGTCGAGGATCTGCGCGACCTCGTTGTACATCACGTACAGCTCGATGAGCGGTGTTCCGCCCATGCCGTTGACGAAGGCGATCACCGAATCGCCTTGCTGATAAGGCAGATCTCCCACGATCGGGTCGACGAGCATCGCCGCGACGTCTTTGGCGGGAGCAAGCGGCAGCCGCTTGCGGCCGGGCTCGCCATGGATGCCGATGCCGACCTCCATCTCGTCGTCGGCCAGGTCGAACGTGGCCTTGCCGGCTGAGGGAACGGTGCATGAGGTCAGCGCCATACCCATGCTGCGTCCTTGATCGTTGATGCTTCTTGCGAGGTCGGCGACGTCTTGCAGCGGGCGCCCCTCTTCGGCGGCCGCGCCGACGATCTTCTCGAGCAGGACCGTCACTCCGACGCCGCGTCGCCCAGCGGTGTAGAGGCTGTCCTGCACTGCTACGTCGTCGTCGGTGACGACTGACTGCACCTCGATGCCGGAGTCAGCCGCTGCCATCTCCGCCGCCATCTCGAAGTTCATCACATCGCCGGTGTAATTCTTGACGATGTGCAACACGCCAGCTCCACCATCGACCTGTTTGGTGGCCTCCATCATCTGATCAGGAACGGGTGACGTGAACATCTCCCCGGCGCACGCGGCGTCGAGCATCCCGGTGCCGACAAACCCACCGTGCATGGGCTCATGTCCCGAACCCCCACCGGAGATCAGCCCGACTTTGCCCTGCCGAGGAGCGTCCAGGCGATAGATGATCGCGTGGTCGTGGTCAACACGAACGTGGTCGCGATGGGCCGCCTCCATACCGCGTAGTGCTTCTTTCACGACGTCGGCCGGGTCATTGATGAGCTTCTTCATGTGGCTATCTGAGCACACGCGACAGCAGCCGACAACCGTACGCCGTCAAACGTCTCCACCTGCCGCGGGCTGCTGCTTGCGCAGGGCCGGCCTGAGCGCCTCGAGCACCTGGGCATCCTCGATCGTCGAGGGGACTGGAGCCTCAGCGCCGTCAGCGATCTGCCGCATCGTCTTGCGCAGGATCTTGCCGGATCTGGTCTTCGGCAGCGCGGAGACGACGGACACGTCCTTCAAAGCAGCGACCGGGCCGATCTCCTCTCGGACAAGTACCACCAGCTCCGAAGCCAGCGACTGGTGGTCTACTTCATGGCCCGCTTTGAGCACTACGAAGCCACGCGGTATCTGGCCCTTGACCTGGTCGGCTGCACCGATGACGGCGCACTCGGCCACTGCCGGGTGCGAGGCCAGGACAGCCTCGATAGAACCGGTGGAGAGCCGGTGGCCGGCAACGTTGATGACGTCGTCCGTGCGGCCCATGACGAAGACATACCCGTCGTCGTCGATGTAGCCGCCGTCGCCGGACAAGTAATAGCCGTCGAAGGCCGACAGGTAGGACGACACGTAGCGGTCGTCGTCGTTGTACAGCGTGGGCAGCGTGCCCGGCGGAAGCGGCAGTCGCAGACAGATCGCCCCTTCCTGGTGAGGCTGACAAGCGTTGCCGTGTTCGTCGAGGACGTGTACGTCGAAGCCCGGTACCGGCATGGAAGGTGAACCGGCTTTGATCGGCAAGGGGTCCAGACCGCGCGGGTTGGCGACGATCGGCCAGCCGGTCTCTGTCTGCCACCAGTTGTCGATCACCGGGACACCCAGCGTCTCCGAAGCCCACTGATAGGTCTGCGGATCGAGGCGCTCCCCCGCGAGGAAGAGGTTGCGTAACGAGTCGAGCGATCGCCGCTGGACCAGTGCGCCTTCAGGGTCTTCCTTCTTGATCGCCCTGATCGCGGTGGGCGCCGTGAAGAGCCCCTCGACGCGGTGCTCTTCGATGATTCGCCAGAAGCTGCCGGCATCGGGGGTCCCTACCGGTTTGCCTTCGTACAGCACCGTGGTGGAGCCGGCGAACAGCGGTGCGTAGACGATGTAGGAGTGACCCACCACCCAGCCGACGTCCGAGGCGGTCCACCAGACATCCCCCGCGGAGATGTCGAAGATGTGGCGCATCGACCAAGTCAGCGCCACCGCGTGGCCGCCGTTGTCGCGCACGATGCCCTTGGGCTTGCCGGTGGTGCCCGAGGTGTAGAGGACATAGAGCGGGTCTGTCGCCGCAACTTCGGCACATCCAGCAGGGTCGGTCGCACCCGCCCGCAAGGCCGTGTCCCAGTCGACATCTCGCGGCTCGATCAGGTCAGCAGCCAGCTCGTCGCGCTGCTTGATCACGACCACACGGGGCTGGTGGGCGCACAGCTCGAGGGCACGGTCGAGCAAGGGCTTGTAGGCCACCACCCGACCGGGCTCCAGCCCGCATGAGGCGGAGACCACCACTGTGGGTTGCGCATCATCGATGCGCGCCGCCAGCTCTGCCGCGGCGAACCCGCCGAACACGACCGAGTGCACGGCGCCGAGCCGAGCCGACGCCAGCATCGCGACGACGGCCTCGGGGATCATCGGCATGTAGATGACCACCCGGTCCCCTGGGCCGACCCCGAAGGCCCGCAGCGCTCCGGCAAAGGCTGCCACCTTCTCGAGCAGCTTGGCGTAGCTCAACGTCACTTGCACACCACTCATGGCGCTGTCATAGATCAATGCGGCCTGGTCCGCTCGGCCGTTGATGACATGGCGGTCAAGTGCGTTGTAGCAGGTGTTGAGGCGTCCGTCGACATACCAGCGGTAGAAGGGTGGGTGAGACCTGTCCAGGATCACGTTCGGCTTGGCGAACCAGCTCACCAGGTCGGATTGCTCACCCCAGAAACCGTCTGGGTCTGACAAGCTGTGTTCATAGGCCTCGCGCCACCCGCTCATGAGCTGATCCTCCTAGACGAGAGGGGCGATGCTGCGCAGAGTCAGGCCGATGCCGACGAGCAGCACCAACGAGGCGGTGAGTATCGGAGCCACCCTGAGAAACCCGGCGAACAGTGGTCGTTGTCCGACGTCGCGGAGCCAGCTGATGCGTTGCGGGAGGCGAGCGATCAGGTAGCCGACTGCGATGAGGACCGCGGCCATGCCCACGCCATACGCGACCACCAGAAAGGCGCCGAACAGGGTGCGACCAAGGCCGATGCAGACGAGCAGCACAACCAGAGCCGTCGGGCTGGGCACCAGTCCGCCGGCGAGACCCATGCCCACCAGCGTCAACCGCCGAAAGCCCCTGTCTGCTTTGGCATCCTCGTCGGGGAACTCGCCAGCGGCTGACTGTCGGTCCTTGTCCAGAACCGCGATGTCTGCCCCTGATGCCGCGGTTGGAATGGTCGCGGTGTGGCCATCGTGCTGGTCCGGCGCCGAATGGGCGTGCGGCTGCTCCTGCTCATGGCCATGGACCTCAGAGTGTCCGTGTCCGTGCCCATGGCCGTGTCCGTGCCCGTGCCCGGATGAGCCGTCATGGCTGTGACTCAACAACGAGCTCGTGCGACGTCGGGCGGCGGACCACAACAACCCCACCCCGATCGCGACCACAAGCAGGCCGCTGATGACCCCGAGCACCGCCAGCACCCGCTCTCCCGCGAACGATGCGCCGGCGCTGAACAAGGCGCCCAGGATCAAGACACCCACTGTGTGGGCGAACGTCACGGTGACGCCGATGAGCACCGCGTCCCTCGGCGTCCCTCGAGTTCCCACCATGTATGCCGCCATGATCGTCTTGCCGTGCCCAGGCAACGCCGCATGGGATGCGCCCAGCACCAACGCCAGCAGCACAGCCAACGACCCCACGCCAAAAGTCAGGTCACGGTCGCCGGCGAGTGAGCTCAGTTTGTCCGTCGCCTGCGTGAGCACGCGGGTCAGGCCACCGACTTCTTCGACTGCCACCGCGTCTCCAGCCGAGATACCGGCACCGGGTGAGGTCGAGAGCTCCACGCTGCGCTGGTCCAAAGGTGAGCTGAGCAGAGCCTCCGGATAGACCCGCAGCTCGTCGCTGCGACTCTCTGCTGGAACCGCTGGGTTGTCCAGGGCGACCCCATCGCTCGTCGCGGTGATCTCCCGCCAGCCCACGCGATCGCTGAGGTAGCTGTCCACGAAGGTGACGCTCGCCGGGACGCTGAGGTCCACCTCGCTCGCGAAACGGCAGTCGAGCCTGCTGATCTGGAGACCGCCCGCCCCCGGACTGTAGGAGAACTCGGCGCTGTTGACCTGCCACGACACCCTGTCCCCTGCCACGGTCAGCTCTTGCTCCGATGCCACGACCGCGCACTCGGCAGAGGCGAACGCAGCCCGCTCCTCGCTGCTGATCGACTCATCGCCGTCGGCATCCACGATGTTCTTCTGGGTAAGGGTGGGCAGCTCGG
>JACCXO010000009.1 GCA_013696975.1 Nocardioidaceae bacterium | reverse complement strand
TGCTGGCTTACGAGGCCACGCACTCGATCGGCATGCCGACTGTCCACCGGACCCAGATCCACGAGCTCGGGGTTGACCCGTCCTGCGTCGAGGTCGAGCACGTGAGCCACGCCGCCACTCATCCCGGCCGCGAAGTTTCGGCCGACACCGCCGAGCACGACCACCTCGCCGCCTGTCATGTACTCGCAGCCGTGGTCGCCCACCCCTTCGACGACAAGCGCGGCGCCGGAGTTGCGCACTGCGAACCGCTCCCCGACCTGACCTCGGATGAACACCTCGCCGGACGTGGCGCCGTAGGCGATGACGTTGCCTGCAATGATTTGCTCTTCCGCCGTGAACACAGCGTCGCGTGGCGGTCGTACGACGATCCGCCCCCCCGAGAGGCCCTTGCCGACATAGTCGTTGGCGTCCCCCTCGAGGCGCAACGTGACGCCGCGCGGGACAAAGGCCCCGAATGACTGCCCGGCTGAGCCAGTGAAGGTCAGGTCGACGAGCCCGTCCGGCAACCCATCCGGGTGCGCCTTGGTCACCACGTGGCCGAGCATCGTCCCGACCGTGCGGTTGACGTTACGCACCGTCAGTCGGGCCCGTACCGGCTCACCGGCCTCGATGGCCGGCCGGCACAGCGCGATGAGCTCGTTGTCGAGCGCCCGGTCGAGGCGGTGATCCTGCCCGGTCGTCTGGTGACGCTGAGCGTCAGCGGACACCGCCGGCACGTGCAGCACCGGCCGCAGGTCCAGCCCGCTCGCCTTCCAGTGCTCCACCGCAGCGCGGGTGTCCAGCACCTCAGCATGACCGACTGCCGCTGCGATGCTGCGAAAGCCCAGCCCGGCCAGGATCTCGCGCACCTCCTGGGCAAGGAACTCGAAGAAGTTGACGACATACTCGGCCTTGCCGCTATAGCGCGACCGCAGCACCGGGTTCTGCGTGGCGATGCCGACCGGACAGGTGTCGAGGTGGCAGACCCGCATCATGATGCACCCGGAGACGACGAGTGGCGCGGTGGCGAAGCCGAACTCCTCCGCACCCAACAGGGCCGCGATGACGACGTCGCGGCCGGTCTTCAGCTGGCCGTCGCATTGCACGACGATGCGGTCTCTTAGGCCGTTGAGCAGCAGCGTCTGCTGGGTCTCGGCAAGTCCCAGCTCCCAGGGACCGCCGGCGTGCTTGAGCGAGGTCAACGGCGAGGCGCCGGTGCCGCCGTCATGGCCCGATATGAGCACGGCGTCGGCGTGTGCCTTGGAGACCCCGGCAGCGACCGTGCCGACCCCCACCTCCGACACCAGCTTGACGGAGATGCGCGCCGCGGGGTTGGCGTTCTTGAGGTCATGGATCAGCTGAGCCAGATCCTCGATCGAGTAGATGTCGTGGTGCGGCGGCGGCGAGATGAGGCCGACACCAGGGGTGGAGTGCCGCGTCTTGGCAACCCACGGGTAGACCTTGTGACCTGGCAGCTGCCCGCCCTCACCGGGCTTCGCGCCCTGCGCCATCTTGATCTGGATGTCGTCGGCGGAAGTGAGGTACTCGCTCGTCACCCCGAAGCGACCCGACGCCACCTGCTTGATGGCGCTGCGCCTCTCCGGGTCGTGAAGGCGGTCAGCGTCCTCGCCGCCCTCACCGGTGTTGGACTTGCCACCCAGCCGGTTCATCGCGATCGCGAGGGTCTCGTGCGCCTCCTGACTGATCGACCCGTAGGACATCGCGCCGGTGGAGAAGCGCTTGACGATCTCAGAGACCGGTTCCACCTCTTCGATCGGCACCGGCTTATGGTCACCACCGAAGTCGAACAAGCCTCGCAGCGTCATCAGCCGGGCCGATTGGTCATCGACCAGCGAGGTGTACTGCTTGAAGATGTCGTAGCGGCCAGCGCGGGTGGAGTGCTGCAGCCGGAACACCGTGTCGGGGTCGAACAGGTGCGGCTCGCCCTCGCGTCGCCACTGGTACTCACCGCCGATGTCGAGCTTGCGGTGTGCTGGTGGGATGCCGTTGGTCGGGTAGGCCCCGTGGTGGCGGCGGGCGACCTCCTCCGCGACGACATCGAGCCCGATTCCCCCGAGCTTCGATGTGGTACCCGTGAAATAGCGGTCGATGACGGACGGAGCAAGACCGACTGCTTCGAAGATCTGTGCGCCCGTGTAGGACGCGACGGTCGAGACGCCCATCTTGCTCATCACCTTGAGCACGCCCTTGCCCAGTGCCCTGACCAGGTTGCGCACCGCGGCCTGTGGGTCGACACCGGTGAGATGCACCTGTTGGCGAGCCAGGTCCTCGACCGACTCCATGGCCAGATACGGGTTGACCGCTGCTGCTCCGTAGCCGATCAGCAAGGCGACATGGTGCACCTCGCGTACGTCGCCGGCCTCCGCCACCAGCCCCACGGAGGTGCGGGTCTTCTCCCGGACGAGGTGGTGATGCACCGCGGCTGTCAGCAACAGGGAGGGGATGGGCGCCTCATCCGCGGTCGAGTGGCGGTCCGACAACACGATGATTCGGGCGCCATCGCTGATCGCCGCTGAGACCTCGGCGCAGACCGCGTCAAGACGCTCGGCCAATGCCTGGCCGCCACCCTCCACGTCATACAACCCGTGGACGACAGAGGTGGAGTAGCCGGGCAGGTCGCCGTCGCGGTTGATGTGGATGATCTTGGCGAGCTCGTCGTTGTCGATGACGGGGAACGGCACGACCACCTGGCGACACGAGGCCGGACCCGGCTCGAGCAGGTTTCCCTCGGGTCCGATGGTGCCGGCCAGTGAGGTGACGAGCTCTTCTCGGATCGCGTCGAGCGGCGGGTTGGTGACCTGCGCGAAGAGCTGGCTGAAATAGTCGAACAGCAGCCGGGGACGATCTGACAGGGCTGCGATCGGCGTGTCGGTGCCCATCGAGCCGAGCGGTTCGACGCCGGCACGAGCCATCGGGGCAAGCAGGATGCGCAGTTCTTCTTCGGTGTAGCCGAAAATCTGCTGGCGCCGCGTCACCGAACGGTGAGTGTGGACGATGTGTTCACGCATCGGCAGATCGTCGAGAGAGATCAGGCCCGCGTGCAGCCATTCGCTGTACGGCGCTTCGGACGCCAGCTGGTCCTTGATCTCATCGTCCTCGACGATCCGGTTCTCGGCCAGATCGACCAAGAACATGCGGCCGGGGTTGAGGCGCCCCTTGCGTACGATCGTCGATGGCTCCAGGTCGAGCACACCCACCTCAGAAGCGAGCACCACGAGCCCGTCGTCGGTTACCCAGTAGCGCGACGGGCGCAGGCCGTTGCGATCGAGAACCGCCCCGATCTGGGTGCCGTCGGTGAACACCACGCAGGCCGGTCCGTCCCATGGCTCCATCAGGTTGGAGTGGAACTGATAGAACGCCTTGCGATCCGGGCCCATCTCCGCATGGTTCTCCCACGCCTCGGGCACCATCATGAGCACCGCGTGCGGCAGCGAACGCCCGCCCAAGTGCAAGAGCTCGAGCACCTCGTCAAACGAGGCGGAGTCGGAGACGCCCGGCGTGCAGATGGGGAAGACTCGGTCGAGTTCGCCCTTGATGATGTCGCTGGACAGCAGCGCCTCCCGGGCGCGCATCCAGTTGCGGTTGCCCTTGACGGTGTTGATCTCGCCGTTGTGCGCGATGAACCGGTAGGGGTGCGCCAACGGCCAGGAGGGGAACGTGTTGGTCGAGAAGCGCGAGTGCACCACGGCGAGGGCCGAGGTCACCCGCTCGTCTTTGAGGTCCAAGAAGAACTCGTCGAGCTGGCCAGTCGTCAACATCCCCTTGTAGTTCAAGGTGCGCGAGGACAGCGAGGGGAAGTAGACGTCGGTCTCGTGCTCCGCGCGCTTGCGGAGGCAGAACGCCATCCGCTCGAGGGCCATGCCGACGGCGCCGCCATCACTGGCGGTCACAAAGAGCTGCAAGAAGGTGGGCATGCAGGCTTTGGCGGTCTCGCCCAATGGGTCGGGGTTGGTCGGGACTTCTCTCCATCCCAGGACCCGCAGGCCCTCCTCTGCCGCCAGGTCGGCGATGTGCGACTTCGTTTTGGTGACGGCATCGGCGTCGCCGGGGATGAAGGCGTTCCCCACGGCGTACCGCGTCGACGACGGCAGCTCGAAGTCACACACCGCGCGGAAGAACTCGTCGGGGACTTGGATGAGGATCCCTGCGCCGTCACCGGAGTCTTGCTCAGCACCAGCCGCGCCTCGGTGGTCGAGGTTGCGCAGCGCGGTGAGCGCTTGAGTCACGATGTCGTGAGAGGCAATGCCGGTCAGCCTCGAGACGAAAGCGACTCCGCACGCGTCGTGCTCGTGTTGTCCGTCGTAGAGCCCCTCGGGCGGCGGGCCAGCTCGCATCGAAATTCTCCCGGTGGCATTCGGCGATCAGAGGGATCGAGAGGTGAGGTGACGCGTCGAGGGACGATATTGACCCTGCGTGGAAGTGCTGTGACCCTACCCCGACCGGATGGCCTCGACACGGGCGTTGCCGCCATCTGGACAGTGGGCACTCTCGCGAGCTGGGCATCGACGTTCCCTCGGGATCGGCGCGCACCGATTAGATGACGGCGATACCGATCAAGTCGCCGATGAGATACGTGAGGCCAGCCGCCACAGCTCCCAGCGTCAGCTGTCGGAGTCCTCCGAACCACCAGCTGCGGTTCGTCACCCGCGACACGACGGCACCACACATGAAGAGCGCCGTCAAGCTGACGACCAGCGCCACCAGCAGGCTGTCCCGGCCGAGGGCGTAGGGCATGACGGGGATGGCTGCGCCGATCGCGAAAGCCACGAACGACGAGCCTCCGGCCACGACAGGCGACGGCAGGTTTGCCGGGTCGACTCCCATCTCCTCACGAACATGCACCTGGAGCGCGCGTTCGGGGTCAGCATGGATCTCGGCGGCCAGCTGATCAGCCAACGCAGCAGAGATGCCACGGTCGACATACATGCGTGCTAGCTCGGCCTGCTCCGTTTGCGGCCGTTCCGCGATCTCTTTGCGCTCGACCTCGATCTCGGCCCGGATGTGCTCCGCTTGGCTGGCGACCGACGTGTACTCACCCGCAGCCATCGAGAGAGCCCCCGCCGCGAGACCGGCCAGTCCGGCGAGCACGACCGCGTTCGTGTGGTCACCGCTCGTCCCACCCACGATCCCGGCGATCAAGGCGAGGTTGGAGACCAATCCATCCATTGCCCCGAAAACCGCCGGCCGCAGCCATCCTCCGGTGACGGCGCCATGTTCGTGCATGACGCCGGACACGGTCCCGTCCTCGGGACTAGTCAGACCGCCCACGATGTCTCCCATCCTGCTTCAGCTCCGGTTGCCTCGAGCCGGCCTCATCGTCGCTGTCTGGGTCTTCATCAGTGGTGGCGGATTCCCCGGAGCCTTGGCCGTCGCTGCCAGCGGCCTGATCCGACGAAGGCTCATCGTCGCCTTCCGAAGCAGCGTCCGGTGCGGGTTGCACGTCGGTCTCGCGACCTGGATGACGTCGGCCCATCACGACGAAGTAGGCGGCGGCCAGGGCGAAAACGATGAGCGACGTCCAGATGTTGAGCCGCAGACCGAACACGTGGTTGACCGTGTCGACGCGCAGCATCTCGATCCACACCCGACCAGCGGTGTAGGCCAGCACGTAGAGAGCGAACGCGCGACAGTGGCCGAGCCGGAACCGGCGATCCGCCCAGATCACGAGCGCCGCCACTCCGACGCACCACAGTGACTCGTAGAGGAAAGTGGGGTGGAAGGTCTCGTATTGCCGCAGGTCGCCGGGCCTGTTCTCGGGTTCGATCTCGAGTCCCCACGGCAAAGTCGTCGGACGACCGAAGAGCTCCTGGTTGAACCAGTTGCCCCAACGGCCGATCGCCTGTGCCAGCGCGACACCGGGGGCAACGGCATCACCGAACGCTCGGAAGTTCGCCTGGTGTCGGCGTGTTCCGATGTAAACTCCGACGGCTCCCAGCGCGATCGCGCCCCAGATGCCCAAACCACCTCGCCAGATGTAGAGAGCGGTCACCGGATTCCGGCCCTCGGCAAAGTACAGCTGAGGGTCGGTGAGCACGTGATAGAGACGACCGCCGACAAGCCCGAACGGCACCGCCCAGACCGCGACGTCAGCCACCGTGCCGGGCTGCCCACCGCGCTGCACCCAGCGCCGATCACCGAGCCAGACGGCAACGATGACACCCGCAATGATGCACAGGGCGTAGCCCCTGACCGGGAAGGGTCCGAGATTCCAGACACCGTCACTCGGGCTGGGGAGAAAGGCAGGGGTCAACACATTGGCAACCTAGTCCGTTGGCGCTTGATGTCCGTCACGACTTCAGCCGCGGAGGGTGCGCCGTCATGACCGCGCCAGTTGGGTGATGTCGGCGACCAGGTCCGACACAGGCGTTCCCTGCGTCCAGATGACCGGGGCGCGATCACCCAAGAACCCGATCACTTGGGCGCCATGTCCAACCTCGTAACCCCCGCTGGAAAGGCGACGTCTGCCTTCGATGGCGACGCCCATGGCCTCGGCCGCCACGCTGATGTCGTCGAGTGATCCGGTCAGACCCACGATGTCCTCGGAGTACCGGTCGAGGTAGGTGCGCAGCACCTCGGGGGTGTCCCGCGCCGGGTCGGTCGTGACGTAGACGAGCTGGGTTTGTTCGCGGACGTCACCAGGCAGCTGGAGCAGCGCAGCGGTGAGGTCGCTCATCACCAGCAAGCACACATCTGGGCAGTGCGTGTAGCCGAAGAAGAACAAGGTGACCGGATAGGGCGTGTCATTGATCAAGTTGAACGGCGCCTCGTTGGTTGCCGTGAGCGCGATGTCGGGCATGTCGTAGGGCTTCAACGGCTCCGCCCCGCGGAAGGTTGTGTCCTGCTGCTCGTTGGAGATCAGTGCCCCACCTGGATTGTCGGGCTCGACTGGGTCGTCAGCGCAAGCGGCCATCGGAAGCGTCAGGAGACAGAGGGCCAACCCTCTCAGCAGCACCCACCGACCGTGTCGAGGTCTCGGACGCCCTTGCACTGTCGGGTGGTGACTGGGGATATTCATCGCAGGGACAACTGTGCCTGACCGCTTAAAGTTCCCGTCGTACGCCGAGAGCCAAGTCGCCGGTGAGCTCGCCGAGAGCCGACAGAGCACCAGCTGAGTCAGCTGCCTCAGCGATCACCCGGACCAGCGCCGATCCGACGATCACCGCATCCGCAAAGGACGAGACCTCGGCGGCCTGCTGCCCGTTGGACACCCCGAGCCCGACCCCGACGGGCAGGTCGGTCACCTCTCTGACGCGATGCACCAGCTCGGGCGCCGCAGTGCTGGACTGGTCGCGCGCACCGGTGACGCCCATGACGGCAGTGGCGTAGACGAAGCCGCTCGATGCACGGCAGGTCATTTCGAGTCGCTCGCGGGTCGACGACGGCGCGACCAAGAAGATCTTGTCGAGCCCGTGATGCCCGGCTGCCTCGATCCACTCGTCGGCCTCGTCGGGGATGAGGTCGGGGGTGATGAGTCCGGCTCCACCGGCGTCGGCGAGCGAGGCGGCGAAGCGGTCCACGCCGAAGCGCTCGACCGGATTCCAGTAGGTCATCACCACGGTGGGTGCCAACGCGGCACTCGCCTCGACGACACGAAAGATGTCCGTGGTACGCGTTCCGGCTGCCAGCGCTGCCTCCGCGGCAGCCTGGATGGTGGGTCCGTCCATCACCGGGTCGGAGTAGGGCAGCCCGACCTCGACGATGTCGACACCGGCCTTGACCATGCACCGCACCAGCTCGATCGAGCCCTCGACCGAGGGATAGCCGGCTGGCAGGTAGCCGATCAAGGCGGCCCGCCCCTCTTGGTTGGCGGCCTCGATGGCGGACCGCACGCTCGTCATTTCCTCTCTATCTCTGCGACCAGGTCAGCCTCGTCGACAAGCTCGAACCACTTGGCCGCGGTGTCCATGTCCTTGTCTCCGCGGCCCGACAGGCACACGAGCAGCTCTGCGTCACCACCCAGGTCGGCGACCACACCGGGCACACCAGCCAGGGCGTGCGCGCTCTCGATCGCCGGGATGATTCCCTCGGTCTTGGCCAGCAGTGCCATCGAGTCCATCGCCTGCGCATCGGTGACCGGCAGGTATGTCGCTCGACCGGTCTCGGCAAGCCAGGCATGTTCCGGTCCCACGCCGGGATAGTCGAGCCCCGCCGAGATCGAGTGCGACTCGAGGGTCTGGCCGTCCTCGTCTTGCAGCAGGTAGGACCTGGCGCCGTGCAGGACCCCGATCTGTCCGGCGGTGATGGTGGCGGCGTGGCGGCCGGTCTGGTAGCCGTCGCCAGCCGCCTCGAAGCCATAGAGGCGGACCGACTCGTCGGGAATAAGGGCGGCGAACATGCCGATGGCGTTGGAGCCACCACCGACGCAGGCGAGTGCGGCGTCAGGGAGATGGCCGAGCAGCTCCAGCGCCTGCGCCCGGGACTCGTCTCCGATGCCACGGGTGAAGTCACGGACCATGGCGGGGAACGGGTGGGCGCCGGCCGCCGTGCCGAGGAGATAGTGGGTGTCGTCCACATTGGCGACCCAGTCCCGCAGCGCCTCGTTGATGGCGTCCTTGAGAGTGCGGCTCCCCGACATGACCGGGATCACCTCAGCGCCGAGCATGCGCATCCGCGCCACGTTGAGGGCCTGTCGCTCGGTGTCGACCTCCCCCATGTAGACGACGCAGTCGAGACCGAAGTAGGCGCAAGCAGTGGCGGTGGCCACCCCATGTTGTCCGGCGCCGGTCTCGGCGATCACCCGCTGCTTGCCCATCTTCGTGGTCAGCAACGCCTGGCCGAGCACGTTGCGGATCTTATGGGCGCCGGTGTGGTTGAGGTCCTCGCGCTTGAGCAGCACACGAGCCCCCACCGCCTCAGAGAATCGCTCAGCGTCATAAAGCAGGCTTGGCAGACCGGCGTACTCGCGCAGCAGGTTGTTGAAATCCGCTACGAAGGCTTCGTCGGCCATCGCCTTGCGCCAGTGCTGCTCGAGCTCGTCGAGCGGAGCGATGAGGGCCTCGGGCATGAAGCGGCCGCCGAACCGGCCGAAGTGCCCGGCTGCGTCAGGCATCGGGTTGGAAGCAGGAACAGACATGTCAGTGCCTTTGTTTGAGGGCCGGATGCGCTCCGGCGGCGACCAGGTCGGAGACCGCGGCGCGCGGCTCTCTGCCCGTCACCAAGGATTCTCCGACGAGTACGACGTCCGCACCGTTGCGGGCGTACTCGAGGACGTCGTGGGGCCCCCGCACCCCGGACTCGGCGACGCGAACGACACCAGCAGGGATGAGCGGCGCGAGTCGAGCGAAGGTGTCTCGATCGATCTGGAGGGTCTTGAGATTGCGGGCGTTGACGCCGATGAGATCGGCGCCGGCGTCAAGGGCACGGGCGACCTCGTCGTCGGTGTGCACCTCGACGAGCATGGTCAGGCCGATGGACCGGCCGCGGTCGAGCAGACCGCCCAGCTCATTGTCGTCGAGGGCCGCGACGATGAGCAGCGCCAGGTCGGCTCCAGCGGCTCGCGCCTCCCACAGCTGATAGGAGGTGACGATGAAGTCCTTGCGCAGCACCGGAATCGACACCGCCGCCCGCACCGCCCGCAGGTCGTCGAGAGTGCCACCGAAACGGCGTTGTTCCGTCAGGACGCTGATGGTTTCAGCGCCACCAGCGGCATAGTCGACCGCGAGGGCTGCCGGGTCCGTGATCTCGGCAAGAGCTCCTCGGCTTGGGCTGGACCGCTTGACCTCGGCGATCACCGAGATCCCATCAGCGCGGTAGCCGGGCATAGGGTCCAGGGCCAGGTCCTGACGGGCGGCGCGCGCCTTGAGGTCGTCGAGGCTCAACTGCTCCTGGCGCCTAGCCAGGTCTGCCCTCACCCCCGCGATGATCTCGTCAAGCACGGACATCCTAGGACGTTCCCGGTCCCATGACCTGCATGATCTTGCCGACCACGACGGATGCGGCGAGCAGCCCGACGCCAACCCAGAAGACTGGCCAGGAAACCATGATGAGGCCGGCCGCGCCGACGCAAAAGGCGATCAGCGCAAGGACTACTGCTGTCCAGGCGGCCGGGGTCGAGCCATGGTTGGACATCGATCAGACTCCCTTCGTCAGTGGTTCATTGTGTCTTGCGCAGGTCACGGCTGCTGCGTCGGGTCATGTCCGCGATCGAGCGCTCGCCACAGGTCCGCATCACTCAACTCCGCGCCGAGAGGCTGGGCGCGTGTTGATGCGGCGTTGTCCGGCGGCGACTCGGCTGGTACTGACCGACTTAGCGCTGCGTCTTCGTCAGCCGCGGCCTCTGTTGCGCGCGGAGCGTCATACCGGCTGCCCATGGTCGCCCAACCACCTCCGAAGCGGACTGTGATCACACCCGCCACGGCGCCCACCGCGGCGCCCGCGATGACCAGCCAACGCCATGGGCTCGCCGCCGTCTGATAAGGACCGCCGATCCAGCCGCGCGCGGACAACGCCGCCCTGACGGCCTCGCTTTCATCACCTGGCCGGATGGCGAGAAAGAGCACCAGCCCTGCCGCCGCGACGACCAGGAGGCCGAGCGCCTGACGTACTCGGCCGCGAGTGGCGACGACCGCCCCGAACGCCGCCAGCATGACCAGTCCCATCGCGCCCGAGAGTGGCGACAGCCTGGTGCCTGCTACCGACACCTCGAGCGTGGGCAGATTGGGCTGCACGGCCGTCGCCGTGACCCATGGCTTGGTGGCAGCCACGGCCACCGAGATCGCTGCCAACAGACCCATGATCAAGGTGGCTGCGTAGCCTCCTGATCCCCTCAACCGACTAGCGCGGTCGTGGTCAGGCATCGGCGGGTCCACGGTCATCGACCGAGTCTTCGCCATCGACGAAGACCACATCAGCATCGAAACAAGTCCTCGCACCGGTGTGACAGGCGGGGCCTTGCTGGTCGACGAGGAGCAAGATCGTGTCGCCGTCGCAGTCGAGCCGCATCTCGCGGACGTGTTGGGTGTGTCCGGACGTCTCACCCTTGACCCAGTAGGCCTGCCGGCTCCGGCTCCAGTAGGTCGCCCGGCGGGTCGCCACGGTTCGGCGAAAGGCGTCCGCGTTCATCCAGGCGAGCATCAACACGGCCCTCGTGGTCGCGTCTTGCGCGATGACCGGGATGAGATCACGGTCGTCGAGCTTGAGCCGCTCTGCCCAGACTTCCACGTCATCCACGTTCTCGAGGGTCGTCGAGCCGGTCGCCGTCATCTCCGCTGCCACCTGACCATTGTCCCTCAGGCGGGATTCGACCGGTCGGCGCTGACACGCCGGAGGGATACCACGAGCACTAACGGGGATCAAGCGGTGACAAGATCAAGGCCGTGCTGTCAGCGTCGACTCCCGGGACCGAGGAGTGTGCTCACGTCGAGTGTGCGCATCGAGCCAATGAACGGGTGATGACCCTACCGACCCTCATCACGTTCGCACGGACCGCCGCCAGCTTGGCGCTGGCCATGCTCGGCGCCTACCAGCATTCGTTGCCGCTGCTCTTGGGTGGCTTGGGGACGTATTGGATCGGCGACATGGCGGACGGGGCTGTCGCCCGGCTCACCAACCGCGAGACGCGGATCGGCGCGACCCTCGACATCGTGTGCGATCGGCTGTGTGCGGCTGCGTTCTACCTGGGATTCGCCTGGTATGACCCGTCGATGGTTGTGCCGGTCGGGATCTACCTGGCCGAGTTCATGGTCATCGACACGTTCTTGTCGATGGCGTTTCTCGCCTGGCCGCTGTCCAGCCCCAACTACTTCTATCTCGTCGATCGACGACTGTGGCTGTGGAACTGGTCGAAGCCGGGTAAGGCCGTGAACTCCGCGCTCTTCGCCGTCTTGATGGTGTTGACGAGAGATCCCTGGCTGGCGGGGGCGATCGCCACGATGCTGCTCACGCTCAAGGTCTTGTCGACGGTACGGCTGAGCCGACTAGGCCTGCCTGTCCCCCGAGGGTGCCTGCAACCCGTTCAAAAGTCCGAGCTCGCGTGAAGCTGCTGCTATCGACGTTCGCCGTGGGCGTTGCGTCGGCACTGATCCCTGTGATCAACATCGAGGCCTACATCGCCGCCATCGGGGCAGTCGGAGATTCCTACGGGCTTTGGCCGGTCTCGCTGGTGGCGGCTGCGGGACAGACACTGGGGAAGGTCTGTTGGTACGAGGCGGGGCGCTCGTCGATGCGATGGCCACCCATCCAGAAAAAGATGAGCTCGCCAAGCTGGCAGCGGCAGTACGACAAGGTCAAACGGCGTACGGATGAAAAGCCGTGGGTTGGCGCCGGGTTGTTGTTCTTGTCGGCAGTCGTCGGTATTCCACCGCTCGCGATCATGGCTGTGTTGGCCGGACAACTGAGGTTCAACCGGTTCTGGTTCTTCGTCACCACTTTCGTTGGCCGCACGTTGCGATTCGCCGCTGTGCTCGGCGGCGTCTCTTATCTGACCGACCTGAGCTTCTTCCACTGAGCCGAAAGGCGCCTGACCATGACCAGTTCGCACCTCAACGCGTATGTTCACCACCCCCATGAGGCAGGTGGTCACCGGGTCTCGTTGGTCGAGCGGGCGCGGCTGTGCCTCCTGTTCGATGAGCTGGGCCCGAGCGCACCGACCTGGTCGGGCGACTGGGACACCCATCATCTCGCTGCGCATCTCAGGGTCCGTGAGGGCAACCCACTGCGACAGGTGCAAACCGCGCTGCCAGGCAAGGCCGCCAGTGCCATCGAGTCTCGGGTCAGGCAGGGAGACTTCGACGCCCTCGTCGCTGAGGTGCGGGGGGGACCGCCCAGGCTCACGGTCTACGGCGCAGCCAAGACGGACAAGCTGCTCAACACCCTGGAGTTCTTCGTTCATCACGAGGACGTGCGCCGCGCTCAACCGACCTGGCAGTCTCGGCAGCTCCCCCAGTGGGCGCAGGACCAGATATGGGATCGAATCCAGAGTTTCGCCAAGCTCATCATGCGCAAGTCGCCGGTCGGCGTCGTTCTCGCCCCATGCGACCGCGCTGACGCGGCCCTCGCGGTCCGGGGCAGTGCTCCCGCCGTGGTCCGCGGGCTGCCGAGCGAGCTGACACTTTTCGCCTTCGGCCGCAGTGAGGTGGCTGACGTCGAGCTGACTGGTCCCGCTGAGTCAGTCGCGCAGCTGCGTGCGACTGACTTCAGCGTCTGACCTTTTGCCCGCGATCCGCACCGGGAAGCCACGACCGGCCAGCTCGGCCTTGACTGCGCCGATCGACACGGTCTCGAAGTGGAACACGCTCGCTGCCAACACGGCGTCGGCTCCCGCCTCGACAGCAGGCGGGAAATGGCCGCTCTCCCCTGCGCCGCCACTGGCGATGACCGGCGTGGAGACCACATGACGCACAGCCGCGATCAGCTCGAGGTCGAAGCCCTCGCGCGTCCCGTCCGCATCCATGGCGTTGAGCAGGATCTCCCCTGCCCCGAGCTCAGCGCCTCTGCGTGCCCACTCGAGGGCGTCGACTCCCGCTCCCACGCCGCCACCGTGGGTCGTCACCTCGAAGCCCGACGGCATCCCCTCGGCTCGCCGGGCATCGACGCTCAGCACCAGCACCTGGCGCCCGAACCGGTTCGCGATCTCGGCGATCACCTCCGGCCTCGCGATGGCACCGGTGTTGATGGCGACCTTGTCGGCGCCTGCTCTCAGCAAGACGTCGACGTCTTCGACGCTGCGCACTCCTCCCCCGACTGTCAGCGGGATGAAGACCTGCTCAGCGGTATGACGGACGACTTCGAGGACCGTGTCACGTCGATCCTTCGAGGCCGTGATGTCGAGAAACGTCAGCTCGTCAGCGCCTTCGGCGTCATACCGCCTCGCCAGGGCGACGGGGTCGCCCACGTCCCGCAGCCCCTCGAAGTTGACCCCCTTGACCACGCGTCCGTCGTCCACGTCGAGGCAAGGGATGACCCGCACCGCGACCGTCACGGCGCAGGCTCGGAGGAGGCGCCAGCTGGGGTCGACGGTGCCGGCGACGAGGCAGCAGCCTCGGAGACCGTCGCGAGGGCGTCTTCCAGAGTGAATGCGCCGGTGTACAGCGCGGTCCCGATGATGGCTCCCTCGACTCCCTCCGAGACCAACGTCGATATGGCTCGCAGATCGTCGAGGCTCGATACGCCGCCGGAGGCGATCACCGGAGCCCGGGTGCGCGCACAGACGTCGCGCAGGAGGTGCAGGTTCGGGCCTCGCAGCATCCCGTCGGACTTGACGTCGGTGACGACATAGCGCGCGCATCCTTCGGAGTCGAGGCGGGCCAGCACGTCGTAGAGCTCACCCCCATCACGGGTCCAGCCACGCGCCGCCAGCGTGGTGCCGCGCACGTCCAAACCGATAGCCACCCGGTCGCCATAGTCCGCGATGATCGAGGCACACCACGCCGGATCCTCCAGGGCGGCGGTGCCGAGATTGACCCGACGACAACCCGACGCCAAAGCGGTGGCCAACGTCTCGTCGTCGCGGATTCCGCCCGACATCTCCACCTGGATGTCGAGCGCCTCGACGACAGAGCGAAGCGCGTCGCGGTTGTGGCCGCGCCCGAGGGCCGCATCGAGATCGACCAGGTGCACCCACTCGGCACCTGCCTGCTGCCAGCGCAACGCTGACTCGACCGGCTCGCCGAAGACCCGTTCACTGCCCGCCGCTCCTTGCACCAGCTGCACGGCTCGTCCTTGGGAGACGTCGACAGCGGGGAGCAGGGTGAGCGCAGACATGGACCAAAGCCTAAGCAGTGTTCGGGCGGATGAGTTTCAGGAGGACAGTACGGCGACAACCGGTATGGCGAAGAGACTCGCGATGATGACCGCCACCCGGACACCCCAGTCGGGCGTCCAGGCCCACGTGAGCACCTGCACGACCACAAAGCCCACCGCCAGCAGCCCGACCCGTCGACGCCGCCGGGCCGCGAGCACGCCGCCCGTCGAACTCGAAGAACGGATGAGTGGCCTCGGGACGACCTTGGCGAACGTCGTCCTCCGTGCCAGCCGGCGTGCCCGCTCGGCATCGCCGCGCTCACGCTCGGCTCGCTGCTCGGCAAGCTCAGCCTCGCGTGCTGCCCGCCTGACGGCGCGCTCCTTGCTCATCGCTTCATCCTCGTGCCCCGGAGTCCCCCATGCGTCCTGGTCGACCGCATGCTGTCTTTCACAGCGATTTCACCCAGTTGGACAGCAGCACGGCTCCCGCATCGCCTGACTTCTCAGGATGGAACTGGGTGGCCCATAGCGGACCGTTCTCGACCGCCGCGACAAATCTGTCGCTCTCGTGGGTTGCCCATGACACCGTGGGCGCCCGGGTGCGACCGTCGGTGACGAGCTCCCAACGGCGTGCCGCGTAGGAGTGCACGAAATAGAACCGTTCATCGCCTGTGCCGGCGAACATCCGCGACTCGGCGGGCGCATCGACCGTGTTCCAGCCGCTGTGGGGCAGCACGTGCGCGTCGAGGAGCTCAACGGTGCCCGGCCATTCACCGCAACCGGCGGTCTCGACTCCGTGCTCGACGCCCATCTCGAACAAGACCTGATGGCCGACGCAGATGCCGAGAACCGGACGCCCACCCGCAAGGCGTCGACCGATGATCTCCGGGCCTCTCACCCGGCGGAGTCCCTGCATGCAAGCGGCAAAGGCGCCGACACCGGGGACGGCGAGACCAGCTGCGTTGCAGGCAACCTCGAAGTCGGCTGTCACGGTGACGTCCGCACCTGCTCTGGATAGGGCCCGCTCAGCAGATCTGAGGTTGCCCGACCCGTAGTCGAGCAAGGTGACCGTCGTGGTCATAAAGCGCCCTTGGTGCTCGGCACCCCACTCTCTCGGGGGTCCAGCGCCACAGCGTCGCGCAGCGCCCGGGCCAGTGCCTTGAACTGCGCCTCGACGATGTGGTGCGGGTCGCGACCGGACAGCACCCTGATATGCGCGGCGATGGAGGCGTGCGCGGTGATCGACTCGAACACGTGCCGGGTCAGCGAACCGACATACGA
>JACCXO010000029.1 GCA_013696975.1 Nocardioidaceae bacterium | reverse complement strand
GCGATCTTTGCAAAAGACACTCTGCCGGTGTCGATAGTGCTGGAAAAACGGCTGACGGATTGTGCGGTACTGGCGTTGCGCGAGGCGGCCAAGTGGGGTCCTTCCGAAAGGCTCGCAGACTCATCCCAATACGCATGCCAAGCCACCCGCGAACGGGTCGAAGGTGGAGAGATGGCAGCGCAAAGAGACAGCCTACCCTACGGGCGAACTGCTGTCGACCAGGGAGTCGGTGAGCGCTTTAAACGCTCATGCTCGACCTGGCCCGCGAATTTCACTGCCGCTGAGCATGCCTAACGCTGCCCTCATAGTCAAGCACCTCGGCGCAACTGATGTGGAAAATCACGACTCGGTATGGCGACCAGCTCGGGCCGAGGGGCGGACATCCGGCCAGAATGCCCGCCCCTCGGGTGAAGCGGGTGGTTCAGCTGACGAAGCGGTCAGGCCGTCAGCTCATTTGACCGAGACGGTGGCGCCTGCGCCCTCAAGAGCTTCCTTTGCCTTCGCAGCAGCGTCCTTCGCGACCTTCTCGAGGATGGCCTTCGGGGCGCTCTCGACGAGGTCCTTGGCTTCCTTGAGGCCGAGGCTTGTGAGGCTACGCACCTCTTTGATGACCTGAATCTTCTTGTCGCCGGCCGCTTCGAGGACGACGTCGAACTCGTCTTGCTCCTCAACGGCACCGGTGTCAGCGCCACCGCCTCCGGCGGGCGCTGCAGCGGCAACGGCGACCGGAGCAGCCGCGGTGACGCCAAATGTGTCTTCGAACTGCTTCACGAACTCGCTGAGCTCAAGGAGGGTCATCTCCTTGAAAGCGTCGAGCAACTCGTCGGTGTTGAGCTTCGCCATGATGGCTTTCCTTCCGTCGGGCTCGCCCACGCCATATCGCGGGCTGAGTTGGGTGGTGGTCGGGCAGTCAGCCCTCGGTGGTCTCCGCAGCAGCGGCGACGGTGTCGTCCGTGCTGGTGTCAGCCGCGGGCTCTCCGATCGGGAGATCATCAGTCACGGTCTTGATCGCGGGAGCGTCGGTCGAACCGTCGGCCGCGGGAGCGTCCGTGGTTTCGGCCGCCGCGGGAGCGCCCGTGGTTTCGGATACAAGAGTCCCGTCTACCTCATCAGTTGACACCGCCGAGGTGTCTTCGGAGACCGCGGTCTCGTCAACCGCCTCATTGGCAGTAGCGGTGTCCTCCGAGAGGACCGGCTCGCCGGCACCGCCTCCGAGGATCGAAGGGTCTTGCTCTGCCTTTGACTGCAATGCGCCAACGAGGCGGGCGGCCTGCGACAGCGGGGCATTGAACAAGGAAACGGCGTCTTGGAGCGATGCCAACAGCGCGCCTGCGAGCCTGGCGAGGAGGACCTCGCGTGACTCGAGGTCAGCGATCTTGGCGATCTCGGCAGGGGTCAGTGGCTTGCCGTCAAGCACACCACCCTTGATGACGAGAGGTGAGTTTGCCTTGGCGAAGTCACGCAGGCTCTTGGCCGCCTCAACCGGGTCGCCCTTGACGAAGGCGATGGCCGATGGCCCTACAAGCAGGTCGTCGAATCCTTCGACGCCGGCTTCTCTGGCCGCGATCTTGGTGAGCGTGTTCTTCACCACGGCGTAGCTGGCGTTCTCACCCAGAGCGCGCCGCAGTTCTTGCAGCTGCTTGACGGTGAGGCCGCGATACTCGGTCAGGACAGCCGCGTTGGAAGTGCGGAATTCGTCCGTCAACTCAGCAACAGCTGCTGCCTTGTCGGGCCGCGCCATGGGGTCTCCTTCCAAGTAACACTTCGGGGTCAAAGCCGCGCGATCGGCACTACCCGGGAAAAGAAAGTGCCCCATGCAGGCGCACGGGGCTAGACCTCAGTTGGTCTGACTCGGTTTCACCTGCGTGGGCCACCCGCTCACGGGCTCTTCGACTGGGCAAGTGACTCGCTCAGTGACCGACGGTCTTTGGTGTGAACAGAGTATGACGAAGGGCGCCTCCCCAGCAAATCGGGAGGCGCCCTCGTGAAACGTCAGGCGACTGGTCAGAGGGGCAGCTTGCCCACCTGACGGGCGGGTGGTGCGGTTACGGTGATCGGCTCGCCCCATTGTGAGTAGTTCATCTCCATCATGTTGCCATCGAACCCGGTGGCGGTCCTGACGAGCAACGCGTCATCATCGACCCAGACGTCGGATGTCACGCTCTTAGGCATGTCTTGGAGCATCTCGTCCATGTGGATTCCCGCAACCTCGCTTGAACCAAGGATTTCGAGGACCTTCGCCGTGTCGACGTTCACTCGATAATGCGTGGTGGATACGCCGTTGACGTCTTCTTGCCCTAGATTCTCGAGGTCCTCGACGGCAGTGTAAAGCTGTTCCAATTTCGATGGGTCGAGCGAAGACATCAGCTGGTTGAAGATCGCGCCGATCGGATTGTCGGGGTCGCTCAAATCGACCATGACCCACGGCTTAGCGGCCGACGAGGAGAGCATTTCCGGCAGCTTGACGTAGACGGTACCCGCGATCAGACGTAGCTCGATCGAACCCTGGTCAGCCATCTCCGCCACCATGGCCAGCTTGAACTCATCGAGGCTCGCGCCGACCTGCACATCGCCGGACAGCGTCAAGACCTGACCATTGCCCAGCGACGTAGTGCCCTCGATGTGGGCGGATTGTGAATCCATCTGCGCGGCGGCCACCTGGTCGCCGAAATTGCCGACCGTCAGGTTGGCCCCGATCGCGACGGGCGCGGTGGCCTCAGCGTCCTTCGAGTCGCTGGTGGTTCCCTCATCATCAGCGCAACCGGCCATGCCTAGCATGAGCGCAGCAGCAAGCGTTGCGGCGGCGAAACGTCGTACCCGCATTCTTTGCCCCTCCCAGGTCTTGTTTCCCTGCCATCAGCCTACGTCGCCAGATCTGCCGGCCGCCGACAAACGGCCACGCGGGAAGCAGCGGCGGTGTTGCGGAACGTAGCGGTCGATACGAGTCAGGCAGCTTCCTCGTCGTTCGCCGTCAGGTTACGAGTGCGGTTGGGGTCGACTTGGATACCCGGACCCATCGTGGTGGAGACCGTGACCTTCCTGAGGTAGCGACCCTTGGACCCCGAGGGCTTGAGGCGTAGAACCTCCTCGAGGGCAGCGGCGTAATTCTCCACCAGCTGCTCGGTCGAGAAGGAGGCCTTGCCGATGATGAAGTGCAAGTTCCCGTGGCGGTCGACTCGGAACTCGATCTTGCCGCCCTTGATATCGCTGACAGCCTTGGTCACGTCGGGCGTGACGGTGCCTGTCTTGGGGTTCGGCATCAAGCCGCGAGGGCCGAGCACGCGACCGAGACGGCCCACCTTGCCCATCATGTCGGGGGTAGCGACAACGGCATCGAAGTCGAGCCACCCACCGTTGACCTTGTCGATCAGCTCATCGCCACCGACGACGTCGGCGCCCGCGGCGCGTGCCTCGTCGGCTTTGGCAGCGTTGGCGAAGACGAGAACCTTCGCCGTCTTGCCGGTGCCGTGCGGGAGGTTAACGGTGCCGCGGACCATCTGGTCAGCCTTGCGGGGGTCGACGCCAAGTCGCATGGCGACATCGACGGTCGAGTCGAACTTGCTCGAGCCGCTCGACTGAGCGAACTTGACGGCATCGACAGGCGAGTACAGCCTGTCCTTGTCGATCTTGTCGGCTGCTGCGGTGTAAGCCTTGCTGCGCTGCATGTGCTGGTTCCTTTCGAGACGAGCCAGGTGTGGTCGAGTGGGCCAGCGCGGCCCTGCCACGGATTGCTGCACGTTTCAGCGTGCGGATCAACAAACGGGACGAGGTTCAGCCGTCAATTGTCACACCCATCGAGCGGGCGGTACCTTCGACGATCTTCATCGCCGCGTCGACGTTATTGGCGTTGAGGTCGGGCATCTTGGTGGTCGCGATCTCGCGGACCTGGTCGCGGTTAATCTTGCCGACCTTGTCCTTGTGCGGCACCGACGAGCCTTTTGCGAGGCCGGCAGCCTTCTTGATCAGCTCGGCAGCCGGCTGCGTCTTGGTGACGAACGAGAACGAACGGTCCTCGAAGATGGTGATCTCAACGGGGACGACGCTGCCACGCATCGCCTCGGTGGCAGCGTTGTAGGCCTTGCAGAACTCCATGATGTTGACACCGTGGGGCCCGAGGGCGGTGCCGACGGGTGGTGCGGGAGTTGCCGCGCCAGCCTGCAGTTGTACCTTGACGAGAGCAGCGATCTTCTTCTTCTTGGGGGGCATGGTTGGGGATCCTTGTGCTTGTGGGACAAAGTGACACTGCTAGAGGGGCATTGATGTTCGGTGGGCGCGGCAACAGCTGCAGTCTCAGACCTTCTCGATCTGATTGAAGCTGAGCTCGACCGGGGTTTCCCGCCCGAAGATCTCAACTAGGGCCTTGACCCGCTGGGCGTCGATGTTGATCTCGGTGATTGTGGCATGCAACGTGGCGAAGGGGCCGTCAACCACCATGACGGAGTCGCCGGCATAAAAGTCGGTGAACTCGATCTTCTTCTGCTTTTGTTGCTCCGGCGCCGCGGCCTGCTCCAAAATGGCTGGCGCCAGCATGGCTTCCACCTCGGCGAGGCTCAGCGGTACGGGCTGGTGGCTGTGTCCAACGAACCCAGTCACCGAGGGCGTATGACGGACCGCCGACCATGACTCATCGCTCAGGTCCATCCGGACCAGCACATAGCCGGGCAGCACAGTACGGCTCACCTTCTTCCGCTGGCCGCTCTTGATCTCGAACACCTCTTCTTGCGGCACGTGGACTTCGTAGATGAAGTCCTCCATATTGAGCGAGGTGATGCGGTTCTCGAGGTTGGTCTTGACCCGCTTCTCCATGCCGGAGTAGGTGTGGATGACATACCAGTCACCCGGCTTGGAACGCAGCGCTTCACGGAACTCCTCGAGCGGATCAGCCGCTGGAGCGTCGATGCCTTCACCGTCGGTAGCAGCGTCGTCATCGGTCGCCGCGTGGTGCGTCGCAGCGTCGTCGGTGGCGACAAGCTCAGGGCTGAGCGCGTCGCTTGAGTCGCGTAGCTCAGCATCAGCGGCAACGACCTCGGAGTCGCCACTCATCTCGTCATACAGATCGCTGTCGACATCGCTGGGCTCGTCGAAGGACACCTCGAGATCGCTGGGCTGGTCGATGGACTGGGACACGAATTGCTCCGTCACTGTTCTCGGTCACTCACAAATTTCAGCTTGCACCGTCTGACGCGGGCGCGTCAGCCGAAAATCCCGAACGCGGCCTTATTGAAGACGTAGTCCAACAACGAGACAAACGCGATCATGAAAAGAACGAAGGCCAGCACCACGATGAAATAGGTGACAAGTTGGTCGCGCGTCGGCCAGATGACTTTGCGCAGCTCAGCGATCACCTGGCGCAGGAAGAGCCCCAGACCGGTGCGACCATCCTGCGTGGGCCGCCGCTCACTCGATGAACTTGTGGCGCGGGTCTCGGTCACAGCTCCACCCTTCTTGTCATTGTGCTGGTTCGCCTTGCAGGGCAGGAGGGACTCGAACCCCCAACCGCCGGTTTTGGAGACCGGAGCTCTGCCAATTGAGCCACTGCCCTCCGGTCGACTTGCGCCCGTATGCCGAACCACAACCAACGTCGGAGCACAACAAGAAAGGGTGCAGAGTCCACCAAGAATCCGAGTGTACGGCGTGTGGGCCTGCCAGGTCGAACCGAGCGATCCGGTTTCGCCCGACTGCGGACGGGCGGACAGCAGCTGCGCTGCACCAAACGACCAGCGACGCCTCAGGCGGCAGCGCTGTCACTTTGCGCGTCGCGCCAGCGGCTGGCAAGACGGACCTATGCCGTCGGTGGAAGGATGGTCGCTATGACCGAGCAGAGCCAGGCCCTTCGCCAGACTTCGTCCGCGCCCGTCCGTATTTCGCGCCGCATCGGCGGTATCGCGGAATCCGCCACGTTGGCAGTCGACGCCAAAGCAAAGGCGCTCAAGGCTGCGGGGCGGCCCGTCATCGGGTTCGGTGCCGGCGAGCCTGACTTCCCCACCCCCGACTACATCGTGGCCGCTGCTGTCGAGGCGGCCCGCGATCCTCGCAACCACCGCTACACCCCCGCCGGCGGGCTACCTGATCTCAAGTCGGCCATCGCCGACAAGACCCGCAGAGACTCCGGGTATGACGTCGAGCCATCCCAGGTGCTGGTCACCAATGGGGGCAAGCAAGCCGTCTACCAGGCGTTCGCGACACTGCTCGACCCTGGAGACGAGGTGTTGCTGCCCTCCCCGTACTGGACGACATACCCTGAGGTGATCCGCCTTGCGGGAGGCGAACCTATCGACATACTCGCTGACGAGACCCAGAATTATCTGGTGACCGTCGACCAGTTGGAGACGGCTCGTACTGAGCGCACCAAAGCGTTGGTCTTCTGTTCGCCGTCGAACCCGACGGGTGCTGTCTACACCCCCGACCAGGTCACCGAAATCGGCCAGTGGGCGCTCGAACACGGCATCTGGGTCATCACCGACGAGATCTACGAGCACCTCACCTACGCCGATGCGCAGTTCAGCTCCATCGTCGTTCAGGTGCCCGACCTCGCCGACATGTGTGTGGTGCTCAACGGTGTCGCCAAGACTTATGCCATGACTGGTTGGCGGGTCGGCTGGCTGATTGGACCCCCCGACGTGGTCAAAGCGGCGACCAACTTGCAGTCACACCTGACCTCGAATGTCTCGAACGTCTCCCAGCGAGCGGCGATCGCCGCCATGTCCGGCGACCTCGGCGCTGTCGAAGAGATGCGGGTGGCTTTTGACCGACGCCGCCAAACCATGGTCAAGATGCTCAACGAGGTCGGGGGCTTCGAGTGCCCAGAACCCAGGGGCGCTTTCTACGCATATCCGTCGGTCAAGTCGGCCCTTAGACGCGATATCTCGGGCCGCACCGCCACCAGCTCGGCCGAGCTGGCCGACATCATCCTCGACCAGGCCGAGGTGGCGGTTGTGCCTGGTGAGGCCTTCGGCAGCCCCGGCTACCTGCGGCTGTCCTACGCGCTCGGCGACGAAGACTTAGCCGAGGGTGTCACTCGGATTCAGAACTTGCTCCGCTGAGGCGCGCGACTTGAGCGCCCTCTCTGAGAAGCGCAGATCCCTGCGGGAACTACCCAAGGCGCATCTGCACCTGCATTTCACCGGGTCGATGCGCCACTCGACCGTCATCGACCTCGCGCTGGAGCACGGGGTCTGGTTGCCCGACGCGCTCACGCAGCAGTGGCCGCCCACCTTGTCAACAACCGACGAGAAGGGGTGGTTTCGCTTTCAGCGGCTCTATGACATCGCCCGATCCGTCATGTGCACGGAGTCTGCGGTTCGTCGGCTGCTGTTTGAGGCCGCCGAAGACGAGGCTGCGGAGGGTTCACGATGGCTTGAGATCCAGGTCGACCCGAGTGGGTATGCCGCGTGGTTCGGTGGCATGACGTCCTTCACCGAGCTGGTGCTCGACGCCGCCCGCGAAGCCACCGCGATCACGGGCGTGGAGGTGGCCGTCGTCATTGCCGCCAACCGGACTCGCCATCCTCTGGAGGCACGGGCGCTAGCTCGACTGGCGGCTCAGTATGCCGGTCGCGGCGTCGTGGGTTTCGGTCTCTCCAACGACGAGAGACGGGGAGATGCGCGTGATTTCGCCCGAGCGTTCGCCATCGCCAACCGGGCCGGCCTGGTCTCGACGCCACACGGCGGCGAGCTCTGCGGTGCAGCGAGTGTGGCCTTGTGCCTCGACGAGTTGGGCGCAGACCGGATCGGCCACGGGGTCCGCTCGATCGAGGATCGCCGACTGGTCGACCGGCTGGCCGAGTCCGGCGTGACGCTCGAGGTGTGTCCTGGCTCCAATGTATCGCTGGGTGTTTATGCCCGCCCCGACGACGTGCCGCTGCGGCAGCTCTTCGAGGCTGGCATTCCGATTGCTTTGGGCGCGGACGACCCATTGCTGTTCGGCGACCGGCTGGTCACCCAGTACGCAATCGCCCGCGACGTCCACGCTTTCAGCGACGTAGACCTGGCCGAGCTGGCCCGCATGTCCGTTCGGGGGTCAGCGGCACCAGACAGTCTGCGTAGGAAACTGCTCGACGAGATCGATACCTGGCTCGCCACCCCCCCGCCGCCAACTGCTTGAGCCACCATTCGGCGGACAGTGTGTACGAAACTGTCCCTGTGTTGTGAGATCTTTGGCACTCCGGGGGCGAGGTTCGGACTCCCCTCCCGACGGAGGTGCTGAGCGATGCGCTATCCGTGTCCTTGGCCCGGTCATGGGCGCCGGGACGGGGTCCTTCACGGGGTCGTGAAGGACAAGAACGGCACGACCACGCGTAGGCGTTACCCGTGCTCGCCCGGGACGACGAAGGCGCACACGTTCTCCGTGCCCGTCGGGCCCTGATGGCAGGACACTCGGCATTGAGGTCACCACCGCGGCCGGCAACCCGACCAGGAAGCTCGACACCCGCCGCCCGTACGTCCCGCCCGAGCCGTGCCCGGAGCACCCTGGCAGCACCGTCGTGCGACGCGGTTCGTACAAGTCCGGCCTCGGCAAGCGCCAGCGCTACCTGTGCACCCCGAAGGACTGGGACCCGAGGGCCAAACGGCACCACCGAGAGGCGCCCCAGAACGGCACTTCGGGGCGACCTTGACCCGCGTTCTTGACCGTGGCGGCGACCGGTCGCGTACCGTCGTCGGCATGACGCCGGAGGAGATCGCCGACCTCGTGCACCTGCGCCGGGCGCGGGACCTCATGGACCGCGACTACGCGCAGCCCCTCGATGTCCCGGCGATGGCGCGCGCCGCGCTCATGTCGCCGGCACACTTCTCGCGCAAGTTCCGTGCGGCGTACGGCGAGACGCCCTACTCCTACCTCATGACGCGACGCATCGAGCGCGCGAAGGCACTTCTGCGTCAAGGGATGTCGGTCACCGACACCTGCGTCGCCGTCGGTTGCACGTCGCTCAGCTCGTTCAGCTCGCGGTTCACCGAGATCGTCGGCCAGACGCCGTCGAAGTACCGTGCGCGTGACCACCGAGACCTCGAGGTCGTGCCTTCGTGCGTGAGCAAGGTCGCGACGCGACCACGGCGTACCAGGGTCACGGTCTGACGCCGCCGACCTGCACCGACGGGTCGGCCCCGGCCGGGTCGAGCGCCGGCGCACCGGATGCCCGACCCGCCCCGGAATCGAGCAGGATCGGAGAAGCGCGCGACGGGTCGGTGGGCCTACGGTCGTCGCATGGCAGTCACCGTGTCCACAATGTTCATCCCCGTCCACGACCCCGACGCCGCGCTCGGCTTCTACCGCGACGCGCTCGGCCTCGAGGTCCGCGCCGACGTCGCGTCCGACGGCTTCCGCTGGGTCACCGTCGGCGCCCCGGGGCAGGACGTCGACGTCGTCCTGTTCCAGCCGCACGGCGGTCGCTCACAGGTAGAAGGCGATGCCCTCCTGTCGCTGGTGACACAGGGGTCGCTGCAGGCTGCGATCTTCCGCTCCGACGACCTCGACGCCACGTTCGAGAAGGTCCGGGCGTCCGGCGCCGAGGTGCTCCAGGAGCCTGCGTCGCAGCCCTGGGGGGCGCGCGACTGCGCGTTCCGCGACCCTGCGGGCAACCTTGTTCGGGTCGCGCAGGCCTGACCGTCGTCCGCTAGGAGTGCCGCACCAACGGCCGCTTGCGGCGCACGTAACGGCAGTTCGGGCGGTCAAGACGAGCGTTCTGAGATGCTCTCGCCATGGTCGACTCTGGGGGA
>JACCXO010000122.1 GCA_013696975.1 Nocardioidaceae bacterium | reverse complement strand
ACCATTGCGGCGCGAAGCCGTGGTCGGAAGACACCATCACATTGGCGTCTTCGCCGAGCAGCGCCATCGAGTGGGCGAGCAGGCTGTCCGTCTCGGCGTAGGCTGCCTGGATATGGGCCTCGCGGGTCTCGACGAGCCCATCCGGTTGTCCATCGTTGTTGGCGTCGTCGTACCGAGGGTTGACGATACCGCCCGGACCGTTCTCGGTCACGAGGGCAAGGAACTGGTGCGAGAACTCGTCGGTGACCGGAGCGCCGACCATCAGAAGGTCCGGATCGACGCCGAGATCGGAGATGATGAAGTCGAGGTAGGCATCTGTGGCTTCGATCGCCATGAGCCCCTGCTCGACGTACGTCCCCTCGTCGATCAGCCCGTTCTGGAGCGGAAAGTAGTCGGATCCGGTCGCGCTCGGAAACCCTGACGCAATTCGTTCCGCGAACCCATCCGGTTCGGCGCAACCGTCGGCATAGTTGCAGCCGTTGTAGCTGGCATTCGCGCGGGCAATAGCAGTCGAATAGATGCGGAACGATGACGCATCGGGCGAGAGATCGATCAGCTTGAGGTGAAAGCCGGCGGTGAGGCCGTCCATCTCTCCGGTGAGCATGACCTTGACATCCTGCCAGTCCCCGACGGCGAGATCGGCGACGGCGGCGGAGCCATCCTTGCCCGCACCCTCGTCGATTGATGGAGTTGCTTCAGGCGTGGAAACGGTCGATGCCGCTGGCGAAGCGGTTGTGGAGACGGCGGCCGGAGCGGCTGCGGGAACAACCATCAGGCGATCGTAATTGACCGTGTCGTCATCCGATGAATCGTAGATGTAGAGGTCGTAGGCGCGCTCCGGGTTGACGGCCTCATCGTTGGTGCCGATGACGAGCTGCTGCTCCATCGGGGGCGAGAACGACTCAGGCGCGTTCGACCAGCCGCTGGCTTCCGACAGGGTCACGTTCTGGTACGCGGACGCGGCGTCGAGCTCGAAGTTCGCGAGCACGGTCGAGAACGAGTACGACGACCAATAGTCGATCGCCGGACCGTTCAGGGCCGGGACCAGACCGCCGGTCCCGGTCCAGTGGATCGCAACGACGGACTTGCCGTACTGCTCAGCGGCCTGGGCGATCGTCTGCGCCTGGAGCACCCCGGGGTCGAATGCGCTCGTGCGGTTGTTGAAGTCGGAATCGCCTGTCCGGTAGAACGTGTTGTTGACGGAGCCATGCTCGCCTGGCCAGGTGCCGGTCGAAAGCGTCGCCCAGCCGGTGCCGGTGTTCGGTGGGAATGCCTGGAGCAGTCCATTCTCGCCCATCACCGCACCCTCGATCATCTCAGCGAAGGTGGGGGTCACGCCGGCGGCGCTGTAGCGCTCAATGAAATCCGGCCGCATGCCGTCGGATGTGAAGAGCAGCACCGGAGCCGAGTTCTCGGCCGTGACAGGCGAAGCGACCGGAGTCGCGTCCTGTGCCGCCGCGAACTGACCAAGCAGCATCCCGAACACGGTCAGCAGCGAAACAAGAGCCAAACGACGGCGATCGTTCCTCATGACAGAATCCCTCCAATTGCTTCACACCGGCCGGATCGTCGCTCCATTTGAGCGTGACCGTTGGCACTCGGGCCATCAGATCATGGCGGAAAGCGGTGCCGAGAAGGCCAATGCATGGTTGATTCGGGTCTTGAAATGCTGTCGCGTGCTTACTGTATCAGATGCGGAGACCCTGGAGGACGTCTCGATTCCATCACCCATCCCTCACTGAGCCTGGGGATCATCGGCAAGAATCCCGGGCTTGAAGAGGCCGATCGTCACCCGATCTTCACGTCGCGCAGGACCCCCAGAGTCCATCGTTGTCGCTCCGGGCGATCTCTTCCGCCTCGGCGAGGACATCGTCATAGAGGTCGTCTGGCGGATAGTCACGCGCCTCGGCAAATCCGCCGAGGACCAGGATTTCCGCAACGAGGTAGGCGTCGTCCCTGCCCGACGGGCCCGGCTCGACCACGAACACATGCCGAAGGCGACGACCGTTGCGATCCTCGTTGGTGATGTCTTTCTGGACGACTACCTCCGAGCCGATCGGCAGGAGCTCGATGAGGAACTCCCTGGATTCCTGCCCGTAGCACCCCTCTCTTGTGTACGGACCATCCATCTCGGGAGCCTGGATACCGATCAGGCGAGTCGGGTAGTACCAGTCATCGTGGGGATACGTCAGCTGGAAGGTGTCTCCATCCACGATCCTGTGGACAACCATCTTTTCGCCGTCCTCCGGGATCTCCCAGGGGAGCGCTCCGTGGAAATCGGGATTCTCCATCTCCGGGGTGCCGGGCTCCTGGTGCGTCGAGCCACCCAGCGGGGACGCGCCAAGCATCATCACCGCAAGCACGAACACGGTCCGGACGCGAGACAGGCCCGGCATCCAGGACGGACGTGAATCCTTCATATGGGGATCCTTCCGAACCATTGTGATCGACAACCATGACGACGTGTGAGTATAGCCGCGCGGGAGTGGATCAAATCGGCGGCCCGTTCCGACGGTCGGGTATGCTTTGGGCGACCGTCGGGAGCGCCTGGTCGATACCGTACGACTCACCGAACCGCTGGCTGTTCGAACCTCAACAGGAGCATCTGCATGCCCAAGAGCACTGTCACCGTCCCGCACACCCTCGGCAAGGAAGAGGCGCTCAACCGGTTGACAGGGTTGCTGTCGCAAGCAAAGGCACAGTACGGTGACCGGATCACGGACGTGCATGAGAACTGGACGGAGAGCGGCGGCACGTTCTCCTTCAAGGCGATGAACTTCACGATCTGCGGCTCGCTCGATGTCACGGACACGGATGTCGAGATCAATGGAGAGTATCCCTGGGCCGCGAAGCCGTTCCAGGGAACGATCGAAGCAACCCTTCGTGAGCGCGCGGAGCGGCTGCTCGCCTGATCGCTCCGAATGCTCCTGTCATCGCACTCCGGATAAGCTGCCTGTCCTGGGAACGGGGCGGGCATTCTCATGGCCCGGAATAACGGGAGGCGGGAGTGCAAGCCCTCGGCTAGACTGCGCGACATGTCGATTCGCCGCGCCATGTCCAGGAGCACGCATGAGTTCAGACCAGACCGCTGCCGAACAACCCGCCGATACCGATGAGACAAAGGCGGCAACCGGGCAACCTTCCCCACCGGAACCCGTCGTCCGCACCCATGAAATGTCCGTTGGCTCGTTGCGGCTCTCCTACACGACGACAACCGGGATGCTGCCGGTCCGGAATGACAAGGGCGAAACCGAGGCGAATCTGTTCTTCACCGCCTACACGCTCAACGGGCCGGGCGACAGTGCGGATCGCCCGTTGACGTTCACGTTCAACGGTGGACCGGGGTCGGCGTCAGTTTGGCTCCATATGGGCGGTTTGGCGCCGAAGCGCGTGGCGATGCTCGATGACGGCGCGATGCCGAGACCGCCGTTCAAGCTGGTCGACAACGATGCAACCTGGCTGGAGACGACCGACCTGGTGTTCATCGACCCGGTCGATACCGGCTACAGCCGCGCGACCAGCGACGACTTCGCAAAGAAAGCCAAGGACGTCAAGGGAGACCTCGAATCAGTCGGCGAGTTCATCCGGTTGTACCTGACACGCTACAAGCGGTGGAGGTCACCGCTCTTCCTCGCCGGCGAGAGCTATGGCACGTATCGAGCGGCCGGATTGGCCGGATACCTGATCGAGCGCGGAATCGCGTTCAACGGGATCATCCTGATCTCGAGCGTTCTCAACCTGCAGACGGCCCGGTTCGCTGCCGGCAACGACCTTCCGTACATCCTATTTCTGCCGACCTACGCGGCGACCGCCTGGTACCACGGCAGGATCAACGGCAGGGTCAGGAAGCGGGACATCCGCACGTTCCTGGATGAGGTCGAGCGATGGGTGGAGACGACGTACGTGCCAGCTCTGTCGCAGGGGGATCGCCTTCCCGACGATCAGCGTAAGGTCGTCCTCGACGGGCTCGAGACGTACACGGGTCTATCACGAGCGTATCTGGACCTGGCGAACCTAAGGATCCACATTCAGGGATTCTGCAAGGAACTGCTGCGGACGGATCGCCAGACGGTCGGTCGCCTCGACAGCCGGTTCAAGGGTTCGGACCGATCCGGTGTGTCGGAGCACCCCGATTTCGATCCGAGCATGGCGGCGATTCGTCCTCCGTTCACCACGGTCGTCAACGATTACATCCGTCGCGATCTCGGGTACGAGAGCGATGTCGAGTACCACATCCTCCGTGGCCTGGAGTGGAGCTGGGGTGACGGCGTCGCCGGCTATGCCGACACCAGTGGCGCACTGCGGGACGCGTTCGCGAAGAATCCGTATCTCCATCTCTTCGTGGCATCGGGGTACTACGACCTGGCGACGCCGTATTACGCCACGCTCTACACCGTGAACCACATGGCGCTCGACCCAAAGGTCCGCGGCAACATCGTGATGGAGGAGTACCCGGTCGGCCACATGGTGTATCTGGAACACGGAGCGCTGTACAAGCTGCAGGAGGATGTCGCCGGATTCATTGGACGGGCGATTTCGGGATGATCTTCAGGCGCTGAAGCCGGTCGAAACCCGGTCCACCAAGCGGTTGCGTTGGTTCACGACAGGCTTCAGCGTGGGGAGCGTCGACAGCAAAGCCGGAGCTACCGTGCAGCGAAGCTGCACCGATGCCGCTTACAGGACCGACAGCGATGGACGGCGCCGATGCCGCTTACAAGACCAGCCACTACACGCGACCGTCTACTGGGTCGGTGCCTACGATCGTTAGCCAAGGCCAGATCGAACGCTCCGAATTGTCTATTTTCGACATCGATAGCTGAACAGATCACTCGTGCGAGAGATCGAGGCTGTCGATGGTCTTGTCCCTGAGGCGGACAAGTGCCTCGCTCGGTTCGACCGGATACGGTTCTCGTGCGACAAGGGTGCGAAGTGAAGGCGGAAGTGCCGCAATCGAACGCTCGGCGCGGGCTCGGATCTCCCGCAGCGTGGGCTCCCGGCTGACGAGCTGGCCGTTCTGGATCCAGGGCTCGCTGAGCAAGCGTCCATC
>JACCXO010000102.1 GCA_013696975.1 Nocardioidaceae bacterium | reverse complement strand
CATGGCACGAAAACTCGTATCGGTGACGCTCGACAACGCCGACGAGCTGCCGATACCGTGCCGGGCCTGCACACTTTGGGAGCTGGGTGACCGCAACGGAGGTGCCACCCGCAAGGACGACTGGCTATCGGCTGTGCTGCTGGAATGGGGCAGTTGCGGCCGCATGCTGTATGTCGACGGACAGGTCGCCGGATTCGCCCTCTATGCACCACCCGCCTATGTCGGTGGGATTCCCGCTTTTTCCGTCCGTTCAGTCAGCCCGGACGCGGTGTTGTTGCTGACAGCCCGCATCCTCCCGCAGTTCGCCGAGGCGGGTCTTGGGCGAGTGCTCATCCAAGCGGTCGTGAAAGACGCCTTGAGCCGACGAGGCGTCAAAGCACTTGAGGCGTTCGGTGACCTCAAGGCCAGTCCGGACCGAGACCCGCTGTCAGACCGCTGTGTGATGCCCGCCGACTTCCTGACGGCGGTCGGCTTCAAGACGGTGAGTCGTCACCCACGGTATCCGCTCTTCCGGCTTGAGCTGCGCAGCGTCTTGTCGTGGCGCGGCGATGTCGAGGTGGCTTGGGAACGTTGGCTGGGCGCCATCAGGCCCGAGCGCGCAGTGGGACCCGTCGGTGTCAGCCCACGCACTGACACCGCGGGGTCAGACTGACAAGGCCGCTAGCTGGCCTGAGTGGTCTTGTCGGCTCCGGAGTCAAGAAACTCTGAAAGCTGGCGCAGCAGCACGGCCTTTGGCTGAGCGCCGACAATCGACTTGACGAGCTCGCCACCTTTGTAGACGTTGAGCGCGGGGATGCCGGTGACTCGATATCCGGCTGGGGTGACGGGGTTCTCGTCGACATTCATCTTGACGAAGTCCATTTTGTCGCCGTGAGCGCTGGCGATCTCGTCCAGGATGGGGGCCACTTGGCGGCAGGGACCGCACCACTCTGCCCAGAAGTCCACGAGGACTGGCTTGTCGGCTTCGAGCACGGTGCTTTTGAAGTCTGCGTCGGTAACGGCGGGAAGGTTGCTCATGAGGTCTCCTGCTCAATTCGCTAGAGGTCGGACGAGTGCTGAGGTGCTGGATGAGGTCGGTAGGGATAGGTGGGTAGCAGCTTGCAAACTAGTCGACCGCTCCGACAGTCGCGAGTCAACTGTCTCAGGGCAGATCGGAAGGCGGCTCACGAGTCAGTCAGCGCCGTCAGATGGCGTTCGGCGTCGAGGGCCGCGGCACACCCGGTGCCTGCGGCGGTAACTGCTTGCCGGTAGGTATGGTCCACGAGATCACCACAGGCGAAGACACCGGGCAGGTTGGTGCGGGTGCTGCCGCATTCCACCCGCACATAGCCCTCGTCATCGAGGTCGATCTGACCGCGCACGAGTTCCGAACGCGGGTCGTGCCCGATGGCGATGAAGAGGCCGGTGGCATCGAGGGTGCGGCTCTCGCCGGTCCGAGTGTCTTCGAGCACCACGCCCTCGAGGTGGTCAGCGCCGAGGATCTGCTCGACAGCACTGTTCCAGGCAAACTCGATCTTCTCGTTGGTATGTGCCCGGGTCGCCATGATCTTGCTCGCGCGCAGCTCGTCGCGCCGATGGACCAGCGTGACTTTTGAGGCGAACCTGGTCAGGAATGTGGCCTCTTCGACGGCGGAGTCACCTCCACCAACGACAACGATGTGCTGGTCGCGGAAAAAAAAGCCATCACAGGTGGCGCACCAGCTGACGCCGTGCCCGGAGAGCCGGTCTTCGTCAGGCAGACCGAGCTTGCGGTAGCCGGAACCCATCGCCAAGATCACGGTGCGAGCTTGGTGAGCGCCCCCCGCTGAGTCGATGACCGTCTTGATCTCCGTGTTGAGCGCGACATCGGTGATGTCGTCTGCTACGAGCTCAGCGCCGAATTTCTCGGCCTGTTTGCGCAGGTCGTCCATCAGAGCCGGCCCCATGATGCCGTCGGGGAAGCCAGGGAAGTTCTCCACGTCGGTCGTCGTCATGAGGGCACCACCGGCGGTCACCGAACCCTCGAACACGAGTGGCCTGAGGTTGGCTCGGGCAGCATAGATCGCCGCGGTGTAACCGGCCGGTCCTGACCCGATGATGATGACATCGCGGACCTCGGGCTCAGCCGCAGACACTTCGGTCACTGACTCGCTCTCCTGAAATCTGATGACGACGCGGCGCCGTATATGCCGCCAACGACTGCAACTGATCCTAGGCCTCGGCCATTCCCGCCGCAGTGCTCAGTAGTGGGTGCTGTAAAGCACCTCGGTCGGAGTCCTGCAGTCAAATACCGAGACAGATGACGCCGCCAGGTCGACGAGCACCACCGCACGCTTGCCCCGCCACCTCGCGGGAGCAGCAATGGCTCGCTTGTCGTCGGCGTCGGCGCTGGTCAGGCTCTTGTACGTCGCACACCGAGCAGCGATTGCCAGCGGCGCTTCGCTCACCTCGGTGTCTTGAGCTGAGTCAGCTCGAGCCGCGAAAGCAGCGAGATTTCGCGGGTTCAAGCGCTCGACGCGCCGGGCCTCCTCCGTTGGCAGGGAGCTCGCGGGGCCCGTCGGATCGGTTCTGCCCTCCGCGCCGCCGGCGCTGCCCTCTTGGGCGCCGCGGGGGCCTTGCTCGTCCAGGTTTCGCTGCCCGAGCTCTTCGACGGAGCCGGCAGAGTCGCTGGCCAAGTCGGATCCGGGCTCCCGGTTGTTCAACCCGATGGGGATCGCAATGACCGCCACCGCAGCCGCCGCCCCGATCAGGATCCACGCCGGTCGTCGAGACGGGGTGCGGTAGGGCTGAAGAGAGTCCGACGTACGACGATCTGCAAGTGAGGGGACACCCGCCTCGCGCTCGGCACTCGCCCGGTCGAGGGCGGCATCCAGATCAGCCGCGACCGATGCCGGCATGACAGCGAGATCAGCTCCGACGTCAGCGAGCTGAACCGAGACGTCGTCGAGGGCTGCCAGCAGGTCGGCGCAGTCGGCGCAGACGCTGAGGTGAGCCTCGACCGCGGCCACCTGGTCTGGCTCGAGCAGCCGCTCGTGGAGATCCGCGACCTTGTCGAGAGTGGGGTGCACAATGTCGGTCACAGCGAAGTCTTTCCTCCTTTCAAGGGACGCCCGGTGGAGAAGGTGGGCGCCACCTCCTCCGCTCGAGGTTGTTGCGGCACGGAGGGTCGGCGGGGTGAATGCTGCGAGGGTTGGACGTCAGCCGAGCCTGCCGGGTTCCGTTGGTAGGTCGCCAACAGCGGAACCAACCGGGCTCGGCCCCGAGAGCACCGGCTCTTGACGGTGCCAGGTGCGCATCCGAGGATGTCTGCCGCCTCCTCGACCGAATAACCCTCCATGTCGACGAGCACCAGCGCCGCACGCTGCTCCTCACTCAGCTTGGCAAGTGCCGCGAATACGTCTGTGCGGCGTTCGGAGACCTCGACGGGGTCGTCAGCGTTTTGCGGCGCGGCCAGGATCGCTGCCCGGTCACCCTCGTCAGGCAACGGCTCCGTGTGTCTGGAGCTTCGACGCCTCAGTCGGTCCAGGCAGGCGTTGACGACGATGCGATGCAGCCAGGTTGTGACCTGAGCGTCACCGCGAAAAGTTTCAGCGCGGCGGAAGGCCGAGAGCAGTGCCTCCTGCAAGGCGTCGGCCGCGTCTTCGGGGTCCCCCGTCGTGCGCAAGGCGACCGCCCACAGCCGATTGCGGTGCCGAAGCACCAGTTCCGCGAAGGCGTTCGAGTCCCCCTCGACATGGGCCCGCAAGAGGTCGGTATCTGCTCGCTCCTCCGAGAGCTCGCTCACCCAAGCACCTCAATGTCGGATACCCTCCCTCGATAGTGACCGGCGTCCTCACTGGGCAGCGACGTCAGCCAGAGTAGAAGAAATCGGGTCTTGACTGGCGTCTCGAGGGAGAAGTCTGCTCGGTTGGCGGCTCCCTCGACGGAGTCGACCACCGCGTAGTCATCAGCCGAGCTGCTGGCGGTGACCGCGAACGCATCAGGTGCAGCGCGGAGCTCGAGGCTGGTGGCATCGCCTTGGAGCCCGACGTTGACCGCTCTTACCCGCTTGAGCTGACCCAGGTCGAGCAGGAGACCCACGCCCGACTTGAGATTGCCGAGAGAGGGGTCGTTGTCGTACCGCACGGTCTCCCAAGCAGTAGTGGGATCGTCGTCGATGGCCAACGGGACCAAGTCCGGGTTCTCGCCGTCGACACCTTCCGGATCGAAGTCAGCCGCGGTCTCGATGGCGATCGGCTCCAGGAGGTCGGCCGACCGGTTGGTCCCTGCTGAGTTGGAGATCGAGGCAGGGGGCCGACTCGAGGCACCCGAGCCTTGTTGTCCGACAAGATATGCAAGCAGTACCGCGCCCACCACCAGTACAGAGATCACAGACCAAAGCAGCGTGCGACGCAGCGGTGAGTCGTCGGTTGCCGGTGGATCGGTGTAGATCGGATGCTCACCCGTGACCGGACCACCCGTATCGCGGGGTAGCACGGACGGGGGCCGCTGCGACTTCGTTGCCAACGCCAGTTCTGGGGCCGCGACGAAGTTGACGGTCGGGTTGGGTGGCGAACCTTCCGCGGCCAAGATCTGGGTGAGCTGCGCCTTGAACTCCACCGCACTCGTAATGGGCTCGCCATAGCGGGAGACGTCCGAAAGCACTCGGTCGCACACAGCGTCGAGGGAGCGGGGCACTCCCGCCCGCACCTGCCGAGGCCGGAGCAGGTGGCCGTGCTCGGTGGGGGCGGCGGTCAAGCCACTCACCGAACCACCGGGCCAGCGTGCCGTGAGGCATGCGTAGAGCAAGCGCCCGAGGTCGACGGTGTCGCCCAGCTCAGGGTCGACGGGGAGTTGATCCCCACGCAGTGGCAGCGCTGTGCCCAGTCCGATGATCTTGACGCCACTGAACTGCGTGAGAACGACGGCATCCGGCACGAGGCGACCATGTGGCAGCCCGGTGCGGTGAGCCTTGACTACAGCGGTGGCTACCTCTCGCATGAGCCACGCCGCCTTGCGGGCGGGGAGCGGGCCGTCCGCAAGGATCAAGTCGAGCGACTGACCAGTCGCCCATTCCCGGACCAGGTAGCTCAGCTCCCCATCGTCGATGGCGTCGAACACCTGCAGCACACGGGGATCCGCCACCTGGGAGGCCCGCTTTCCGCCGGCGATCAGCTCAGTGGCGTGCGCCGACGAGCTCGGCAGAACGTGGAGTACGACGGATCGCGCCAAGATCCGATCACGAGCCCGCCATGACTCCGACTGGCCGTCTTGAGCCAGCAGGTCCTCGATGACATACCGGTCGGCGAGCACAAAGCCCGGTCCGACCAGATGCGCTCCCACGGTCTGTGCTCCTGTCGACTCTCGTCGGTGGTCAATGCATGTCTGCTATATGTTGTCGGCCTGGGCGATCGAAGCCGACTTGTCATGGCGGTGGATCGGTATGCCTTTAGTTCATGGTCTCATCGTTGGCGTCAGATGCGGGTCTCTTCTCGGTATCTGTTTCTGCCCTCGAACACGTCTGTTGCCTGCGCATCGCATCCTCCGCCTGCGATGCACCGTCAGCTGCGCCTTCCGCGCGTCGCGACCAGCCGCACGATCGAGGCGGTCTCGGCGATGCGCAGCACCCGTGCCAGCACCAGGTAGCCGCCGAGGCCCGCGAGCCCGCCAGCCGCGAGGATCGCCACGGAATCAGTCGTGCTGCCACCTTCACCCTCGAGGCCGATGCGTTCGAGGCCCACCACGCAGAACCAGGCAAGACCCGCTGCCGGCAGAGCCGCCAGCAACAGCCGAGCGAGATATATCGTCAGGTCACGTCGAGCTAACCCACCTAGCCGTCCGAACAGCACATGAGTTGAGACGACTGCCCCCACCAGATATGACGCGCCATAGGCTGCGGCCAGGGCTGGCGCGGTCGACTGAGGGGAGACCACCAGCGTGAGACCGATCGCCATGCCTATGTTCGTAGCCGATATCAGGCATTGGATGAAGAAGGTGGTCCGGGTGTCCTCGAGGGCGTAGAAGCCACGTAGGGCGAGGTAGTGAATCGAGAACATGACCATGCCGGGGGCGAAGGCGATCAGTGTGTGGCCGAGCGGAACGGTGTCGCCTGCGGCCGCGCCGTAGCCGAAGAGCAGCGCAGCGGTGGTGCCACTCAGGACGCACAGGAGCGCTGCGAACGGCACGATGACGGCAAGCGCGAGGCGCAATGTCTGCGACATCTCGGCGGCGACGTCACCCAGCTGCGAGTCGGCGGCCAAGCGGGACATGAGTGGCACTGCCGCGGTCGCCAGGGAGACTGTGACGATGGAATGCGGCACCTGTGTCAGCAGGAACGCGTTTCCGTAGACGGTGAAGCCGGAGTCCGCGGCAGCACCAGCGCTGGCGAGGTGAACCATGACATAGAAGGCCAACTGGTTGACGACGACCATCCCGATGGTCCACACGCCAAGGTGCAGCGTGTGGCCAAGGCCGGTCCCTCGAAAGTCGAAGCGTGGCCGGTAGGAGAAGCCACTCGCTCGCAGGTAGGGGATGAGGATCGCCACTTGAACGGCGATCCCGACCGTCGAGCCCAGTCCGAGAAGCAGTTCTTGTGACTGGGTGTAGCCGCCGCTGGCCGGATCTCCGGCATACAGAAAGAGATAGGTAACGACGATGGCGATGGACACGACGTTGTTGGCGATCGGTGCCCACATCATCGGGCCGAAGCGCCCCCGGGCGTTGAGGATCTGACCGACGAGCACGAAAGTGCCGTAAAAGAAGATCTGCGGCAGACACCAGCGGGCGAAGTCGATGAGCGACTCGCGTGTCGCCGGGTTGTCGAACAGGGAGTCGTCGACCATCAGACTCAACAGCTGAGGCGCAAGGACCACGAGCACCGCGGTCACTCCACTGAGGACAAGCACTCCCAACGTGACGATGCGGCTGGCGTAGGCGGCGCCGCCGTCGGCGTCCGACTTGATGGCCCGAACGAGCTGAGGCACTAAGACTGTGTTGAAGGCCCCACCTGCGACCAAGATGTAGAGACTGTTGGGGATGGTGTTCGCGATGTGGAAGACGTCGGCGTGCTGTGCCATCCCGATGGCCGCTGCGAGGAGGCCGGCCCGGACAAAACCAGTGAGCCGGGAGAACAAGGTGCCCGCGGCCATCACGAGGCTCGAGGAAAGCAAGCTTGGTTCGTGCGTAGAGGCGCCTGGCGCGGTTGACCGCGGTTCTGTCACGGCTGGGACTGCCTCGGGAGGGGGCGGCGATGTGTCCGGTGGCTGCGTCGCGCGGCGCGAGACGCTCATCCGGGCAGCTCCCCGCGCGGCGTGAACCCCGTGGTGCGGATCCGGCGGTAGATGCGCAGGCCGGAGGCGACGACGATCACCGCAGCGGCGGAACCGAACACCACCCAGATGAGCAAGCCGATCTGAGTCGCTCGGATGTCGAAGTCGACCGGCCGTCCGAAGGGGAGCTCGCTCGACGTTGACAACCTCGCCCTAGCGGCCGTCAGACCTGAACCCTTCGCGCGACTGACGACCTCCACGTCACGCTGACGACCTGGCTCCAACACGATCGGGTTGAGGGGCTCAATCTGGAAGGCCGCATCTTGTGCCACCACGTCGACCTTCACCGTCACGGAAACGTCGAGCCCGTTGGTGACAGTCAGCGGGAACCGTCCCGACTCGCTCGACAGGGTGACGAAGGATGGCCCGGAGATGGTGACCTGACGGACTTGTGCCGCCTTGTCACGCTTCGAGTGCCTGATCAGCGACGTCGCCCGGTTGGGGTGTCGCTGCCACCAGTACGAACCTGCACTGGCGAGCTCGCGGTCAAACTCGAGCGAGACCCGACGTTGCTCGGTTAGTAGCTCCACGAAGACCCAACCAGTGCTGTGGAGATCGGCGATGATCTCGACCAGTTTCGTGGGGAAGCCGGGGGGAGCGTTCTTCGGCAGCCTGACCGGACCCGTGTAGTCGGCAGTGGGAAAGGTCTCTGCATCGGCGAGGGTCGTCGCCGAGACGGTCGGGAAGTCATACACCGATCCAAAGTCGGCGTCAGCATCGGCCTGGGGATTCCAGTGCAGCGGTGCGGCCAGGACGGATGTCTGAGCGCGGGGCGAGCTGAGAGCTCTGACTGTCGCCTCTGCCGCCACGGCCTGTCTTAGCTCAAGCATGTCGACGGTCGACGTGAAGGCCACGCCACCGATCTCTGATCGAGTAACGATCGCCGTCAGCGGACCGTCGACGGTGCCGAGTGTGACCTGCGCCGGGGGATATTCGTCGGGGTGGATGGCGTCGCCTCGTAGTGCCGGCAGGCTCAGCCGGGACACGACGTGGACGGCCGCGCCCGCAGAACGGGTGAGAGCCAGGCCGCGCCGGGTCGTCAGGCCTCTGGTGGGCCAGTTGGTGATGGCACCGCTGCGATTCGTCTCTGCGGCAAAGGTCTGTCCGGCGAGCACCGCGGCCTCGATCACGGCCGGCATCTCCGCCTCGGCGAGCACGCTCGAGGCTGGGCTGCCCCACGGGAGCAACGTCAGTCCTTGACGCGCCACCATGCTCTCGAGGTCGGCAAGCCAGTCGCCGGCCGCCCGCTGGTTGTCCGCGTCCCCTTCGATGCCGGTGTCGTCAGCTTCCTTGGCCGCCCGGAGGACATAACCGTCTGCCATGTCCTGGCATGCTTGCAGGACCGCAGGGTCGACCACCAGTTCTAGGGTGTCGGACGGAGCGGAGATGGCGAAGTCCAGCACATTGCGCAGCCGTCCCCCCTCCGAGACGGCCGCCGCGAGCGTGTCGTCGGTGAAGGCCCCGTCCGGATGGCGGCTCACCGGAGCACTCAGCGGCAACAGGGTCAACAGGTTGGTGGGTGCCGGCTTGTCGGCGGTCTGGCCCGGTAGCAGGGGCATCAAGGTGTCAGCGCGAGCATCGGCCACGGCGTCGCGCCCATCACGGTTGCCGGCCAAGACGATGACGCCCACGTGATAAACGCCTGGTGCCTGGTTGATCGGCAGGCGCCTGAACGGCACCGACAAGGAGTAGGGCTTCCGTTCTCCTGGGGGCAGCGCCCCGATCTGGTCAAAGAGGCCGATCTTCTCGACCGGGGTTCCGAAACCGCCTTCGATCGAGGCGAACCCGTCGAGCCCGCTCTTGGAGGTGGCCGGCTCGGCCGACATCGTGAGATAGACCTGGGCGTCGGTCCAACGGAGCTCGCTCGGGTTGGTGACCCATCCCGACACCTCGACAAGTTGCCCGGGGGCGATGTCGATAGGGGACAGCTCGTCGATGGTGACCGTCAAGTCAGTCGTAGCGGGCACGCCAGAGACGCGTGGCGGGCTAGGTCCGTGGGGGTGGACCTGATCGGATTTGTCTGCTGCCGGTGCCTGGGTCGCTCGAACTGCGGTGAGGCCGGCGGTGGCCTGCCCGTCTTGGCCGGGCGTCGTAGCTGTGAAGGTGGTGGCAAGAGAGGCGTATGTCGACATACCGATGCCAGGCGCAAGCGTGGAGACCAGAACTGCGGCAGCGCCAAGAGAGGCGAGGAGTAGGCGAGAGGTTGGCGTCACCGAGATGTCTCGCGCTTGACAGTCACGCAACGAATGCTAACCGGTGCGGTAGGGGGCACCGGTTGCTCCTACAGTGGTGCATCGTGTCCCCCCAGCAATCCTTGAGCGACGTTCAGCGTGCCGCGGTGCGCGAACTGGTGAAGGCTGCCCCCGTCATCGATGAGGTCGGGACGCGATTCAACAGGGCCGGGCATGTGATCTCGCTCGTGGGCGGGTCGGTGCGCGACGCCCTGAGGGGCCGGCTGGGCACGGATCTCGACTTCACCACGTCGGCTCGGCCGCATGACATCGAGCGCTGCCTGGAGGGCTGGGTCGACGCGCGTTGGGATGTCGGCCGCGACTTCGGCACCATCGGGGCGCGATCTGGTCAGTGGCAGCTCGAGATCACGACCTATCGCTCAGACGCCTATGGCCCAGCCTCCCGCAAGCCGGAGGTGGCCTTCGGCGACAACGTCGTCGGTGACCTGAGGCGGCGAGACTTCACGGTCAACGCGATGGCCTTATCGCTGCCTGAGCGGGAGTTCATCGACCCGTTCGGAGGGTTGCAGGACCTCGCGAGGGGAGTGATTCGGACCCCGTCGACCGCCGAGGAGTCCTTCACAGACGACCCGTTGAGGATGATGCGCGCCGCCCGCTTTGTGGCCCAGCTCGGCTTCACGGTCTCGCCGGGCGTCGTAGCGGCGATGCGCTCGATGACTGACCGGATCGACATCGTGTCGGCCGAACGGGTGCGCGACGAGCTGGTCAAGCTCGTGCTCGCTGACCAGCCGCGACTCGGATTGATGTTGCTGGTCGAGACCGGTCTAGCTGACCGCGTCGTCCCTGAGCTGCCCGCTCTGCGGCTGGAACGCGATGAGCATCACCGGCACAAGGACGTCTATGAGCACTCCCTCACCGTGCTGGACCAAGCGATGTCTTTGGAGCCACGCCTCGATACCGGCGGACCCGATCTGGTCACCCGGCTTGCCGCTTTGCTGCATGACGTCGGCAAGCCGCGCACCCGTCAGTTCGCCGAAGACGGCACGGTGGCCTTCCACCACCACGACGTGGTGGGAGCCAAGATCACAAAGAAGCGGATGCGGGCGCTGCGTTTCTCGAACGACATGACCGACGACGTGGCGAGGCTCGTCGAGCTGCACCTGCGATTTCACGGCTACGGGTCGGGCGAATGGACCGACTCGGCGGTTCGTCGCTATGTACGAGACGCAGGCCCGCTGCTCGATCGGCTGCACGTGTTGACCCGCGCCGACTGCACGACCCGCAATCGCCGCAAGGCTGAGCGGTTGCGTCGCACGTATGACGACTTGGAGCGGCGTATCGCGAAGCTCGCAGCCGAGGAGGAGCTCGCCTCGATCCGCCCCGACCTCGACGGTCAGCAGATCATGGCTGCCCTCGCGATCGGGCCGGGGCCCGTGGTCGGTGAGGCGTACCGCTTCTTGCTGGAGCTGCGCATGGACCACGGTCCTCTTGGTGAGACGCGCGCCCGCACCGAGCTGCTCGACTGGTGGGCCGCCCGCGATCGCTGAGCGGCATGGCGAGTCAGGCCGGAGTCGGCGATGAATTCGGGCTCGTAGTCCTTGGAAACGTTATCGCGGGCCAGACGTCTCTGGCCGGCACCGATCAGCTCGGTGGCGGCGGGGCGATCTCCGGGCGGGCGGCTCCCGGCCGTTCGCCGACTACGAGCCGGATCGGATTGGTGAGCGCTTCCATGGCGAAGAAGCCCCGTCCGCGCACTTCGGCACGGATGAAGCCGGCCCCGATCGTGGTGTCGAGCGGCACCGTCTGCTCGTCGGAGTCGAGCTCGGTCGCGCTGACCTCGCCCTCGGCGGTGAGCAGCCGCAGCCGCATTCCGCCGCCACGCCGCACCAGCGCCGAGACCGACACCGCGTCCTCCGCCGCGCCGTGGAGCCGGCCGCCGGTGTAGGTCGCCTGTCCGCCGGGACCCGTCGCAGTGAGGTAGATCTCCACGCCGTCAGGAGCGCGGGTGATGAAACTGCGGCCGGCGCGGAGCGCGGTGACCAATGGCTCGCGGGCGAGTGCGTCGGCGTAGACGACGGTGGTCGGCAGCCCAGCGCGGTTGCCGCCGTCATTAGTGACCCCGTGCAGGTCGCTGCCGCCGTTGACGACGACTTCCCAGCCAGCCCGGAGCTGGTGGTCCCAGGCGGCGAGGGCCACCTCCTCGTTCGCCTGCCAGGGGCCGTTCCAGACCTCGAACCCGTCGGGCCGGGCCGCCGGCTCGACAACCTCCTCGGCGAGGAACTGCCACCCCAACCCGAGCCGGAAGGGGTGTGCCGCCGACACGAAGGCGCCGAAGTCGCGGGCGGTGGCGAGGAAGTCCGCGATCCGTGCGCCACCTGTCGGCAAATCCAGGCCGAACGGTGACTGCCGAAAGTCCAACCACTGTCCGGGTTCGAGGCCGGAAACGGTCGCGTGTCCGTGAAAGTAGTTGGTCATCTCCTCACCGGCGAGCAGCAGCACGTCGTTGCCGGCGTCGCGGACGAGCGACCAGTTCTGGCTGATGACGTTGTGGTCGGTCATCGCGAGGAAGTCCAGGCCGAGATCCCGTGCGATCTCGGCCCAGCCGGCCGGCGTCAGTGCGGTCCCGGTGGACCATGCATCGGAGCTCGCCTCGGTGTGGCAGTGCAGGTCGCCGCGGTACCACCGGGGACCTTGTGCGACGACGCCCGGCAATGGTTGTGGCAGGAGTGGTGGCACGGGCGTCCCCGTCGTCGACTCGACCCGGACCGTCACCCCGGTCGGCAGCGGCGCGAAGAACACCGGAACGATGACCGTCCAGGTCCCCGGCTCAATCGGACCCGGAGTGAAGCCCGGCGTAGCGCTGTCGAGCGCGACGAAGAACTCGCTTCGCTCCGGCCCGCTGATCCCGCGAAACCCCGGTGACGAGTATCCGCACCCGCGGCCGTCGAAGAGCCCGACCCCGACCGACGCAGCGCGGTCCGTGGTCAGGCGGACATCCAGTCGGGTCACCCCGGGCGGGACATCAAAAGGCAGGTAGGCATAGTTCGCCGTCGCGACGACCCGATCGGTCAGGACGATCTCCGCGCTCATCCCGTATTTCTACTGCACTGAGATGAACCGAGTGTGACGATCAGCGCGGTTACCGGTTGGCTCGAGGCGGGAGGTGCGCTCGGCTCCGAGCTGGCGGGATCCTGTCCAGGCGGGTGGTCAGGAGATAGAGCACGGCGGTTGCGGCGTAGCCGAGGGCGATGGCAGTCAGGACGGCATAGGACTTGCCATCAGGGGGTATGACGACAGCCCCCACCGCAGCGGCCGCCACGAAAACCACGTTGAACACCACGTCGTAGACGGAGAAGACGCGACCGCGGAAGGCGTCATCGACATGGGTCTGCACCAGCGTGTCGACGCAGATCTTGACTCCTTGGGCAGAGAGGCCGAGCACGAAGGCGGCGACCAGCAGCGACGGCTCGGTGTAGAGGGCTCCCGGGAACACCTCGGCCACCGCCGCCAAGGCCAGCAACAGCAGGATCCAACCTTGCGAAGACAGGCGTGACGTTGCGGCCGGAGTGATCAGGGCCGCAACCAGGAAACCGACGCCGGAGACGAGCACGGCAATCGACAACCCGGCAAGGCCAGCGTCGACGTCGTCGGAGTCGTTGAAGTAGTTGCGGTACAGCAGGATGGTGGCCACGGTTGACAGCCCGTAGAAGAATCGGTGTGCCGCGATCACGCACAGAGCCTTCGCGGCCACGGGTCGCTCCCGTAGATGCCGCAGGCCGGCCATCAGTCCGCGCCGCACCCGGCTCAGCGCCTCGGCGGCGGCAGGGGGAGCTGAGTCGAGGTCGGGACCCAGCAGGTGACGCGGTATCCGCGAGGTGAGCGCCGCCGCGAGCACAAATCCAGCCGCGGCCAGGAGCAGGAGCACCACGTCAGCGTTCACACCAGTAGGCGACAGCGCCGACTGCGCCAGCCGCAGGCCGCTGCCAACAGCCAGGCCCAACATGAAAGCGATGGTTCCGCTCGTCGGCATAATCGAGTTGGCCAGTACGAGTGCGCGCGTCTCTACGACATGAGGAAGCGCCGCCGACAGCCCGGCGAGCAAGAAGCGGTTGATGCTGAAGGCCAGCAGCACCGTCACGAAGAGCGCCGCTCTGCTCGAGTTCTGTGAGATGAGTGCCGCAGCCGTGAGCACCGGCGCGACACGGAGCAAGTTCGCGATCATGAGCACTTGGCGTCTGCTCCAGCGGTCCAGAAACACCCCGGCGAACGGTCCCAGCAGGCTGAACGGGAGCAGCACAGCAGCGAGGGCCGCAGCGATGGCGCCGGCGTCGGGCTGCAGCTCCGGCGAAAACAAGAGGTATGACGCCAGCGCCACTTGGAAGACGCCATCGGCAGCCTGTCCCGTCACACGAACCGCGAACAGCTGCCTGAAACGCTGATCCGAGAGCAGCGCCACCAGCCCCCGAACGAATGTCATAGCCGCACAGTCTGCCGCCTAGCGCCTTCTGGGCAGATCAGGTGCTACCCGGTAGAGGGAGTGTGGGCAGCGTTTCGACCCGTTGAATCGCTGGACACCTGTCCAGCACCTATCCTCGAGTTGCGTACCGTCAGAGAAGTGAGCGTTACCGCATCCATGAGTACTAGCCCATCCATGAGCACTGAGCCGATGACCTCAAGCATCGACCGCTTCAACGACTTGCCCGACAGCGAGGCGCGCGACCTGCTTGTCAGCTGTCTGGCAGTGGAGCGCTGGATCGACGAGGTTGCCTCCGGCCGTCCGTATGACGACAAGCCGGACGCCCTGGCTCAGGCAGGTCAAAGTGCGCAGCACCTCAGCGACGACGAGCTGGCGACAGCGCTGGCTCGCCACCCGCGGATCGGCGAGCAGCTGCCGACCGACGAGGCCGAAGCCGCCCAGTCGCGTCGCGAGCAGTCAGGTGTCGAGGATGACGAAGCCACCGAGGCTGCGCTCCGTGAGGCCAACCGCGCCTACGAGCGGAAGTTCGACCGGGTCTTCCTCATCAGGGCGGCCGGGCGCTCAACCGGCGAGATCTTGTCGGAGCTCGAGCGCAGAATCAGCAACGACGAGTGTACCGAGAAAGCTGAGACCGTGGCACAGCTACGCGAGATCGCCCTGCTCCGTCTGGACGCAGCGCTCGAACCAGACGCGGCGCTCGAACGAGACGCGGCGCTAGAAGCAGACGCGTCATGAGCGCGGTCACCACCCACGTGATCGACTCGTCAGCGGGCAAGCCTGCGGTCGGCGTTGCCGTCGTACTCGAGTCGCATGTAGGCGGGGAACAGTTGGCCACGGGCGAGACCGACGCCGATGGTCGAGTGCCCAGTCTTGGTCCCGACCGGCTCGATCCGGGGGACTACCAGCTCAGGTTCAGCATCGGCCGCTATTTCGCCGGGCAGAAGCAGGAGACTTTCTATCCCCAGGTGGTGGTGGCATTCACCGTCTCCGACCCGGATCAGCACTACCACGTTCCGTTGCTGTTGAGCCCCTACAGCTATTCGACCTATCGAGGGAGCTAGTCGTGAGTATCGTGCTCGGCCGGAACCAATATGGAAAAGCAGAGAACCACGTGGTTCGGATCTATCGCGACTCTGCCCGTCACGAGATCCGCGACATCACCGTGTCGTCTGCTCTGCGTGGAGACTTCACCGACGCGCACATCACCGGTGACCAGGCTCGCGTCCTCCCCACCGACACGCAGAAGAACACCGTCTACGCCTATGCCAAAAAGGTGGGTGTCGAGCAGATCGAGCCCTACGCGCTGGCTCTCGGCCGCCACTTCGTCGACGACACCGCGCCCGTCGAGGGCGCCCGCATCGAGGTCGACGAGCACGCGTGGGAGCGCATCTCGGTGGGCGGCGAACCGCACGACCACAGCTTCGTGCGCAAGGGTCAAGAGATCCGCAACACCGTCGTGACCATCGACGGCAAAGGCGACAACCAGTCGGCGTGGGTCGTGTCCGGCCTGCGCGAGCTCGTGGTGCTCAAATCGACCGGCTCGGAGTTCGCCGGCTTCCTCACCGACGGCTACACCACTCTGCAAGAGACTCGTGACCGGGTGATGGCCACCACTCTCAGCGTGCGGTGGCGCTACACCACAACCGACGTCGATTGGGGCAAGGCCTATGCCGGGATTCGCCGGATCTTGGTCGAACAGTTCGCGAGCGTGCACAGCCTCGCCCTACAGCAGACCCTGTTCGAGATGGGCAAGGGTGTGCTCGAGGCACGTGACGACGTAGCCGAGGTCCAGCTCTCAGCGCCCAATATCCACCACTTCGCCTACGACCTCGAGCGATTCGGCCTGGAGAACAACAACGAGGTGTTCCACGCAGACGACCGCCCCTACGGCCTGATCCAGGCGACGGTGCAACGAGATGACGCACCTGCTGCGGGTCGCGCCGGGGAGACATCATGGAGTTCCTGACACCGACCAGCCTGCAAGAGGCACTCGAGGCCAAGTCGGCCCACCCCGACGCCAAGCCGATCATGGGCGGCACCGACGTGATGGTCGAGCTGAACTTCGACCACTATCGCCCTGCCACCTTGCTCGACCTGACCCGAGTCCCCGAGCTGGCCGAATGCGACCGCGACAACGGCAGCATCAAGCTCGGAGCTGGTGTGACCTACACGCGCGTGATCGCCGAGCTGGGCGACCAGCTGCCCGGCCTTGCCATGGCTTCACGCACGGTCGGCTCACCGCAGATTCGCAACCGAGGCACCGTCGGAGGCAACCTCGGCGCCGCCTCGCCGGCGGGTGACTCCCACCCCGCGCTGCTGGCGGCCGACGCCGAGGTCGAGCTCAGCTCTCTCGATGGCGTACGTCGGCTGCCGGTCGACGAGTTCTACATCGGCGTCAAGCGGCACGCGGGCCGCGACGACGAGCTCATCACCGCGGTTTACATCACCCCGCCTCAGGGTCCGCAGCAGTTCTGCAAGATCGGCACCCGTAACGCCATGGTCATCTCCGTGTCAGCCTTCTCCATCGCCCTGCACCCCGATCGCAAAGAGGTAGGCACCGGCATCGGATCGGCCGCTCCGACGCCGCGGCGAGCGAGGGACGCTGAGATCTTCTTGGCCGAGGCCCTCGAGGCGGACGGCCGGTGGGAGTCGAGGGGCGCCTTGCCCGAGGGACTCGCACGCGAGTTCGGTGACTTGGTCAAGGCCGCCGCTTCGCCGATCGACGATGTCCGTGGCAGCGCCGCCTACCGCCTCCACTCTCTCTCGGTCATGGCCCGCCGTTCGCTCGGCTGGGCATGGGACGACTACACCTCTGCGCGGAAGGCCTGATCATGCGCATCACCACGACTGTCAACAACGAGCGCCACGAAGTCGACGATGTGTGGGAGGGCGAGAGCCTCCTCTACATGTTGCGTGAGCGGATGGGTCTGCCTGGCTCCAAGAACGCCTGCGAGCAGGGAGAGTGCGGCTCATGCACCGTCTACCTCGACGGTGTCGCCGCCTGCGCCTGCTTGATCGCGGCCGGCCAGGCCGAGGGTCGCGACATCGTCACGGTTGAGGGGCTGGCTGAAGGCGATGACCTGCATCCGGTGCAACAGGCCTTTCTCGACGCGGGGGCCGTCCAGTGCGGCTTCTGCACGCCGGGTCTGATCGTTGCCACCCATGACCTGCTCGCCCGCGACCCGCGGCCCGAAGACTCACAGATCCGGGAGTCGTTGGCGGGAAACCTCTGCCGTTGCACCGGTTACGAGAAGATCATCGACGCGGTCAAGCTCGCCGCCGGCAGGATGGCGAGCACCTCCGCAGGCGGCGGCGCATGACCACCACCGTCCTTGACGGGTGCGCCGTCGTCACGATGGACTCCGGCCGCAACGAGCACACGGTCGGCCATCTCGTGATCGAGGGCACCCGCATCACGTCGGTCGGTGCCGGGCGGGCACCGCATGGCTTGCCCGATGCGACGTATGTCGATGCGACCGGTTGCCTTGCCACCCCAGGTCTCATCAACACCCACCACCACCTGTATCAATGGGTGACCCGTGGTCTCGCGGTCGACTGCACGCTCTTCGAGTGGCTCACCACCCTCTACCCGGTGTGGGGGTGCATCGACGAAGACATCGTCCGCGCCGCAGCCACTGGAGGCATCAGCTGGCTGGCGCGCACAGGTTGCACCACCACGATGGACCACCACTACGTGTTCCCCGCCGACGGCGGTGACCTGCTTGCAGCCGAGATCCAGGCAGCGCAGAGCGTCGGGTTGCGCTTCCTGGCGACGCGCGGATCGATGGATCTCGGGCAGAGTCAAGGCGGCCTGCCACCTGACCACGTGGTCGAGGATCTGGACACGATTCTCGAGGCCACGTCAGACGCGATCGACCGATTCCACGATCCGAGTCCCGACTCGATGCTGCGCATCGGTGTAGCGCCCTGCTCGCCCTTCTCGGTGACCGGTGACCTGCTCGAGCAAGCGGCTGGTCTGGCCCGCGACAAGGGCGTCCGCCTGCATACCCACCTCGCCGAGACCGTCGACGAGGACGACTTCTGTCAGGAGAAGTTCGGCTGCCTGCCCGTCGACTACATGGAGTCGGTCGGCTGGCTGGGCGACGACGTCTGGTATGCCCATGGCGTCCACATCAACGACGACGGCATCGCCAAGCTCGCCGACACCGGCACCGGCGTCGCGCACTGCCCGTCCTCCAACGCGCGGCTTGGTGCGGGCATCTGCCGCAGCCGGGAACTGCGCGAGGCAGGTGTGCCGGTCGGGCTCGGCGTCGACGGTGCTGCCTCCAACGAGTCGGCGTCACTGCTGGAAGAGGTGCGCCACTCGCTGCTCTTCGCCCGCGCCAAGGGCGGTCCCAAGGCGCTGACCGTGCGTGACTCGCTGGAGATGGCCACGCTGGGCAGCGCCAAGGTGCTGGGGTGGGACAGCGAGATCGGGTCGCTGGAGCCAGGCAAGCTGGCCGACGTGGCCTTGTGGCGACTTGACACCTTGCCTCACATCGACATCGCCGACCCCGTGGCGGCCCTGGTACTGGGCGCCCAGCCGCCTCTCGAACTACTCCTCGTCCATGGCCGGCGCGTCGTGGAGCGGGACCGCCTCGTCAACCTCGACGAAGACACCGTCGCACGCGAGGTCCAGTCCGCGAGCACCACACTGCTATCTAGATCCGGAGCGACCCGATGACCACCACGCCTCCTCAGACCGAGCCCTCCGCGCCCTTATCGGCAGCGGAGAAGCCGACGAGCAACACCCCTGGTGGTGTCGGCGAGAGCCCCTTGCGTCCCGACGGCATCCTCAAAGTCACCGGCGAGTTCGGCTATTCCAGCGACATGTGGCTCGACAACATGCTGTGGGGCTACACCCTGCGCAGTCCGCATCCGTTCGCGCTGATCAAGTCGATCGACATCGGCGAGGCGCTGGCCACGGCTGGCGTGTTCGCCGTACTCACGCATCAGGACGTGCCGGGGGAGAACTTCTTCGGCCTCGAGCACGCCGACCAGCCCGTGCTGGCCAAGGACATCGTTCGCTACGAAGGCGAGGCGATCGCGCTCGTCGCGGCCGACCATCCCGAGATCGCGCGGCAGGCGGCCAAGAAGATCAAGGTCGAGTTCGAGGTGCTGGCACCGGTCGTCGATGCCGAGGTGGCCATCGGACACAAGCCGTGGAAGCCACCGGCCGATGCCGTCGACGCGGGGATCGACGGGCAAGTCCCACATCTGCACCCCGACGGCAATCTGGTGCGCCACCTCAAGCTCCGCAAGGGCGACCAAGACGCCACCGCCGACGTGGTGGTCACCGGGGAGTACGAGGTAGGCATGCAAGACCAGGCGTTCCTCGGACCTGAGTCCGGTCTCGCTGTCCCCGACGGCGAGGGGGGCATCGACCTGTATGTCGCGACCCAGTGGTTGCACGTCGACCAGCGTCAGGTGTGCGCGGCTCTCGGCTTACCGCCCGAGCGGGTCCGCCTGACCTTGGCCGGCGTGGGCGGTGCATTCGGCGGCCGCGAGGACCTGTCGATGCACGTGCACGGGTGCATGCTCGCGCTGCACACCGGCAAGCCCATCAAGATGGTCTACAACCGCCTGGAGTCCTTCTTCGGCCACGTGCACCGCCACCCCGCCAAGCTCTACTACGAGTACGGCGCTGAGCGCAGCGGCAAACTCGTCTACGCCAAGGCGCGTATGTATCTCGATGGTGGCGCTTATGCCTCGAGCACACCGGCGGTTGTGGGTAACGCGGGGACGATGGGTCTTGGCCCCTACGTCGTGCCCCATATCACCGTCGATGCCTACGGCACCTACAGCAACAATCCACCGTGTGGCGCGATGCGTGGCTTCGGCTCGGTGCAGACCGCATTCGCCTACGAGGCCCAGTTGGACAAGCTTGCCAACGAGCTGGGCATGGACCCGGTCGAGGTGCGCCAGATGAACGCCATGGAGGAAGGCTCGGAGGTTCCGACCGGCCAGGTCATCGACAGTGCTGCGCCGGTTGTGGAGCTGCTGGAGCGGCTCAAGGCGATGCCGCTGCC
>JACCXO010000096.1 GCA_013696975.1 Nocardioidaceae bacterium | reverse complement strand
TGAAGTCCGCGGAGACGAGCTGATCCTTGACCAGGGTCAGGAGGTGGCCGCGCTGGCCGCCATACGCGCTCTGCTCCTCGGCTGCTGCGAATTGCGGCAGATTGCCTTCGAACTCGGCGGCGTCGGCCTCATCCAGGCGGCCGAGCTCGACCATCCCGTTGAGCACGTAGTCGTAGCGCTCGAGCAGTCGCTGCTTGTTGTCCTTGCCGAGAGCGGGATCGAAGTTGCCGGGCGAGTTGATGACGGAGGCGAGTACCGCGCTCTCGGGCACGGTGAGGGCTGAGGCGTCCTTGTCGAAGTACGCCTGCGCCGCAGCTTGGACACCGTAGGCGCCGCGCCCATAGAAGATGGTGTTGAGGTATCCCTCGAGGAGTTCGTCCTTGCTCAGGGTGTTCTGCACCTTGACCGCGAGAAATGCCTCTTTGATCTTGCGCTTCCAGGTGCGTTCCTGCGTGAGGTACAAGATCTTGACGTACTGCTGGGTGATCGTCGAGGCTCCCTGTTCTGACTCCGACCGGAGGTTGTTCCAGGCGGCTCGCACGATTCCCTGTGGATCGAGCCCCTGGTTGGTCTCGAACGACCGATCCTCGGCAGCGATCACCGCGTCTTGCATGTGCAGCGGGATCTCGTCGAGCAGAATACTGTCGCGGTTCTGCAAGGCGAACTCACCCAGCACATGCTTGCCGTCTGAGTAGTAGACCGTCGTCTTCTCGGCCTGGAAGTCCTCGTTGGGGTCAGGCAAGTCAATCGACTTGTAGGTGATGTAGATCGCGATGGCCGCGGCCACGGCACCCACCAGGCTGAGAATGGCGCCCCACTTGAGCGTCTTCTTCGCGGCATGGCGAGCCTTCGCCCAACCGGCGAGATCACGCATCTTGACCCTGCCATCCTTGCCCGAACCGGTGGGTTCGGGCTTAGTGGCGCCGCTCGATGGCGGCCGTGTGCTCACAGACTCTCTTCTTCGTCTCAGTCGTCGTCTTCAACGGTGCGCCGGCGGCGCGGAGGTTTCCGGGGAAAGCCATCGCCGACGACGTACGACTCGACCAAGTGGTTCCAGCCGCAGCCTTGACACACCTCGAGCACATAGATCCTGATCTCGCCGTGCTCGCGCGCCATCGCCTCGATCTCACCCCTCGACTTGATCCGACCCGAGAACTGGCCGAGCTCGTCACCAAACACGTAGTTGAGGTGACGCAACTCGGGCTTTCGACATACCGGACAGGGCGTCGAGGCAGGTTCGCCATGATACTTGGCGGCACGCAGCGTGTAGGGGTCGGCGTCACATACGTCGTCCATGTGCGTGGCGCCACCGTTGAAGAGGTTCGCCAAGATCGCTCGTCGCTGGAGCGAGTAGTCGATGACCGAGCGTTGAGACCACATGATGCCTTCGAGGATACGGGCAAAGCGGGCGCCGTCTCCAATCCGCAGATATATCGTCTCGATATGTCGGCGTGATAGGTTCGCGTGATAGGTATCGCCGATACATGAGAGGGAAGCCTCCCTTGCATGTGACCAGACGAGGAGCGGAGCACTGCCATGGCCAACCGCGCTGCGTCTCTCGAGCTGGCCGTGCTCGGTCTGCTCTCCGGGACCCCCATGCACGGCTATGAGTTGCGCAAACGCGTCACCGCCCTGTTCGGCTGGGGCCGGGTGTTGTCCTATGGCTCGCTCTACCCCTCTCTCAAGCAGATGTTGCGCGACGAACTGATCGTTGAGGACACCTCCCAGGTCGACCCTGTCGACAATGTTCGCTCAGTGAGCTCCGCGCCGAACATGTCTTCGCGCGGGCCTCGCGCCGGCCGCCGCGGCAAGATCGTCTACAAGCTGACGGCCAAGGGCAAGGAGCGGTTCGGTGAGCTCGTCTCCGCCTCCGGTCCCAGCGCATGGGACGACGACAACTTCGGAGTGCGGTTCGCTTTTTTCGGAGCCACCGCGACCGAAACGCGGTTGCGGATCCTCGAGGGCCGCCGCAACCGGCTCGAGGAGCGCCTAGACGGCATGCGTATGTCGCTCAGCCGCTCAGCAGAAGTCGACTCCTACGCCTCGGAGCTGCAGCGCCATGAGTTGGAGTCAGTCGAGCGCGAGGTTCGTTGGTTGAGCCAGCTGATCGACAACGAGCGTGCGCACTGTGCGCCGGTGAGGCGCTCAACCGCGAGACCCGGTCCGAGCGTCATACGTGACAAAACTTCCACTAACCGCACGAACGCGCCTGCGCCGACTGCGACCAACCCAGAATGAGGAGAGCCGCATGAGTTCGGTTCGTGTAGCCATCGTCGGCGTCGGCAACTGCGCGACGTCGCTGATACAGGGCGTCCACTACTACCGTGACGCTGACCCGTCGGGCATCGTCCCCGGGCTGATGCATGTGCAGTTCGGCAAATACCACGTGAGCGATGTCGAGTTCGTCGCCGCGTTCGACGTGGATGCCAAAAAGGTCGGCTTCGACCTGGCCGATGCGACCACCGCCAGCGAGAACAACACGATCAAGATCATCGACGTGCCGCCGACAGGTGTCACCGTGCAACGCGGCCACACGCTCGACGGCCTCGGCAAGTACTACCGGGAGACGATCGAGGAGAGCGACGCCGAGCCGGCCGATGTCGTGCAGACGTTGAAGGACACCGGGGCCGACGTGCTGGTGTCATACCTGCCCGTGGGCTCAGAAGTCGCTGACAAGTTCTACGCCCAGTGCGCCATTGACGCCGGTGTCGCCTTCGTGAATGCGTTGCCCGTCTTCATCGCGTCGGACCCCGTGTGGGCGAAGAAGTTCGAGGACGCCGGTGTCCCGGTCATCGGCGACGACATCAAGTCACAAGTAGGCGCCACGATCACCCACCGAGTGATGGCGAAGCTGTTCGAGGACCGCGGCGTGGTGCTCGACCGCACCTACCAGCTCAACGTCGGCGGCAACATGGACTTCAAGAACATGCTCGAGCGCGATCGGCTGGAGTCCAAGAAGATCTCCAAGACCCAGGCCGTGACGAGCAACATCGAGCATGACCTAGGCGCCCGCAACGTCCACATCGGGCCCAGCGACTATGTCCAGTGGCTCGATGACCGCAAGTGGGCCTATGTGCGCCTGGAGGGTCGCGCCTTCGGTGACGCGCCGATCAATCTCGAGTACAAGCTCGAGGTTTGGGACTCGCCCAACTCGGCCGGCATCATCATCGACGCGATCCGAGCGGCCAAGATCGCCAAGGACCGTGGGATCGGCGGGGCGCTGCTCGCCGCCTCGTCCTACCTGATGAAGTCCCCGCCGGTGCAGCGCCCTGATGACGAGGGTCGCGCGTCGGTCGAGGCTTTCATCCGGGGAGAAGTCGAGCGCTGAGCGCTCTCAGGCAGGCGCAGCGCCAGCAGGATTGGTGTCTCCCGTCGCCCGAACCACGTCAGACACCAATCTCTTGGGTGGCAAGCCGGCGGTCGCGGCGGATCGGCGGGACACGGCGGATGCCGGACTACAGCATGGCGAGGGCGGTCTCTGTGAGGTGCCCCCAGACCCGCAGACGGGCCAGGCCGCCATCGGGATAGACGTCAAGGCGCACATGTGTTGCGCGCCTGTCGGCCTCTGCCTCCGACAGGAATCGGTGCCGGGTGTCCGGCTGGCTGCGCGTCTTGGCCACGACGTCAAACCACCCAGCCTGCTCGTCGGGGGTCGCGCCGGGCGAGTGGCAGGCGCTGAGCCTGACCCAGCCCGGCGCGTTGCCGACGAAGTAGGACGTGTCGATCTCGACATGCTCGATCACGCCCTCGCCCGCCAGCCTGAACACCGCGAAGTCGTTGCCTTCGCCCCGGCGGCGAGCATTCTCCCAGCCCTCGCCCATGAGCCTCGCGCGGCCGGGGAGGATCAGGTTGCCGGGCGAGGAGTAGAACGCGTCGGAGCACCCGATCAGGCCGCCGCCGTTCTCGAGTGCAGCGAGGTCGATGGTCCCCGTCAGGAAGCGCGGGTCAGGACGGGCCTCGCCATGCACCCGGAAGCGCGCCACTCCACCGTCGGGATAGATCGACAGCCGGATGTGGGTCCAGCGCTCGCCACTCTCGACGCTATACGCGTTGGCCGTGTCGCCGACGGCGGCGGTCTTGTCGACGATCGATGCCCACTCGGTTTCTTCGAACTCTGCAGGTGAGGGATAGCCGTCGACGGCGGCTGCCTCGACGGAGACGAGAGGCGGGTAATTGCCCTTGAACCAGGCGGTGTCGACGATGACGCCGCGCACGACACCCGGTACCCCGAGGCGCACGATCGCCCAGTCATGTCCCTCTTCGCGCCGACGGCGTGTCTCCCAGCCGTCATAGATCTTGCCCTTATGGCCGAACTCGTGCACCGCGAACACCGAGGGCCCGGGCTTGATCAGGTTCTCGCGCTGTGCGAAGAGCTCGTCGTTGGCCGCCACCACGCTGCCGGCGAGCTGGCGGGAGGCAAGGTCTGGCCAGGTCGTGAAGTCGGGGACGTCGATTGGCGATGCGGGCGGTCTCATCATGCTTCTCCTCGGCTGAGCAGGCGTCCCGAAGGACTTGGTATGACGACTCGCCCGTCCGGGGCGGCTGGACCCTTCCCGGGGGCAGCGTGGACGAGCTGACCACGCAGCCAGGTCTGGCGCACGACCCCGGAGAGGGTCCGGCCGGCATACGCAGTGATGGCGTTCTTGTGGTGCAGTTTGTCGGCGTCGACGACGAAGGTGTCATCCGGGGCGAAGACTGCGAAGTCGGCGGCGTAGCCGACGGCGACGCGCCCTTTGGCCAACACCTCGGCGATCTCCGCGGGGCGGCTCGCCATCCAGCGCGCCACGCGAGTCAGGTCGTGGCCACGGGTGCGGGCCTCGGTCCAGATCAGTGACAGGCCGAGCTGGACCGACGAGATGCCGCCCCAGGCGCCGCCGAAGTCGCCCGTGTCGAGCAGCTTGAGGTCGGGGGTAGAGGGCGAGTGGTCGGACACGATGCAGTCGATCACCCCGTCGGCGAGGCCCTGCCAGAGCAGGTCACGGTTGGCCGCGTCGCGAATGGGAGGGCAGCACTTGAACTGGGTCTGGCCGTCACCGATCTCGTCTGCGGCCACGGTGAGATAGTGCGGGCACGACTCGACCGACACCTTCACCCCGTCGCGCTTGGCGCCGCGGATCGACTCGACAGCACCGCCGCTCGACAGGTGCAGGATGTGTACTCGCGCACCGTGCTTGGCGGCCAGCTCGAGCACGGTGTCGATGGCTGTGTCTTCAGCTGCGGGTGGCCTCGAGGCCAGGAAGTCGGCATACCGGGGTCCGCTGCTGCGCGGAGCATGGTCGATGACGCGGGCGTCCTCAGCGTGGACGATCAGCAACCCGCCGAACGACGCGACCTCGGCCAGCGCCTCGTCGAGCTGATCGGTGTCGAGGGCCGGGAACTCCTCTACACCGCTGTCGGCGAGGAAGCACTTGAAGCCGTAGGCCCCTGCCTCGTGGAGCTGGCGGAAGGTGCCCAGGCTGCTCGGTACCGCACCCCCCCAGAATCCCACGTCCGTATGCCGTTTGCCCACGGTCGCCTGCCGCTTCACCTCGAGCGCCTCCACGTCGATCGTCGGAGGGATCGAGTTGAGCGGCATGTCGAGGATCGTCGTGACACCACCAGCCGCGGCCGCGCGGGTGGCAGAGTGGAAGCCCTCCCACTCGGTGCGGCCAGGCTCGTTGACGTGCACATGCGTGTCGACGAGGCCGGGCAGCAAGACCTCGTCGGCGGCCAGCTCGACAACCCGAGCTGCGTCGGGCGCCGCCTCACGTGCGCCGTCCCATGCCTCGACCGACACGATGACGCCGTCGCAGGCAGAAACCTCGACAAGGCTGACCTCGTCATCCACGATGCAGCGGCCGCGCAGGACGAGGTCAGCTAGTGACGGAAGCGTCATGGCAACTGCTCCTTCGCGAGCCGCATGGCCAGCTCCTCGAGCAGTCGCCCCGCCTCGGCCATGCTGCGTGCGGGGTCCGGCTCGATGTCGAGCAAGGCGTAGACAGCTCTGATCCCGACACCGGCGAGATCTTCGCCCGCCAGCAGACAGCGGCCCGCGACCGCAACAACAGGGATCTGGTGATCGGCAGCAGCGGTCGCCACGCCCACCGGCACCTTGCCGCGCAGTGTCTGCGAATCGACTGAGCCCTCCCCGGTGACGACCAGATCGGCTCCCGCCAGCGCCTCACGGAAACCAACCATGTCGAGCACCAACGCGATGCCCGGCTCGATCCGGGCCCCTAGCACGGTCATCGCGCCATATGCGGTGCCGCCAGCCGCGCCCGCTCCGGGCGCATTCGATAAGTCGCCGAGTGGTTCTGCCGTGACGCCGCTGGCTTCAAGCACCTCAGCAAAGCGCCGCAGCCCAGCATCGAGGGTTTCCACATCATCGGGCGAGGCACCCTTCTGAGGGCCGAAGACGGCGGCCGCACCCTCGGGGCCGAGCAGTGGACTGTCCACGTCGCACGCCACGATCACCTCGACATCATGCACCCGCGGGTGCAGCCCGGTCAGGTCCACCGAGGCCAGCGCGGTCAGCGCCGCCCCGCCGGGCGGCAGGTCTTGGCGTTGATCGTCATACAAGCGGGCGCCGAGCGCCTGCAACATCCCCGCCCCGCCGTCGGTGCTGGCGCTGCCCCCGACTGCCAGCACCAGCCTTCGCACGCCCTGGTCGAGGGCAGCGGCGATGACGGTGCCGAGGCCGTACGTCGTGGCTGCGAGCGGGTTCCGGTCGGACTCGGCGATCGCGCCCAGCCCGCAGATCTGTGCAAGCTCGACGACCGCCGTCTTCCCGTTGATTGCGTATGTCACCGAGACCGGTTGACCGTTGGCTCCGGTCGAGTCGAGTGACACCGCCGTCCACCCCGCCGCGAGCGCCGCCTCGACGGTTCCTTCGCCGCCATCGGCGACCGGGACACTGACCACCGACGCGTCAGGGCGCACCCGCCGCACGCCCCGCTCGACGGCAGCGCAGACCTCGAGCGCTGTCAGGGACCCCCGGAACTTGTCTGGCGCCACGACCACTTTGACCATGCCGCCACCTTTCCATGGTGAACCCACACCGACATGAGCTGCACGACCCTCGACCTGGATCGACTTGTCCGACGCCAGGGCGGCCATGGTGGCCGTCGGCGCATCCTCACCGAGCGCGGCCAGCGCCTCGAACCCGACGACGGCCATCAGCTGTCGGCCGGTGTGGCCTCGTCACCCGACAGGCCGGTGTCAGCGAACTTGCCCGACAGCTGATCCGCGAGTTTGAGCAACGCAGTGTGGTCAAGCCCGCCGTCACCTTGGGCGCGCACCGAAGCGATCAGCTGCGCTACGACGGCACCGAGCGGCAGTACGACGCCCTTCTCACGGGCGGCCGCGGTGACGATGCCCATGTCCTTGTGGTGGAGGTCGATGCGGAAGCCCGGCTTGAAGTCGCGCTTGAGCATGCCGGCGGCCTTGCGGTCGAGAATCGCGTTACCGGCGAGCCCGCCGGCCAGGACGGTAAGAGCGGCTTCCATGTCGACGCCATAAGCGTCGAGAAACACGATCGCCTCTGAAACCAGCTCGATGGTGCCGGCCACGATGAGCTGGTTGGCGGCCTTGACGGTCTGACCGGAGCCGTGCGGTCCGACCAGCACGACGGTGCCGCCGACCGTCTCGAGGAGAGGCAGCACCTCGTCGAAGTCGGCCTTGTCCCCTCCAACCATGATCGACAGCGAGGCATCCACGGCGCCTTGCTCGCCACCGCTCACGGGAGCGTCCAGGACCCGAACGCCGTGCTCCTGACCGGCCTTCGCAAGGTCGGCGGACACGTCGGGACGGATGCTGCTCGCATCGATGTGGATCGTGCCAGGCTTGGCGTTGGTGTAGATGCCGTCGTCGCCGAGCGCGACTTCTTCGACGTCTGGGGAGTCCGGCAGCATCGAGATGACGACGTCAGCCTCAGCAACCGCCTCGGCGATGGTGGCGGCTCGCGAGCCACCGGCTTGCTCGAGCCGCTCGAGCGCCTCGTCGCTCCTGTTGAAGCCGACGACGTCGTAGCCCGCCTCAAGCAGGTTTGCGGCCATCGGGCCACCCATGATTCCCAGTCCGATGAACGCGATTCGTTGGCTAGGCATCGTCTCTCCTTGCGTTGACGCTCGGTCGAGCACTTGTCGGCGGACCCCCGGTGGCAGCCCCTAGCTGACAGCGAGGGGCGGCTAGCCGAGGCGGCGGGCGGCAAGGTTGTCGAGTATGTCGAAACCGAAGCCGGCCCGCGACTGCACCTCGTCGAGAGTCACGGCGCCACAGTGAATGCCCCGTCGTACGAATGTCGCCAACGCCTGTGCCGTGGCCGGCTCGTCCAGGACGCCGCCGCTCTCGTTGCCGGTGACGTATCTGTGAAGGCGCTGGAGCACGTCCTCCAGACCGTCGCGGAAGAACAGGTATGTCGACAGGTAGCGCGTCGGAAGCTGAGCCGGGTGTAGGTCCCAACCCTGGTAGAAGCCACGCTCGAGGTGGCGGCGTACAAGCCGCGCGTGCAACGCCCACGCCGCGTGCACTGCCGCTTCGTCGCCGACCGGGATGACGTTGGTGGAGCCGTCGGAGATCCGGACCCGCGTCCCGGCAGCAGCCAGTGCCATCACCGCCTTGGCGTGATCGGCCACTGGATGCTCCATCGACTGATAGGCGGCGGCGATGCCCAGCGCGGCGGTGTAGTCGTAGGTGCCGAAGTGCAGCCCGCTGCAGCGCCCGTCAGCCTCCTGAATCCAGCGGGCGATCGGCGCCTCACCGTCTACACCGAGAATCGCTTGTGGAGTCTCGACCTGAATCTCAAATCGAAGTCGGCGATCGTCGAGCCCGTAGGCCCGCTCGAGCCGCGCGCATGCCTCCACCATGCCGGCGACCTGCTCGGTCGTCGTCACCTTCGGCAAGGTGACGACGAACCCGGCCGGCAGAGGACCGACACTCAGAGCACTGCCCAGCGCGAGGTCAAGGGTCCGCAGTCCCCGCGCCCGCGTAGCCGCCTCGAGGGACTTGAACCGGAGCCCCCAGAATGGCGGTGCAGTCCCCTCAACGGCAGCTCGAGCCAATGCGGTGACCGCTGTCACCACATCGGCGTCCTCAGCCTCGTCGCCACGGTCGCCGTAACCGTCCTCCAGATCGATCCGAAGATCCTCGATCGGGTCCCGCTCGAGCTTGCTGCGGATCAGCGGCCACACGGCGGCCGTGGCCGCCTTGTCGAATCCGATTGAAAGGGCGAGAGTCTCGGCCGTCGGAGCGTTGATGTCCAACGCTGTCAACGCAGCAGCTCCCCACCGCTGCGCGACATCGCCGGTCACCGCAGAAGCCGGCACATAGGCGGTGTGTACCGGCTGGCGCGACAGGTCCGCACCAGGGAACCGCGAGGCCAGCCGCTCCTCGCCGGGCGAGACCACCTCCCCGACAGCCGCGTAGTCGGCGGCCAGCAGTCGCGGGTCCACCCTCATGTGCCGGTGATGTGCTCGGGCCGAACTGGTGCGCGGACGAGGTCCAGACCCGTCGCCGCACGGATGGCGGCGACGATCGCCGGACCGGACGAGATAGTGGGCGCCTCACCGACTCCACGCAGCCCGTAGGGGGCGTTCGGGTCGGCGTACTCCAACACTTCGATCGGCATGGGCGGAGTGTCGAGGATGGTGGGAATCAGGTAGTCGGTGAACGACGGGTTCTTGATCTTGCCGTCCTTGATGACGATCTCCTCCATCAGCGCGAGGCCCATGCCCTGGGCGCTGCCGCCCTGGATCTGGCCCACCACGGCCTGCGGGTTCATCGCCTTGCCGACGTCTTGGGTGCAGGCCAGCTCGATCACCTTGACGAGTCCCAGCTCCACGTCGACGTCGACGACCGCGCGGTGTGC
>JACCXO010000032.1 GCA_013696975.1 Nocardioidaceae bacterium | reverse complement strand
CTCCAGCTCGCCGGCATCCCCTCGGCGATGCTCTTCGTGCGCAACCCGACAGGCGTCTCGCATTCGCCCGCTGAACACGCTGAGATGAGCGACTGCCTGGCCGGCGTCGATGCACTCACGAGGGTGCTCGAGGAGGTCGCGGCGTGACGGCATACCTGTGTGAGCGTGCGTGGCTCGGTCCCGGTGACATCGCCGACAATGTGCTCGTCGAGGTTGAGGGCACCCACATCACCGCAGTGACGCCGAGTTGGTCATCGCTAGGCGGCACCCGTCTTGCGGGCTTGACGATTCCTGGTTTCGCGAACTGCCACAGTCACGTCTTCCACCGTGCTCTGCGGGGTCGCACCCAGCGCGAACGAGGCAGCTTCTGGACTTGGCGGCAGGCCATGTACGACGTTGCGGCGCGACTCCAACCCGACACCTACTACGCGCTCGCCCATGCGACCTACCGAGAGATGGCGCTGGCCGGCATCACGGCCGTCGGCGAGTTCCACTATCTTCACCACGACAGCAGCGGCAGTCCGTACAGCGACCCCAATGCGATGGGCTTGGCCGTGATCGAGGCTGCCCGCGACGCTGGCCTGCGGATCGCGATCCTCGACACCTGCTATCTCTCGTCGGGGTTTGGAGCCGTCCCGGGAGGTGTGCAGGTGCGCTTCAGTGACGGCAGCGCGGACAACTGGGCCGAGCGGGTGTCGAACCTCGCGGACAGGTTTGAAGGTGTCACTGACCGCCATGTGGTCGTGGGCAGCGCCATCCACTCGGTGCGGGCGGTGCCGCGCGACTCGCTGGCCACGGTGGCGAACGTCCTGCCAGAGAGGCCAGTGCACATCCACCTCTCCGAGCAAGTCGCCGAGAACGAGGCGTGTCACCAGTACTACGGCCGCACGCCTACCCAGCTGCTGGGTGAGGCGGGGATACTCAGTGACAGGCTCACCGCCGTACACGCGACTCACCTGACTGCCGCTGACATCGCCTTGCTGGGTGGAGCGTCGGTGTACGTCGACTTCTGCCCCACCACCGAGCGAGACCTCGCCGACGGCATCGGACCCTCGCGGGCCCTCGCTGATGCTGGAGCTCGGCTGACTCTCGGGTCGGACAGCCACGCTGTGATAGACATGCACGAGGAGATGCGCGCCGTGGAGCTCGACGAGCGCCTCGCCTCGCAGCAGCGTGGCCACTGGCAGTCGCACGAGCTGCTGACGGCGGCGACAGAGACAGGGCACAGGTCGCTGGGCTTCACCAACGCGGGCCGGATCGCGCCCGGGCAATGGGCGGACCTCGTCACCATTGACACGTCGACTCCACGCACAGCCGGTACGGGGCAGCGTGAGGACACCGTCGTCTTTGCGGCCACCGCGGCCGACATCACGAGCGTCGTGGCCAGCGGTGTGCGTCTCGAGCGTGATCACGAAACCGTGGGCCGATCGCTCGACTCTGCCATCGCTGCTTTGACGGGTGAGATGTCGTGACAAGGCATGCAGGCAGCGCCGGCGGCAGCGGTAACGACGGCGCAGAGTTTGAGCGAGGGAGCCCATGAGGCGAGGGAGCCCATGACGTCTGTGCTGTTCACCAACATCGGTGAGCTCACCACCAACGACTCGACTCTGGGCGACCAGTCCGTGCTCGGTCTGATCCACGACGCGGCGTTGGTGATCGAAGGCGGCCGGGTGGTGTGGCTGGGGGAGCGGAACTCTGCTCCCGTAGCTGACGAAGCGGTCGATGTGGGCGGCGCGGCCGTCATACCGGGATTTGTCGACAGCCACTCCCACCTCGTCTTCGCCGGCGATCGAGCCGAGGAGTTCGCCGCGCGGGTGGAGGGCCGTCCGTACTCAGCCGGCGGCATCCGTACGACGGTCAGCGCCACCCGAGCCGCCACCGACGAGGCGCTCAGCGCCAACGTGGCGCGGCTCGTCAACGAGATGACCCGCCAAGGCACCACGACGGTCGAGATCAAGAGCGGCTACGGGTTGAGCGTCGCCGACGAGTCACGCAGCTTGGCGATCGCCCGGCAGTTCACCGACGAGACGACATTCCTCGGAGCGCACGTGGTCGCGCCCGAGTTCGCCGATGACGCGGCCGGCTATGTCGAGCTCGTGACCGGGCCCATGCTCGAAGCGGCCGCACCACACGCCCGATGGGTGGACGTCTTCTGTGAGCAGGGAGCCTTCGACGCAGATCAGGCACGCGCAGTCCTGCGCGCGGGCAAGGCCGCCGGTCTGCAACCGCGGGTGCATGCCAACCAGCTCGGGCCCGGGCCGGGAGTGCAGGTCGGTTGTGAGATGGGCGCCGCGGCAGCCGACCATTGCACCCACCTGTCGGCGGGGGACATCGATGCGCTGAGCAGCGCCGGTGTGGTGGCGACGTTGTTGCCTATCGTGGAGTTCTCGACGCGCTCGCCCTATCCGGATGCGTGCGCCTTGCTCGCCGCCGGGGTCACGGTGGCGTTGGCCAGCGACTGCAACCCCGGTTCGTGCTATTCCTCGTCGATGCCGTTGTGCATCGCTCTTGCCGTGCGGGAGATGCGGATGACGCCGGCGGAGGCGATGTGGTCCGCCACGGCCGGAGGTGCAGCCGCGTTGCGTCGAGACGATGTGGGTCACCTCGGCGTCGGTGCGAAGGCCGACTTCGTCGTGCTGGCAGCTCCGTCATACGTGCACCTGGCCTATCGACCGGGTGTGCCGCTGATTGCGTCCGTCTACGCCCAAGGTTGCGTAGTCGCTTGAGTCGTCGGAGGAAGTTGGAGGATGTCGAGGTATGTCGAAAGAGGAGACCGGCGAGGCTAGTGGGTCAGTTTGGCTGAGCCGGGATGTCGAGCAGCCCG
>JACCXO010000092.1 GCA_013696975.1 Nocardioidaceae bacterium | reverse complement strand
CAAGGTCGAGACGCAGAGCTGTTCGCGGCCGGACCGGGTTCGGTCCGACGCCGCTATCGCGACGGTCGGGACGTCACCGCCGAGGCAGAGGTGATGCGATGGCTGCACTCCGAGGGCTACCCCGTGCCTGAGCTGTACGACGCACAGGGTCCCGACCTCATCATGACGCTCGTCGAAGGACCCACGATGGCGGAGTCCTTGCTGTCCGAGCAGATCGAACCCGCTGCGGCCGGCGAGATGCTGGCGGACTTACACAACCGGCTGCATGCGTTGGCGCACCCTGAGGCACGCGCCACTCAGTGCCTGGTGCACCTGGATCTTCACCCGCTCAACGTACTGATCGCTGCGTCGGGCCCGGTGGTCATCGACTGGAGCAACTCACGGCTCGGGGACCCGCGGTTGGACGTCTCGATGACGATGGTGATCCTCGCTCAGGCCGCCACAGTCCTGCCGCCGGAGTTGGCCGGGATCGATCCGGCGTACCTGCGCGCCACGCTCGCGCCGCTGCTCTCGGCGTTCAGCCAGGCGGCGGCGCACGACCCTGCACCGGCGCTCGACCAAGCGGCGGAACTGCGCCGACGCGACCCTCATCTGAGCACCGCTGAACGCAGCGGTCTCGACGCGGCCATGACTTGGGCCTCGACCCTCCTGTAACCGCTCGGGAGTCGGAGGTACCTCCGGCGGTCGAGACGGACTCTTACTCGTACCCTTCGGAAAGTCGCCCTGTGGAACTGGCTGTACGCAGCCCCTCAGAAGTTGATCATGTGGCCGGAGACGCCGTGCACAGCTTCCTTGAGGGCCTCGCTCAGCGTCGGGTGCGCATGGATGTTGCGCGACACCTCCGTCGCGGTGAGATCCCACTGCTGCGCGAGAGTGAGTTCAGGCAGCAGCTCGACGACGTCGGGTCCGATCAAATGCGCGCCGAGGAACTCGCCGTGCTCCTCGTCGGCGATGATCTTGACGAAGCCGCCTGAGTCACCGAGTCCATGCGCCTTGCCATTGGCCGCGAAGGGGAACTTCGACACCGTGACCTCGTGGCCGCGCTCCTTGGCTTGAGCCTCGGTGTAGCCGAAGCTGGCGATCTGCGGCTGGCAGTATGTCGCCCGGGGCACCATCGCGTAGTCGATCTCCATCGTCTCCGCACCCGCGATCGTCTCGGCCGCCACGATCCCCATCGACTCCGCCGCGTGGGCGAGCATCAGCTTGGCCGTGACGTCGCCAATCGCATATACGCCATCCACATTGGTCCGCATCCGGCCATCGATGGCGATGGCGCCACGCTCGGTGAGTTCGACGCCGGTTGCTTCGAGCCCGTAGCCCTCGACCCGCGGCGCGAACCCGATCGCCTGCATCACCTTGTCGGCTTCGAGGGTCTCCTGCTTGTCGCCCCGTGTCACCGCAACCTTCACCTGGTCACCGGAGTCGTCGATGGAATCCACGCGCGTCGAGATCAGCGCCTTGACGCCCAGCTTCTTGTAGCGCCTGCCGAGCTCAGCCGAGACCTCCTCGTCTTCGAGCGGCACCAACCGGTCCAGGTATTCGACGATGGTGACCTCGACGCCGTAGTTGGCGAGCACGTAGGCGAACTCCACCCCGATCGCGCCGGCTCCGGCGATGATAATCGAGCCGGGGAGCTCCTCGGTCATGATCTGCTCCTCGTAGGTGACGACCCGCTCACTCAGGGAGGTTCCGGGCAGCAGTCGCGTCTGCGCGCCCGACGCGATGATGCAGTTGTCATAGCTGATCGTCTCGCTCTCGCCCGAGCTCAGCGCCACCTCGAGGGTCTTGGCGTCTTGGAAGGTGCCCCGGCCGTCGTACTCGGTGATGTTGTTCTTCTTCATCAAGAAGTGGACACCTTTGACGCGGCCGTCGGCGACCTTGCGGCTGCGCTGGTATGCCGCTCCGAAGTCGAACGTGACGTCACCCGAAATCCCGAAGAGCTTCGCATCCACGTGGAATATGTGCGCCAGCTCGGCGTTGCGCAGCAGAGCCTTGCTGGGGATGCAGCCGACGTTGAGGCAGACGCCGCCCCAGTACTTCTCTTCGACGATCGCGGTCTTCAGTCCAAGCTGCGAGGCGCGGATCGCCGCCACATATCCGCCGGGACCAGCACCCAACACGACTACATCGAAGTGAGAACTCATGGCCACACCCTAGAGGTGGAGAAATGTGGTGGCCAATGCAGCAGCGACGCCTACTGTCAGAGGGTGCTGGCGGCCTGCCGCTGCGCGACCGCCTTGGGTCGAAATCGCTTGATGCTGTAGACGAGCAGGACGAGTGCCACGAAGCCGGACAGTACGATCCCGCTACCTGCCTCCCAGCCTCCCAACGGCAAGCCGGGCCCCAGCGGTCCGATCTCGGGAATTCTGAGGTCATCCATCCACCAGACGATTCCCACAGCGATGACCGTGCATGCACCGAGCGCGCTCATGACCATGCGCGGGTATGTCGAGACGCCTGCTTCGGCGACCTCGAACGCCTTGTCCTTGACGGGGTCGACGCGGCGCTCGGCCCACTCATACTCCTGAGACAGCACCACCATTCCGGCCAGTAACAGCAACAGCCCAGGGCCGGGCAACGCCAACGCCGCGACGCCCGCGAGCACGAGAATCCAACCGCCTAGGCTCACCCAGATCTTGCGCATGCTGCTTGACCTTTCGGTTGGTCACCGTTTCGCGTTCGAGGAACGAAAATCAAGGCTACCCAGTCAGGTGGCCCGCTCACTTGTCGGTGGGGCCGGGTGAGGCGGGCGCCTGTCCGCCATCGGTCGGTTCAACGGCTGGCAGCAGGCCATCGTCGGCGACGACCCAGCAGTCGGCGCTGCGCTCACCGCTCTTCCAGGCGGCGGCACTGTTCGGATAGAAAGCCTGCACCCTCGGCGATCCGACGAGTTCCCTTTCGGCTGCAGCTGTGGCGTTGCAGGCCTTGGTGGCGCGCTCGGCGATGTCCGCCGGGAACGGCTCTTCGACGGTGCCGACGGCTGGGGCGACGATGACTTGACGAGACTTGTGAGGCGTCTTACACGAGGTGTAGACCTGATCCGCAGCAGCGTCATACTCCTCGTCGAGGCACGCCTGCAGGTCGATGGCGACGCCCTGGCGCAGCGCACCGCGAAGCGAGCCGGTGAGCCGCTCGAATCCCGAGTCGGCCCGTGTGGAGGTGCGCAGGATCACGTCACAGCGGTACCAGGACTCGTCGGAGGCCACCCACAGCTGCACATCGAGGCGGGTGTTGAAATCCTGGCCCAGATAGCTTGCCTGGGCGGTCTGACACGGGGCGATGGCTGCCGCCGTCCGAGGCGGCGTCTCCTCAGCCACGAAGACACTTTCAGCGACGTGCGGCTCTTCGCAGCTGACGGGGGCGCTGCCGTTGACGTAGCAGTCGCCGACGGCGCCGATCCGCAACGGCGTTGGCTCGGCAGCGTCGCCGGTGCAACCGCTGAGCGCGAGCAAGGCAACCTCCAGCACTGCTCCGCAACGCGCGCGCATCGATGTCCTCTCTATGTCGAGATCAGCCGAGCCCGAGCCCGACAGGCGACTGAGGTGGCTACATTAGCCAGGGCAACAAGGCCAGACCGATCCCGAGGCACAGGACCAGCGAGTCACCCCAGCGCCACGGAGCCGGCCCTGCCCAGGTCCGCGCGGTCGCTGCTCCGAAGCCGCGCGCGTCCATGGCGACTGCGGTCGAGCCGGTATGACGCATGGCCACGACCAGCACAGCGAACGCTGTCGAGGCTGACCCTTTGAACCGCCGAGCGACACCACCGTCGAGCCCCAGGCCGCGAGCTCGACGAGCTTGCTGCACCTGACGCCACTGTTCCCCGATCGAGTCGATGCGCTGCAGCGCCACTACGGCCGCGACGACAGGGCGGGCGGGCAGGTGCAGCCGCTGAGCCAGGTGATCACCCAGCTCGGCTGGCCGAATCACCGGGGTGAGAAGTGCTGACGGCAGCACGATATACATGATGCGCAGCGCTGCGGCGGCGGACTCGTCGAGGTGCCGGCCGCCGTACAGATAGGTCGACACGGCGATGGAGATGGCCGCGAGAATTCCAAACGCCAACAGTTTGAGGCTGCCTCGAGGATCACGCGCCAGCCAACCCAGGGCGAGCAGCTCGGCGCCGACCCCCCAGAGCCCCACATGTGCGGCATGGATCGCGAACGCCCCCAGCACCGGTAACAAGCAGGCGCCTAATAGAGCGAGCGGCCCGATGCCCGAGGGAACGTCGTTGGCTGCGCTCGCCGCTCGGCCCTCGGATGGGACGTTGTCGAGAGTGGAACGCGGATGACTCCTCACCAGGCTGTCCTCATCAGGCAGCCTTGCCATGTTCGAGCCGTAGCCGGTCGGCGGCCAACGCCGTCACCGCTTCGAGGTCATGGGTGGCCAACGCGACCGCCGCCCCAGCGGACTGCGCCGAGGCAATGCAACCCAGTACCGCAGCCCATGTCGCACGGTCCTGACCGACAGTCGGCTCGTCGAGCAGCAGGCCCTGCGGGCCGTGGACCAAAGCGGCGGCCAGCAGCAGGCGACGCTGTTCGCCGCCGGAGAGGTGGTAGGGACTGGCCGCTCGGAGGTGTCGCAGGCCAAGTGCCTCCAGCAGCTCGTCAGCGCGTCGACTGGCTTGGGTCTCGTCGCGCCCCAACGCTCGACTCGTTGCCATCACCTCGTCGAACACGGTCGAGGCGACGACACCAGATTCGGAGATCTGGGGCACCCACGCGAGTCGGGATCCAAGCTCGAGCGACCGCCATTTCCAGGGACGTCGTTCTCGCCCGCGACGGCGAGACGGCGCCAAGTGGTCGGCGGAGGTCACCTGCCCTGCGGTTGGCTTCTGCAGCCCAGCCAGTACGGCGATGAGGGTGGACTTGCCCGCCCCGCTCGACCCGGTGACGGCCAGGGCGTGAGTCTGACGCAGCGCGGCGTCGACCCCGTCGAGCGCCACGATCTGCGTTCCGCGTGAACCCGTCAGGCTCGCTCGCCTGGTCACCCGGATTCCGTCCGCCGTCATGATTGCCTCAGCTGCTCCGGGTGAGATGCCCTGACAGGTGGGAAAACCCACCAGACCGGGCTCCACCAGACCGGGCTCCACCAAGGTCAGCTCCGGCGTTGGCAAACCGGGGACCCACACCCCCTGGGCGGCCAAAGACGCGCCTTCGCGGTTGAGCACCTCGTGGGGTGGCCCGTCGGCGACAAGCTCACCTCCTCGACCGATCACGACCAGCCGATCGGCGAAGTCCAGCCATGGTTCGAGCCGGTGTTCGACCATCACCATCGTGGTGCCGCGTCGAGCGGTCTCTCGCCGTACCGCATCGCGAACCAGCTGGGCGGACGCCGGGTCGAGCATCGAGGTCGGTTCGTCCAGCAGCAGCACTTCACTGCTCAGCACCAGACTGCCCGCGAGCGCGAGACGCTGCGTCTCACCCCCCGACAAGGCGGCGGTGGGGTGGTCCGGCGGATAGGGGAAGCCGGTGGCGGCCAGGACACTCGCGACCCGCCGCCAGATCTCGTCGCGCGGCACCAATCGGTTCTCGAGCCCGAACGCCACGTCGCGACCCACGGTCTCGGCCACCACGCCGGCGAGCGGATCCTGCAGCAGCAGCCCTACCCGGCCGGGTGTCTCGTTGACTTCGCGACCACCCACCAGGACCTGACCCGAGAGCTCACCATGGTCTGCGGTGAGCAGCAGGCCGGCCATCGCCCGCAGCAGCGTGGACTTGCCGGCGCCACTCGGTCCCGCCAGCAGGACGCGTTGACCGGCTGGGATGGTCAGGGACACGTCCACCAGCACAGGAGTACGGCGCCTTGCGGGTCTCCAGGTCAGCTTCCTCACTTCGAGGCTGGCCCCCCCGTCGGCGGGCCCGCTGCTCGCAGCGGACCCGCCCCCGGACCAACCACTGCCGCCGGTTGGACTAGACGGCGTTACGGTGCGCCGCTTCTCGTCCGGCGGGCAGGGCGTCGATCGCACCGGTGCGAGCCAGCGCCGCGGTCAGCGCCCAGCCACCAAGTCCGGCGACGACAATCCCCGAGAGGACAAACGCGCCGAGGTAGCCGAGCTTGTACTCGAGGTCGAGGCCGGGCAGCCAGGTGAACCACTCGTAGCAAAAGCCGCCCACTGCCGCCAGCGCTCCGCTCAGGGCAGCAACCGGCCAGGTGAAGCGACGGAACAAGAAGATCGCGAAGGCCAGTTCAGCGCCTGCTCCCTGCACGACGCCAGAGATGACTGTGGCCCAGCCCCATTCGGTGCCGAGCAGCGTGGAGACGACAGCTGCGAGCACCTCCGCGAAGAACGCGGCACCGACTCGGCGGACAACCAAGCCCGCTACCACGCCGGCGATCAGCCAAGGGCCATTGATGAGCCCGACGAAGGGGCCGCTGATGGCTTTGAGGCCGGGCAATGCTGTGTAGCTGGACGAATAAGCCCAGTAGACGAGGCCGAAGACGACGCCGATAACAGCCGCCGTCAAGAGTTCGATGGTTCGCCAACTCCCGGGCGACCGATCAGAGCTCGTTGGTGGTGAAGTGACTCTCGTGGTTGCCATGCGTGGTGCCTCCCATGGGTCAGGGAGGGGAAGCAGGATTGCCTGCTCGAGTCTCGACTCCCTTCGCCGGTGCTAACCGGATCAGGTTCGAGGGTCTGCGGGTCTGTCCGCACTCTCAGCGCTCGGGGCGCTCCCCTGTCGTATCAGCCCAGCCTACCGCTAAGGCCAGAAGTGGCCCACGCACACCCGTTCTTTGAGTCCCTAGCGGTTCGAACACCGGGGTCTAGGATGAAGCATCGTCCGCGCAGGATAAGCGACCTGACGCTCAACACGTGACAAAGGGGAGCTGGCATGACTCGACGGGCCTACGGTTTCGCCGTCGGTCTCGCCTTGGCTGTCGGAATCCTCGCGTGGGTGGCGTCCTACCGATACAACTTGCCGCTGCGCGACCCCGACGGGCTCGCCGGTCCGTCATACATTCGCTTGCCGGCGATTGTGTTGATCTTTTATCTGGCCGATGTCGTGCCGCGCGCGTTGATAGCCAACCGTGGGTTCGGGAACTTCCGCTCGTCGATCAAGGAGTACACGCGCAAACGGTGGGACCGCAGCCGCGTCCAGCTCGTCGTGGTCGGCCTGCTCAGTTTCTACGTTGTCTATGTCGCCTACCGAAACCTCAAAGGGTTCCTGCCGGAGGTGCGTTATCGCGTCATCCACGACCAGCTACTGAAAGACCTTGACCGTGCCTTGTTCTTCGGTCACAACCCGGCCGACGTTATGCATGCCTTGCTCGGGACTGGCGCCTCTGCTCATATTCTGTCGTTCGTCTACGTGAGCTTCCTGCTCTTCGTGCCTCTCAGCCTGGGTGCGGCGCTGGTCTGGTCGAAGAACGTCTCTACCGGTTTCTGGTATGTCACCGCCTTGTGCATCAACTGGGTGCTCGGTGCGGCTAGCTACTACTGGCTCCCGTCACTTGGTCCCTACTTTGCCAATCGCAGCATATTTCTCGACTTGCCGGAAACCGGCGTGACCAGATTGCAGCAGGCGTTGGAAGCGGGGCGGGCCACATATCTCGACGACCCATACGCCACCGAGTCTGTGCAAAGCATCGCCGCCTTCGCCTCTCTGCACGTATCGATCATCTTCACGGCCGCACTGATCTGTCACTACATCATCCCGAGCAAATACGTGCGCAGGTCACTGTGGATCTACTTCGTGCTGACCGCTCTCGCCACCGTCTACTTCGGTTGGCACTACCTCATTGACGACGTGGCCGGTCTGGCGATCGGTTTTCTCGCCGTCTGGATCGGCGCCAAGACCACTGGTCACGCGCTGCGAAAGCAACGGCAGCCACCTTCACCGGGCGACGGGATCATCGGGGTATTCCCACCGGCTTCCTCGGGCGCCAGCGGTGAGCTGGAATCCGGATCGCCCGCAGCGGTCGGGTCAGTCGCAGCCACCGGAGCCGCGGCTGACAAGGATGCCGACTGGCCTCTTGCAGCCGACCAGCCGAGCCGCAGTGACAGCAGCACCGGCTCAACATCATCGGTATGACGGCGAGCCCTGCTGACGCGAGCCACGCCGACTCTGCTGACGCGACCCACGCCGACGCTCCTGACGCCTTCGGACAGCTCGTGCACCTCGACATTTTGGGCAGGGTCGCGACCGTCACGCTGGACTCGCCGGGCAACCGCAACGCCTTGTCGAGCCAACTCGTTGCTGAACTGACGCGACACTTGCAGTCGGCCGAGCGATCAGGCGACATACGCGTCATCGTGCTGACGCACACCGGCAACACGTTTTGCGCTGGAGCCGATCTGGCCGAGGCGATGGAGATCGGCATGGAGCAGGCGACTCGGTCACTGCTCGGCCTGCTGCGAGCGGTCGTCCGGCTCGAGAAGCCAGTGATCGCGTTGGTGCGAGGACATGCGCGGGCGGGCGGCGTGGGTCTCGTCGGAGCGTGCGACTTTGCACTCGTCAGCGAACAAAGCACCTTCGCGTTCACTGAGTCACTGCTCGGGCTGGCGCCCGCCATCATCAGCTTGACAACACGATCGCGACTCGGGGATCGCGACGCCGCGAGGAAGTATCTGACTGGCGTCACTTTCGACGGGATCGAGGCAGCCCGCTCAGGTCTTGTCTCTGAGGCTGCGGCGGAGAAAAGTCTTGACGCCCGCCTGGCGCAGTTGGTCGCCGACTTCAGCAAGGTCTCACCACAAGGACTGAGGGAAACCAAGCGACTGCTCAATGAGGGCCTGCTGAGGCGGATGGATGCGGACGGTGACTCTTTAGTCCAGTTGTCGGCGCAATTGTTCGCTTCCGCCGAGGCGCGAGAGGGCATCACGGCCTTTCGAGAGCGTCGGCTCCCTCATTGGGCCACCGAGTCCGACGATTCACCGAATACGCGCTAGTTCCGGGTTTCCACGCGGGCCGGGCGGGGCGGTGCAGTTGCACTGGGTGAGCATTCTTCCCTGGCAAAGCGACTCGGGTAGTCGGGAATTACATAAATGTAATTCGTCCGTCTAAACCGCGTTACGCAAGTTGTTTATGTGAAAACTGTTTCCAATGGGGCTAAAGAAAGATATGTTCTTTCCTGAGCAAGAACACGCCCCCAGTCTGAAAAGGCAGGTGACGTCGAGGCGACGAAGGGAAATCCTGTGCTTAGCCTTGGTAAGACGAGCGGTACAACACCCGGTCGGCTCAAGAGACTTCTCGCCGTGAGCGGAGTCTTCGTCGTCACGGTGGCCTTGAGTCCGAGCGCGCAGGCAGACCCCAACGCTCCAGTGATTCCGAGCCATTCCGAGGTCCAGGCAGCGCAGGAGCGGGTGGTGTCGGTCGAGCGCTCGGTCTACGACATCCAAGCCGATCTGGCTGCGGCGAGCCAGCGACTGGAAGACCTCGCGGTGGCGGCCGAACAGGCCGCAGAGGCCTACAACGGCGCACTGCTGCGGTGGGAACAAGCGAAGACAGCTGTCACTGCGGCCACAGAACGCGCTGATCGCGCCGCGGATGAGGCTGTCAAGGCGCGTGACCTCCTCGCCGGCTTCCTGGTGTCGGACAGCAACTCCGGTTCGACGCTGATGTCCTTCAGCTCAGCCTTGACTGCTCAGGGTCAGCACCGCCTGCTTTCCCAGCTGTCCCAGAGTGATATGTCGTCTCGAGCACTCGATGCGCACTATCAGACTTGGGCCGCCGCCAATGAGCTCGCCGATGTCTACCGCGCGGATGCCCAGGCGGCGCTAGATGACGCGAAAGCCGCCAAGTCGGCTGCCACCGAGGCGCGGTCGGCTGCTGAGAGCGCCGTCGCCGCACAGCAGCAAGCCGTTTCGAGCATTGATGCGCAGCGCTCAGCTCTGCTTGCCGAGCTCGCGGGCGTCCAAGACATCTCGATAGCGCTAGCAACCCGCCGCCAAGTGGGCCTCGAACAACAACAGGCCGCACTCCTAGAAGCGCAGCGCCTCCTCGAGCAGCAGCAGTTGCTCGCCAAGGACCGCCGCGAGCAACGAGAGCGCCGACGTCTCGAAGCGCTGGCAGAACAACAGCGACTTGAGCAAGAGCACCAAAACGAGCAAGAGCGCCGCGAGCAAGAGCAAAAAGAGCGCGCGGATGCGGAAGCCATGGAGTCTGCTCCCTGGCCTGCGCCTGCGCCTGAAACCCCACCTGTGCCTTCGCCGGAAGCTCCGCCTGGGCCTGCCCCGGAACCCTCACCGGCACCTGCAGCTGCCCCGGAACCTTCGCACGCGCCAGTCCCTCCGCCTGTGCCTGTCCCGAAACCCTCACCGACACCTGCAGCTGCCCCGGATCCTCCGCCCGCGCCAGTCCCTCCGCCAGTTCCCCCGCCAGCCCCGGAACCCCCGCCCGCGCCAGTTCCACCGGCACCTGCTGAAGGCGCTCAGGCTGCCATCAACTTCGCCTACGCACAGCTGGGTGAGCCGTATGTCTGGGCTGCCGCCGGACCAGACGCCTGGGATTGCTCAGGTCTGACCATGGGTGCTTGGGCGCAAGGAGGAGTGTCGCTGCCGCATTATTCGGTGGCGCAGTACGACGTGACGACGCCCATCACGGTCAGCCAACTCCGGCCAGGCGACCTCATCTTCTGGGCGAGTGACCCCAGCGATCCGGGCTCGATCTTCCACATGGGTCTCTATATAGGCAACGACGAGATGATCCATGCTCCTCGCACCGGCCGCAACGTGTCGATCGAGAACATTTGGTACTGGGAGACGCCCGACTTCTTTTCGCGGCCCTGACTGCGGCGGGCTCAGCGGCCGGTGGTGGCACCGGCTTCTTCAGTCTCAACGTCGGTGTGCTCGGGAGTTTCTTCATGGCGGGCGCGTGAGGCGAGTATCTCGGCCTCGGCCTCGACCCGTCCCACCCAAGTGGCGCCCTCGACGGACTTGCCTGGTTCGAGGTCTTTGTAGACCTCGAAGAAGTGCTGAATCTCGAGCCGGTCGAACTTGGGCATGTGGTGGATGTCTCGAAGGTGCTCCTGTCGAGGGTCAGACGCTGGCACACACAGCACTTTGTCGTCAGGGCCCTTCTCGTCAGACATGCGGAACATGCCGATGGCGCGAGCGAGAATGAGGCAGCCGGGAAAGGTCGGTTCCGGCAGCAGCACCAAGCAGTCAAGTGGGTCGCCGTCCTGTCCCAGCGTGTTATCGATGAAGCCGTAGTCGGCGGGGTACTGCGTCGCGGTGAAGAGCGTGCGGTCAAGCCGAATCCGCCCGGTGACGTGATCAAGTTCGTACTTGTTGCGCTGGCCTTTGGGGATCTCAATGGTCACATCAAATTCCACGATACGAGTCCTTCGTCATCTCCGGCCTTGCGGCGACACGGCTGCTGCTGGCTAGCATCAGGCGATCGTTTCACCGCCAGTCGTTATTGTCCCTCACATGGACGGGCAGGCGCATGTCGGGCGAGGCGCGCTGAGACGCCTGTCGAGCCGGCGCCAACCTGGGTTGGTGCGAGATGCGCGCGGCGGCATCGCGGCGCGGCTGGTCTTGCTGGTCATCTTGATCGTCGTCGCGGCGAGCATCGCGCTGTATGTCGATCGACGAACCGACGTCGCCGACTCGCCACCGGCACAGCTACCACAGCCGTCCGCCACGTCGGGTGAGCCACCCCTCGTCACACCCGGACTCGAGCTGGACGCACCGCCACCGGCTCGATCGGTGCTACCAACAGTCGACCCGGCCGCACCCTCGAACGCATCCGCGACCGCCTTGCGAAGAGCTCTGCGCAACACGCTCACCGCGCCTGCCCTGGGCAGCCATGTAGGTTTCGCGGTGGCCGAGTTGGGTGCGGCCGAGCCGATCCTGACCAGCGGGGCATCGGACGCTGTCACGCCGGCGAGCACACTCAAACTGCTTACCACGACCGCGGCGCTGCAGAGCCTCGGGCCTGAGCATCGCTTCACGACATCAGTCGTCAGCGACGGCGAGTCCGACGCGCTGGTTCTGGTGGGCGGTGGAGATCCGCTCCTCACGGATGTGAGACCTGCGCCGAGCGAGGAGGCCGTCTCGTCCCCGAACCAGGCTGCTCTCGAAGACCTGGCTGCTCGGACTGCCCGGCGTTTACGTTCGAACGGCATACGCACCGTCTCCTTGACGTATGACGACTCGCTCTTCACGGGACCAGCGGTCAACCCGGCCTGGGAGCCAGACTATGTGCCCGAGTCGATCGTCAGCCCGATCAGCGCCTTGTGGATTGACGAGGGTCGGATCGATCCCGAGGGTGCGACGCGAGTCCTTGACCCCGCTCGCGAGGCCGCCCAGCGGTTCGCCGAGCTGCTCGCCAAGCGGGGCATCCAGGTACGAGGGACCGTTCAATCGGGTCGGGCGAGCGCACAAGCGAAGGAGCTGGCTCGAGTCGAGTCGGCTCCGCTGGCCGAGATCGTGCAGCACATCATCGAATCCAGTGACAACGAAGCTGCCGAGGTATTGCTACGTCACGTGGCCGTCGCCTCCGGCCTGCCAGGCTCTTTCGTCCAGGGGGTGAAGGCGATGACGACCACCCTCGAGGGCGTTGGGGTGGACCTGGCGGGTGCGCGGATCTCCGATGGCAGCGGCTTGTCGCGGCGCTCGGTGGTGCCGGTTCAGGCGCTCGTCGCCGTCTTGCAGCTGGCTGCTGACGAGGACCAGCCACAGCTGCGCTCCGTCGTCGCCTCGCTTCCGGTAGCCGGCTTCAACGGCAGTCTCGCCTCGCGGTTCGTGGCGACCCCATCCGCGGGACTCGGCATGGTTCGAGCCAAGACGGCCACCCTGACTGGGGTCCACGGCCTCGCGGGAACCGTCACGACGCGCGGCGGCTCGGTGCTCGTGTTTGCGCTGGTCGCCGACCAGGTGCCGGTTCGCTTGACGCTGGCCGCCCGAGCTCAACTGGAGCGCGTCGCCAGTGCACTCTCCAACTGCCCCTGCTGACCTCTCAACGAAGCAGGGGAGGGCCGGGCAACGTCGCTACGCCGTACGGTGGACGCCATGACAGCACAAGGGAACGGCGACAGTGCCAGCGCCGACCAAGGGAGCGACTTCATCGACTGGGAGCTCGCCGTCGCCACGGCGAAGCGCCTGACTGGACCCGGTCCCGAGGTGGGCCGGGCCGAGGCGCAGATCGTCGTCGAGGAGCTGAGGCAAGCAGCTGCCCAGTCAGAGTCCCATGTGCGGGGCTTCACCGGCCTGCATGCAGAATCGGCGACGGCTCCGGTCCTGGTGGTGGATCGCGGCGCCTGGGTGCAGGCGAACGCTGACGGGTTCAAAGAAGTGCTGCGCCCGCTCATGCGCAAGGTGCGCGCCGAGCGGGGTGAGCCGAGCGGCCTCACCGCCGCGATTGGCGCGAAGGTCACCGGGGTCGAGGCAGGCGGACTGCTCGCCTTCTTGTCCACCAAGGTCCTCGGACAGTTTGACCCCTTCTACACCGGCGATGACCAGTCCGGGGCCGACCGACATGGTGGACGGCTGTTGCTGGTCGCGCCGAACGTCTTGCAGGTGGAGCGGGATCTGAGAGTCAACCCGCATGACTTCCGGCTGTGGGTGTGCCTGCACGAGGAGACACACCGAGTGCAGTTCACTGCAGTTCCCTGGCTCAGACGGCACGTGCTCACGGAGATGGCTGGTCTGGTCGAGAGCACCGAGGTTGATCCCAACAAGCTCGCCGAGATGCTCAAGGGCGGCATCCAGCGTGTCGCGAAGCTCATGAAGGGCGACCCCGAGGTGTCGCTGATCGATTTGCTGCAGACCCCCGATCAAAAGGCGGTTGTCGAGAGGTTGACGGCGGTCATGTCCTTGCTCGAGGGACATGCCGATGTGGTGATGGATGGGGTCGGCCCGAGCGTGATCCCGTCTGTGGCTGAGATCCGCAAGAAGTTCACCACTCGCCGAGAGGGCGCCGGCACGCTCGACCAGCTCCTGCGCCGTTTACTCGGCTTCGACGCCAAGATGCGGCAGTACCGCGATGGTGCGGTGTTCGTGCGCGGGGCCATCGAGAAGGTCGGCATGGAGGGCTTCAACGCTGTCTGGGCCGGCTCGGAGAACTTGCCCACCATGGCCGAGATCGCCGACCCAGGCGCTTGGGTCACCCGCATTCACGCGTGAGCTGGGCTGTCCATGGGCAAACTCGATCCAGCGGTCGCAGACGTACGGCGGGCTGTCCGCGTCGGCCTCGCCGACCTGGCTCCCGGCAGCCAGGTCGTCGTTGCCTGCTCGGGTGGAGCCGACTCGTTGGCGCTCGCCGCCGCCGCTGTTTTCGAGGGCCGGAAGGCTGGCTGGACCGTGTCGGGCGCGACCGTCGACCACCACCTGCAGAAGGGTTCCCGCGAGGTGGCAGACCACGTCGTGAGTCAGTTGCTCGACCTGGGGTGCGAGCCGGCCGTCGTCTTGCCCGTCTCGGTCGTTGCGGACGGTTATGGACCGGAGGCTGCTGCACGCTCCGCGCGCTACGAGGCTCTCGAAGCCCATGCTGATCGCCTCGATGCCACCGTCTTGATGGGGCACACGCTCGATGACCAAGCCGAGACGGTGCTCCTCGGGCTGGCGCGGGGCAGTGGTGTCCGCTCTTTGGCGGGTATGGCGAACAGCAGGAACCGTTTTCGCCGCCCACTGCTGTCGGTGCCCCGCGCCAGCACGCGCCGAGTGTGCGAGGTGCTCGAGCTAGAGGCGTGGCATGACCCGCACAACGCAGAGCGTCGCTACGCCCGAGCACGCGTTCGCCACAACGTCTTGCCCGTGCTCGAGCGGGAGCTAGGCCCAGGCGTGGCGGAAGCGCTCGCCCGCACCGCCACGCTGGCTCGCCGCGACGCAGACGCCCTCGACGGTTTGGCTTTCGAGCTTTTCCAACGTGCCCTCGGCGCGGCTCACGACCCTGTCGATCCGGCTCATCTTCTCGACGTCGACACGCTGTCGCCTGCCTGGCCCGCGTTGCGTTGGCGAGTCATCAGACTTGCCGCGATAGCGGCAGGAGCGCCGGCAGGTGACCTGTCAGCCGCGCATATCGCGGCGGTTGACCAGCTCCTGACGCACTGGCGTGGTCAGGCCGCGCTGAACCTGCCCGGACATGTCACCGCGACCCGGCGCGGCCGTGTGCTGACGTTCGGTGTGGCAGGCTGAGGTGACTCAGCTGCCACCAGCACTGGAGACATCAGTGGACGACAAGCATGTCGAACGAGACCTGGCCAAAGTGCTCCTCACCGAAGACGAGATCCAAACCCGGATTCAGGGGCTCGCGCAAGAGATCGAGACCGACTACGAAGGGCGCGACCTGCTCGTGGTTGGAGTGCTCAAGGGCGCGGTCATGGTGATGGCGGATCTGGCACGTTCGCTCGACCGTCATGTCGAGATGGACTGGATGGCCATTTCGTCATACGGCTCAGGCACAGCGTCTTCGGGAGTGGTGCGAATCCTCAAGGACCTTGATACCGACATCATGGGCAGACATGTGCTGATCGCCGAGGACATCATCGACACCGGACTGACCCTGTCTTGGCTGGTTGCCAACCTCGAGTCGCGCGGTCCGGCATCGGTGGAGATCTGCACTCTCTTGCGCAAACCCGGTGCTCAGCAGATGGCGGTGGACGTGAAGTATGTTGGCTTCGACATCCCCAATGAGTTCGTCGTCGGCTTCGGCCTCGACTACGCCGAGCGCTACCGCAATCTGCGCTCGATCGCGACGCTCGCCCCGCATGTCTACTCCTGAGTGAGAGCGCCTGGCGGGCTGGACGTCACAGAAACCGGACTAACGGTGGCCCTCCGCAGTCGCTCACGACGGGTGGAGCGACGATTTGGTTCCGTAGGCGACAATGGTCGAGACGGCTATGACTAAGGGCTAAGGAGGAACGGGGCATCGGCCTCGGTTGATAAGCGTGAAACGTTTGTTCCGTGGACCCTGGATGTGGGTCATCCTCTTTGGCATCGTGGTCCTGATCGTCCTCGATGTCGTGTCGTCTCGCGACGAAGCCGAAGAAGTCGATACCTCGACGATGATCGAGAGCATCGAGAATGGCGAGGTCAAAGAGATAACGTTCATCGACGGTGAGCAGCGGATCGAGGCAACGCTCGAGGAAGGCGACAAGCAGATCGCCGCTCAGTGGCTCACAGACCAGCAGATCGACATCCTAGCCCTCGTCGACGAGCAAATCGCCGATGGGAACATCGAGAACTCATACGACGTCGAAGTGCCGCAGCCGAGCGTGCTGTGGAGCATTCTCGGCACCTTCTTGCCCATCATCTTGATCCTGTTCCTGTTCTTCTTCCTCATGAACAGCATGCAGGGCGGTGGCGGACGGGTCATGCAGTTCGCCAAGTCCAAGGCCAAGGTCGTCAGCAAAGACACCCCCAAGACGTCGTTCGCCGATGTGGCCGGCTGCGACGAGGCGATCGAAGAACTCGGTGAGATCAAGGAATTCCTTCAGCAGCCAGCGAAGTTCCAGGCAGTCGGCGCCAAGATTCCGAAGGGTGTCCTCCTCTACGGGCCTCCCGGAACCGGCAAGACCTTGCTGGCCCGCGCCGTGGCCGGCGAGGCGAGCGTGCCCTTCTACACAATCTCGGGTTCCGACTTCGTCGAGATGTTCGTCGGTGTCGGTGCGTCCCGGGTGCGCGACCTGTTCGAGCAGGCCAAGGACAACGCCCCGGCCATCGTCTTCATCGACGAGATCGACGCCGTCGGTCGCCATCGCGGCGCGGGTATGGGCGGTGGCCACGACGAGCGCGAGCAGACGCTCAACCAGCTGCTCGTCGAGATGGACGGCTTCGACGTGCGCGGCGGGGTCATCTTGATCGCGGCCACCAACCGGCCTGATGTGCTCGACCCGGCGTTGCTTCGGCCCGGCCGCTTCGACCGCATGATCGCTGTCGCGGCTCCCAACATGGACGGACGCCACAAGATTCTGCAGGTGCACTCGCGCGGCAAGCCGATCGCGACCGGGGTGGATCTGCAGACGGTTGCTCGCCGTACCCCCGGCTTCACGGGCGCCGACCTCGCCAACGTCCTGAACGAGGCCGCCCTCCTGACGGCCCGGCTCGACAAGAAACTCATTGACCACGCGATGCTCGACGAGGCGATCGACCGGGTCAGCATGGGCCCTCAACGGCATTCACACCTGATGAGTGAGCAAGAGAAGCTGATGACGGCCTATCACGAAAGCGGTCACGCCCTTGCCGCAGCTGCCTTGCCTGGCACTGATCCCGTCACCAAGATCACGATCCTGCCCCGCGGTCGGGCGTTGGGCTTCACCCAGGTGCTGCCTGAGGGCGACAAGTCGTCGGTGTCGCGAAACGAGCTGCTCAACCAGTTGGCGTACGCGCTCGGCGGGCTTGCCGCCGAGCAGCTCATCTTCCACGACCCCACCACCGGCTCGTCGAGTGACATCGACAAAGCGACCAAGGTGGCCCGCGCGATGGTGACGAGCTACGGCATGAGCGAGCGGATCGGGGCGGTCAAGCTCGGCGAGGACGCCGGTGAGCCGTTCCTCGGCCGCGACATCGGACACAGCCGCAACTACTCCGAAGAGGTGGCGGCCATCATCGACGAAGAGGTCAACCGGTTGTTGACCAACGCACATCAAGAGGCGTTCGACATCTTGGTGCGCAACCGCGGGGTGCTCGACAACCTGGTCACGCAACTCCTCGAGAAGGAGACGATCGATCGGGCGGGTCTTGCCGCAATCTTCGTCGATATCCGGATGCAGCACGAACGACCGGCGTGGACCGGCTCCGACACGAGGGTGCCGTCGTCCATTCCTCCGGTCGTCGTGCCGGCCGGGCTCAACGGTCGGCCCGAGCCGAAATCAGAGATCACCGTCTCGCCGGGTGGGGAGACCTCAAACGTTCCGCTGCCTGGCAGCGCGCCCAGTCCGCCGACCGGGCCACCTGGCTCGCCACCAACCGGGCCGGGGACGGGTCCGCCGATGGGCCGCCAAGACTGACGTGGGCGTCGACGCGATAAGCCTGCCCGACCGTGTCGTCGGCACTTTCGACCATGCGCGCGCGGAGGCGGCTGTTCGTGAGCTGCTCCATGCGATGGGAGAAGATCCTGACCGCGAGGGGCTGCGCGACACCCCGGCGCGGGTGGCGCGGGCCTATGCGGAGATGTTCGCCGGCCTGCACATGCAGCCTGAGGACGTGCTCGCCACAACATTCGCCAGCGGCCATGATGAGCTCGTCCTCGTCAAGGACATCGAGGTCTGGTCCACGTGTGAGCACCACCTGGTGCCATTCCATGGCGTCGCGCACGTCGGCTACATACCTAACTCGGACGGGCGCATCACCGGTCTGTCGAAGCTGGCCCGGCTGGTCGACCTCTATGCTCGCCGTCCGCAGGTGCAGGAGCGGCTCACCACCCAGGTGGCCGACTCGGTGATGCGAATCCTGGAACCGAGAGGCGTCATGGTGGTCTTTGAATGTGAGCATCTGTGCATGACCATGCGAGGCGTGCGCAAGCCCCGCTCCAAGACTGTGACGAGCGCTGTGCGCGGACAGCTCCGCGACCCCGCCACCAGGGCCGAGGCGATGAGCCTCATCCTGAGCTGACCTGGTGGAGGGACTCCCCCAACCCGGGCGCTGCCTCGTCATGGGCATCGTCAATGTCACTCCCGACTCCTTCTCTGACGGCGGCGCATGGATGGCCCCTGCCGCTGCCGTTGCCCACGGTGTCGCGATGCGCCGACAGGGAGCCGACCTCGTCGATGTGGGCGGAGAGTCGACGCGTCCTGGCGCTGAGCGCCCCAGCCTTGGCGAGGAGCTCTCTCGTGTCGTCCCCGTCATAGCCGCTCTGGCCGCAGCCGGGGTAGTGGTCTCTGTGGACACCATGCGTTCAGAGGTTGCGCGTCAGGCCGTCGCGGCGGGGGCGGTCGCGGTCAACGATGTGTCCGGCGGGTTGGCCGACGAGGCGATGCTGTCAACGGTTGCCCAGCTGGGGGTGCCTTTCGTCGCCGTGCATTGGCGGGGGCACTCCACTCACATGCAGGAGCGGGCAACCTATCTGCAGGTGGTCGACGAGGTCGTCACCGAGCTCGCGCTCCGCGTCGACGCTGCCACCTCAGCCGGCATACCGGCCGAGAAGGTGGCGCTCGACCCAGGGCTCGGCTTCGCCAAGACCGCCGAGCACAACTGGGCCTTGCTGGCGGGGATGGGCTCGCTGCTCTCGCTCGGACAACCCCTGCTGATCGGCGCTTCGCGCAAGGCGTTCCTCGGGGCGCTGCTCGCTAGTACAGCGGGACAGCCGAGGCCAGCGGCTGAACGCGACGATGCGACGGCGGCGGTGTCGGCGCTGGCTGCCGTCAGCGGGGCATGGTGTGTGCGCGTGCATGATGTACGGCGTACAGCTGACGCCGTGCAGGTCGCCTCTCGCTGGCTGCAGGCGCGACGAGCAGAGACCGACGCGACGGCTCCGGAGGTGACGCGATGACAGACGAAGTCGACGAGGTGCTCGCCGTGCACACTGAGTTCTATGACGCCTTCGAGCGCGCCGATTTCGACGCGATGCAGGAGGTGTGGGCCGACGACGACGGTGTTGTCTGTGTGCATCCGGCTGCTGCCCCGATCCGAGGCCGCCGCGGAGTGATGCGCTCGTGGCTTGCGTTGATGGCCAATGCGCCGTACATCCAGTTCTTCCTCACCGACGTGCAAGCGTCGGTGGTCGGTGAGGTGGCGTCGGTGACCTGCACCGAGAACGTGCTGTCAGCCGGAGCAGACACCCCAGTGGGAGTCTTCGCCGGAGGCAGCGCAGCCGCCACCAACGTCCTTCGGCGTACGCCGGAGGGCTGGCGGATGTGGATCCACCACGCGTCCCCGGTAATCTCTGCCGCAGATGACGATGAAGCCGAAGACCTAGATCTACCCGGAAGCTGAACCACTCAGCGTGCAGGAGCCACACACATGATGCATGTCACTGGGGAGCCGACCGCTGATCGGCTGGTTCTCCGCGGCTTGCGCGCTCGCGGGCATCATGGGGTTTTCGACTTCGAGCGCAGAAACGGCCAAGAGTTCGTGGTCGATGTCGAGCTGGGGCTCGACACCCGCGCCGCCGCAGCCAGCGACGACTTGTCGGCTACCGTCCACTACGGCGAACTGGCTGAGCGTCTCCATGCTGCCGTCAGCTCAGACCGGGTCAGTCTGATCGAGACCCTCGCTCAGAGGTTGGCGGGTGTCTGTCTGTCGGAGTCCGCCGTGGATTGGGTCAACGTCACCGTCCACAAGCCAGGAGCACCGATATCAGTGGCGTTCGACGACGTCAGCCTTACGATTCACCGGAGCCGACATGACTGAAACGCCAAACCCCAACATCGGGGACTCGGAGTTCCTGACGGGCGAGATGCGGCCGATACGACCCGCGGTCCTTTCTTTGGGCAGCAACATCGGCGACCGCCTGGCCAACCTGCAAGGCGCCATCGACGCGCTGGCCGACACTCCCGAGGTTCGGCTGGTCGAGGTCTCGTCGGTCTATGAGACCACCCCCCTTGATGCCCCCGAAGACGCTCCCGACTTCCTCAACGTGATCGTGCTGGCCGACACGACATTGTCGGTGGCACTTCTGCTCGATCGCGCTCAGGCGGTTGAAGCCGCATTCGGGCGTGAAAGAGGCGATCGAAACGCGCCACGCACCCTCGATGTGGACCTGATCGTGGTGGGCGAGCGGCTCTCCGACACCGAAGAGCTGACGCTCCCGCATCCGCATGCGCACGAGCGGGCTTTCGTGCTGGTGCCGTGGCACGAGATCGACGCTGAGGCGCACATCCCGGGCCGGGGCAAGATCGCTGAACTGCTCGCCGATCTGGATGCGAGCGGTGTGGTGGCACGCAGCGACCTCACGCTCGAGCACTAGATTACGTCTTGGCATCATCGCCACCCGACCCTGCTCAAGGGTCAGTGGGGCCGACCCGCTTCGGTGCGTTGGCGGTCGCGTTCACGCTGGGAGCGTTGTCCGGTTATGCGCTGGTCCTGATAACCGAGGCGGTCAGCGGCACGGCTCCTCTGGTGCAGTGGGCCTCGGTCGGCGCTCTCGTTGCCGTTGCCGGCGTCATCGGTGGCCTGGCCTTGACGACATACCGCACTGTGCAGCGCGACCGAAAACGGATCGACTCCCAGCGAGCGGTCAATCTGCTGCTCCTGGGCAAGGCAAGCGCCCTCGTGGGCGCCGTGGTTGCGGGCGGCTACCTCGGCTTCGCAGTGCACTTTCTCGACAACCTGGACGCGCAGCTGCCGCGGGAGCGCGTGCTCCGCTGCCTCGTTGCTGCTGTGGTCGGTGTGGTCATTGGGATCTGCGGGTTGCTTTTAGAGCGCGCCTGCAGGGTGCCACGGATCGACGAAGAATAGGCTTCGCAGCATGTCTGGAAGCCGTCGTCTCCAGCGCAGTGTGCGCCTCACCGTGGCCTCGTCACTCCTCCTCCTTTCCGCCGTGATCGTTGCTGTGGCAGTGGCCACCTCGAGCTGGGGAGGCGCGGCGGCCGTGTTGTCGGTGATCGCCGGGGTGGTGGCGGTCCGCATGGTCTACGCCGAGGTTGTGTTGACCCGCAGGCACGCCGCCATCGATCGAGCCGCTCAGGCGCGAGCATTTGGCGCCGACCTAGCAAGGAAGCGGCGAGAGCACACCGCTTTCACCCAGGCGATGACCGCAAAGGTGGAGGGTCAGCAGCGCACCATCGCCAGCCTCGAGGGCACGATCCGGCTCGCCGACAAGCGTGCCGACGAGGCCGAGACGCGAGTGCGCAGAGAGGCCCGACGCGCCAACGAGGCGCAAGCGCGGTTGTCGTCCTTGCTGGACGAGGTGCTCATGCACCGGACCTTGCCGGTGGCCGACGCGAACGTGACATCAGCAGAGGAGGATGAGTTGTTCGACCAAACGGACCTGCCCACCATCATCAACCTGCTCGCCTGGGAGGACCACGCCAACTCCGCCGTGGTCGAGGATCTCCGCCGTCAAGCCTGAGTGGTTTCCGGCCGTCACACGGAGGCTCGTCGCTAGTGCTAGTGAACCGGGCCGCTGGACGTGACGTTGACCTCCTCGAGCGCCACGCCATCCTCTTCGGCGCTGACCGACCGCCGCAGCGCTTCGTGCAGCGTGTTGGGCGTCAGGACGCCCAGGAAGTGGTCTCCATCGAGCACGGCCACCCAGCCGGCGTCCCATTGCAACATCGTCGACAGCGCATCCTTGAGCGACGCGTCGTGGTCGACCCAGGCATCCATCCGCTCAGCCCGGTCGGCGACTGCGCCAGTGCCCTGGCATTCGTCGGTGCCGATCCAGCCACGCAATCTGCCTTGGTCGTCGACGACGATTGCCCAGCGCGCGGCGGCTGCGTCGAGTTGTGCCCGCGCGTCGGTCAGCGTGCCAGAGGTGCGTATGACGGGGGGACGCTCGAGATCCAGCAGGTCGATGGAAGTGACGGCAAGGCGCCTCAGGCCACGGTCAGCGCCCACGAACTCGGCCACGAAGTCGTCAGCGGGCGCACCCAACACTCTGGAGGGAGTGTCGTACTGCGCTAGCCGGCCGCCAGGCTCGAAGACCGCCACCCGATCGCCGAGGCGCACCGCCTCCTCTATGTCGTGGGTCACCAGCACAACCGTCTTGGCCAGGCTGTCTTGAATGGCGAGGAACTGGTCTTGCAGACGTCCCCGCACCACCGGATCGACGGCGCCGAACGGCTCGTCCATGAGCAGCACGTCAGGATCGGCTGCCAACGCCCGGGCCACGCCGACGCGTTGTCGCTGACCGCCCGACAGCTGGTGGGGGTAACGGTCGCCATAGGTCTCGGGGTCGAGTCCCATGGTGTCGAGCAGCTCGTCGGCTCGTGACCGGGTGCGCTTCTTGTCCCAGCCAAGCAACTTGGGCAACGTCGCCACGTTGGAGCGGATCGTCTGATGGGGGAAGAGGCCGATCTGCTGGATGACGTAGCCAATCCGTCGACGCAGCTGTACGGCGTTGATGTGGGTGACGTCCTCGCCGTCCAGCTCGATGCGTCCGGTGGTCGGCTCGATGAGGCGGTTGATCATCTTCAGCGTGGTGGATTTTCCGCAGCCCGATGGCCCGACCAGGGTGACGATTGAGCCACGCGGCACATTGAGGTCGAGTTCTTGCACGGCGACCGTGCCGTCGGCATACGTTTTGCCGACGCCTTGCAGCCGGATCATCAGATCTTCGCTACCGTCCATGGGGTGACCCTACTGCCAGGCTCGGCCCCGAGGGCGGCGGAGACGCCGCAGTGTTATATCGACAACTCGTGGTGGTGTCCCCCCTATTGGTCGGACCGACAGGAGCTGCTGACGGATGCTCTTGTCCAGCACATCTGGATCACCATCGCGTCTGTCGCTCTCGGGTTGGTACTGGCTTTTCCACTCGCGCTGCTGGCGAGACGCTTTGACCGCCTCGAAACTCTCGTGGTGGGCGGGACCACCATCATCTACACGATCCCTTCGCTCGCCCTGTTTTCGCTGCTGCTCCCAGCCACCGGGCTCAGTGCCAACACCGTGATCATCGGACTGGCCCTGTACTCGTTGACGATCTTGGTGCGCAGTCTGTTGGTCGGTCTGAGAGGAGTGTCGGACGATGTGCGTGAGTCGGCCGTGGGCAACGGGTACGGCATGAGCCGGCTCCTGTTCACGATCGAGCTCCCGCTCGCATTGCCGGTGATCATGGCCGGCCTCCGGGTGGCGACGGTGTCCACCGTGGCGTTGGTCACCGTAGGCTCGATCGTGTCCTACGGGGGACTCGGCAACCTGCTCCTGCAGGCGGTCGGCAACCAGTTCAAAGCTCAGATCCTCGCCGCCAGCGTCTTGTGCGTGCTCCTGGCGATCGTGCTCGACCTGCTACTCGTGGTCGTCCAGCGCATGGTCACGCCCTGGACGAGGACAGGAGCCTCCGTATGACGATGATGGTCGACGCGTTCGACTACCTCTTCGACGGCGCCAACTGGTCAGGCAGCCAGGGCATCGGCGTCTTCTTGGTACAGCAGCTGCTGTTGACCGTCACTGCATTGGGAATTGCCGTGATCCTTGGGCTCCCGTTGGCATTGTGGGCAGGTCACACCGGCAAAGGCGGTTTCTTGGCAATCAACCTGTCGAATGTCGGACGGGCTGTTCCCGTCTTCGCGGTCCTTCTTGTGCTGGCGTTGAGCGATCCCATTGGCTCGGAGCAGTTCGGCCCCTATGGCCGGGCCGGTCTGGCCACCCTGATCGCGCTCGTGCTCTTCGCGCTGCCCCCCATCATCACCAACGCGTATGTCGGCATCCGGGAGGTTGATCAAGACATCGTCGAAGCATCCCGAGGCATGGGCATGAGTGGTGTGGGCATGTTCCGCCAGATCGAGCTGCCCTTGGCGATGCCCGTCATCGTGGCGGGCGTCCGGCTCGCGTTGGTGCAGGTGTGGGCGACTGCAACCATCGCCGCATTGGTGGCGGGACCAGGGCTGGGGCGCATCATCACCCGCGGCTTCGCCAACGAGAGGACGTCGGAGGTTGTGGCTGGAGCGATCCTGGTGGCACTGGGAGCGCTTCTCCTGGAGGGGCTGGCTGTCCTGGTCGAGAGACGCCTCGACCCGCTGCGGGTCGCGAGGCAATGACAACGGAACTGCAACGGAACGGGTCTGGAGGTTGAAACCTCGCCCGCAGGGCACTTGAGTAGGTACTCGGGTGCCTGGAGGTGCCCATCGGACACGCGCGGTCAGCCGCGGGACACAGAAGGTGGTACACCTCATGATGTTTGGTCGACTCACGGTTGCCTTGAGCGCCGCAGCATTACTCACCCTGACTGCTTGCGGGGGAGACCCGCTCGAAGAAGAACCCAGCCCAGACAGCGATGCTGGCGCGAGCAGCGAGAACGACCCAACCAGCGATGGCACCGAGACCAGCGATGGCACCGAGGAAAAAGGCGCCCTGACCATATCCGGCCAGAGCTTCACAGAGGCAGTGGTGATGGCCGAGATGTACGAGCAGGTCCTTGATGGCGCCGGCTACGACGTCACGACGAAGCTGGTCGAGACGCGGGACGTCTATGTCCAGCAGATGAGCGATGGAAAGGTCGACGTCGTACCCGACTATCTCGCTGGTATGGCGGACTACCTCAACACGCTCGAGAACGGCGAGGACGCCGAGCCCATCACGAGCAATGACGCCGCCGCCTCGCTCGAGGCGCTCAAGCCACTGGCCGACGCGGCTGGAATCACCATGCTGGAGCCGTCAGGGGCAACGTCGCAAAACGCGTTCTTCGTGACCCAGGACTTCGCCGAGGAGAACTCGGTGTCCACGCTGTCAGACCTCGCCGAGGTGGGACCCGTCAAGCTCGCTGCAGCACCCGACTGTGTGGGGCGCGACGACTGCGAAAAGGGTCTCAAGGAGGTCTATGGGATCGACATCACCGAGGTCGTGCCGCTCGGATACGGGTCAGCCCAGACCAAGGACGCTGTCATCAGCGGCGAGGTCGAGGTCGGCCAGACCGGCACAACCGATGGAACCCTGGAGGCTCAAGAGCTTGTACTGCTCGAAGACGATCAGGGCATCCAGCCAGCCCAGAACCTCGTCCCAGCCGTCAACACCGAGTTCCTGTCCGACAACCCCGACGTCGAAGAGGTGCTCAACGAACTTTCGGCCACCTTGACCACCGAGGATCTTGGTCAGCTCAACGCGCAGGTGGATGTGGAGCGGATGGAGGCCAGCGAGGTGGCTCAGACCTACCTCGAGGACAAGGGCCTCATCTGAGCCTCGCCGTAGACGAGGTCGGGAGTTATTTGTCGACGTCGCCGACCACGAAGAACATCGAGCCCAAGATGGCGACCATGTCGGCCACGACGCAGCCGTTCAACATGGTGGGCAGGACGGCGATGTTGTTGAACGAAGCCGAACGGAGTTTGAGCCGCCAGGGTGTTTTCTCGCCCCTCGAGACGAGGTAGTAGCCGTTGATGCCGAGCGGGTTCTCGGTCCAGGCATAGGTATGGCCCTCCGGTGCCTTGAGGATCTTGGGCAGCCGGACGTTGATCGGACCTTGCGGCAGGGCGGCAATCCTGTCGACGCAAGCCTCTGCAAGGTCGAGCGAGACTTTGACCTGGTCGAGCAACAACCCGAAGCGGGCGTAGCAGTCCCCAGCAGTTCTGGTCGAGACGGTGAGTGCGCCTGACGCGGTCAGCTCGTCATACGCCAGGTAGGGGTCGTCGCGCCTCAGGTCGAAGTCGACGCCGGACGCCCGAGCGATGGGCCCGGAGACGCCGTACTGCGCGATCGCTTCGGCCGAGAGCACGCCCACGCCGCGAGTGCGAGCCTGGAAGATCTCGTTGCCGAAGATCAGGTCCTCGATCTGCGGCAGTCGGGAGCGGACTGCCGTGACAGCGGCAGCGACCCGGTTGAGCCAGCCGGCGGGGAGGTCCTCTTTGAGCCCACCGACCCGGTTGAACATGTAGTGCATGCGGCCGCCGGATATCTCCTCCATCACCTCCTGGATCGTCTCGCGCTCGCGGAAGGCGTAGAAGATCGGTGTGATGGCGCCGATCTCGAGCGGATACGACCCGAGGAACATGAGGTGGTTGAGCACCCGGTTGAGCTCGGCCAGCAGCATGCGGGTCCACGTCGCCCGGACAGGGACCTCCATGCCGAGCATCCGCTCGACGGCCAGCACGACGCCGAGCTCGGAGGAGAAGGCGGAGAGCCAGTCATGACGGTTCGCGAGCACGATGATCTGTCGGTAGTCGCGCACCTCGAAGAGCTTCTCGACTCCGCGATGCATGTAGCCCACGATCGGCTCGCAGGCGACGATGCGCTCACCGTCGAGGGTGAGCTTGAGCCTGAGCACGCCGTGCGTCGCCGGGTGTTGAGGTCCGATGTTGAGGATCATGTCCTCGGTGGCAATCTCGCTGGCACTTCCGGTGCCGCCGCGTTCATGACCAGCGAAGCCCGCGGCGCCGGCGCCCAGTCCGACGATGCGCTGAACCTTTCCACTGCCGGCTGTCTCGTGGTTGGGTGGCTCACTCACGTGGCTCACTCTCCCATGTCAGGGTCGAGCCGCGGCGCGAGTCACGATGCAGGCAGCGACTGGCGGTACGAGGAGAGCAACCAGAAGAACGAGCCAAGGCCGGGAATGGCCGTGAGCTCCGCTGCCTGCGTGGCGCGAGCCAACGCTCGCACATAGGCCGCCGGCTCCTCTGAGGCCTGAGCCAGGGGCGGTCGTCGGGCGTCGACGCCCAGCTGGCGCAGCATGTCTCGCTGCGTCCACAGGCGCCCACTCACTCGGGCCGCCACTGAGTCGAACGCGACGTGGGCCGTCACGTCGTGCCGCCCGTCGAGCGTGACCTCAGCCGATCGTCCGCGCCGGTATGACGACAAGGTGGTCCAGCCCGGCCGGCTCTCTCGGAGGTGGCCAAAGTCCACAGCGATGCACAGTTCGAAGTCCGGTCGAGAGCAGATGTCGGCCCACAACTCATCTCGGGACAGACCCACCTCGGCTCGTTGGCCGACGCGCTCACATGGCCACCACTCCTCGATCCAGCTCATCACGTCGGCGCAGGCTGGTTCGCCGAGACGCTGCTTGCCAGTGGATGGCTCGATCTCCACGAGTCGCAAGACATCGTGCGGATCGCGCTCTACGACATCGCAGGGAATGTTGTCCAGCAACTCGTTGGCGATCAGCAACGACGGCCGCCCGCTGCGAGAACCCGTGTCGGTGGGGAGTGACCAGTTAATAGAGGGCGGGAGAGCGGCCGGGCGGCCACGGAGCTCGATGCCGTTGAGGTGCAGGTCGGGAGCTGAGGCCTCGATCTGGCCGAGCAGTTCACCGGAGCCGGCGCCGTAGTCGGTGACGGCCCCGAGGCCGAGTCGTCGTACGAGCGAGACAATCGCCATCGCGAACACGGGCGACACGTGCGCTGAGGTTCGGAAGTGTTCGTGCGGCTGCTCTGTGCGATAGAACCCGCTCGGGCCGTAAAGCGCCTGCGTCCAGGCTGAGCGCCATGTCACCCAGCCAGAGCTCCGCATGCATCAGACCCTAAGACGCTGACGTCGACCTATGTGGCATGCCACGAGTGCCGTGGTGGCGACCTCTCGATGCAGAAGTCGGTCCCAGCGCCCCCCGACGGTAAC
>JACCXO010000038.1 GCA_013696975.1 Nocardioidaceae bacterium | reverse complement strand
ACCACCCGAAGGCTGAGATCGTGGTGGGACGGGCGCACCACCTCGGTGCCTGGGCGCATCGGCTCGCCCCCCGCATCTACGACCGGTTGGTGGGACCCATCGTCGAGGGCGGCGCACTTCGAAACGTTCCTGAGGCGGCACACGACGGCAATGTCTTCGCCCCCAGTCCACAGACGAATGCCATCGATGACGGCTGGCGCAAGCACGACCACCGACTCCTCGGAATGGTCCTTGCCATCGCCTCGGCTACTGTCGCCGCCGCGAGGGCAGCGGTAGGGGCCGCCCGCAGCCGCAGGCTGTAGCCGGAGTGTGACGCTAACATCGACGTATGACCGTGTCCACGCACCTGGCGTGCATCGGTGTTCTCGCTGGCTCGACCGGGGGTGTTGGATCGGCTGAGTTCCGCTGAGCGGCTGCTCGCTGCCACCGGTGACTCGGTCGTGTTGTGCCCCCGTTTCGGGCAAGCGCCGGGGTAGCAGTGAGCGCAACGACCGTCGCGGTCAAGGTAGGGCGCTGATGGGCGGCGGCCACTCACACGGAACGGCGACCGGCCAGCATCGCAACCGACTTCGCGGTCCTCGCGATCACGCTCTTCGTGGTGGAGGTGGTTGGCGGACTTGTCTCCGGTTCCTTGGCTCTGCTGGCTGACGCCGGGCACATGCTGACCGATGCCGCTGGTGTAGGACTCGCGTTGCTGCCCGTGACGCTCGCCGCGAAACCGGCCACCCCGGAGCGGACCTTTGGCTATCAGCGTTCGGAGATCCTCGCCGCCGTGGTCAACGCTCTGCTGTTTTTCGGCGTTGCCGCTTATGTCTAGGTCGAAGCAGCGAGGAGACTCACCGATCCGCCTGAGGTGTCATCTGGACTCATGCTTGCTGTTGCTGTGGTGGGGTTGGTCGCCAATACTGGCTCGCTTTTGCTGTTGCGGGGTGGCCAATCCGACTCCCTCAATGTCAGGGGTGCCTACCTGGAGGTGCTAGGCGACTTGTTGGGATCAGCGGCGGTGATCGTTTCCGGCGTGGTGATCTGGGCCACCGGGTTCACCGAGGCTGACGCCATCGCATCGGCTGTTACCGGGCTGATGATCCTCCCCCGGACATGGGGACTGCTGCGAGAGGCGGTTGACGTACTGCTGGAGTCGACGCCCAAGAACGTCGACTTAGCCGAGGTCCGCGACCACATCCGGGGTATTCCTGGGGTGACGGACGTGCATGACCTGCACGCCTGGACCATCACCAGCGGGGTGCCAGTCCTCTCGGCGCACATAGTGACAATGAGGCATCTTTGTCCGAAGATGACGGCGGCCGCATCCTCGATCGGCTGTGTGAGTGCCTCAAGGGCCACTTCGACGTCCAGCACTGCACCTTCCAGCTGGAGCCAGCGGGCCACCGTGACCACGAGTTCGCTCACCATCCGTAGAACTACGTGCGGCGAACTGCTTAACCGCCGCTGCCGCTGAGCATTTCTTGCATGGTGGAGATCTCCGCCTCCTGAGAGTCGATGATGGTCTGCGCTAGCTCCTTGGCATCGGCGTTCTCACCGTCCTGCAACTCTGTCTCGGACATGTCAATAGCACCTTTGTGGTGCTCCATCATCATCTCGAGCCACAACCGGTCGAACTCTTTCCCGGACGCGTCGGTCAGGCGTTGCATGTCCTCAGGGGTCATCATCTCGGCCATCTCACCGTGGTCCATGCCGCTCATCGAGCCCATGCCGGTGTCGGGAACGGGTTCGCCCCATGCTTCGAGCCAGCTGCTCATCGTGTCGATCTCGGGCTGCTGAGCGTCCGATATCTGGTTGGCCAGATCGACCACTCCGGGGTCTTGCGCTTGGCTCGGCGCCATCTCGGCCATCTCGATGGCTTGGGCGTGGTGAGCGATCATGTCGCTGGCAAAGGAAACGTCCGAGTCGTTATGCGTGTCGCCAGCAGATGAGCCGGCGGATGGGTCGTCGCCACCACAGGCGGCGACAAGAGCCAAGAGCGGGACGAGAACGAATGCGCCCAAGCGTCGTTGAGTACGTCGTCGCATGGTGGAACCTTTCGTCGTAAATGAAAGTGACTATGAGTGTGCGGACTTGGATCTGCGACATTGGCCGTAATGGCGGGCAGCTCTGCCACGGCCGCGAGATACCCACATCATACCCCTACCCTGTAATAGTACTTTCTGGTATGGAGCCGAGCCAGGACCGCAGAAAAAGGAACACGCAAGAATCTCACGAGGAGACAGCCATGAGGCTTTCGCCTACAACGTGGCGGCGCTCCCCCTAGCCAGCGCGACTGCCTTCCTTCATGGCTGTCAGCAGCTCGCGGCACCATCGTGGGTCGGTGGGTAGGCGCCAAAAAAGTGGATCAGGTGGCCTCGATGTCGTAGGGAGCTGGCTCGTCCTTGCCCAAGGGCCGGTGACCCGCACGTTGCGGCGTCTCATCGTCGAGGTCGTCGAGCAGATGCTTTTGCACCAGCGCCTTAGGGCTGAAATCACGCAGATCCATATCGCCGAACTCAGGTCCGAGCTCGTCTGCGAGCTGCGAACGCGCGTTGCTGGCCATCTGGCGCGCCGTGCGCAGCATCTTGCCAGCCTGGCGAGCCACCTCAGGCAGGCGGTCTGGTCCGAAGATGAAGATCGCGGCCACAAGGAGCATCAAGATCTCGCCCCAGCCGATTCCCTCGAACACGGCTCAAGCCTGACACACTCTGGAGCACCACCCGCCCCGAACTCCAGGGCGGCCTTTCGCTTGGCGAGTTCAGCGACCCGCAGGGGAGAGACCCAGCTGCAACCCTGCGAGCCCACGGCCCTTGGACATCAAGCCATCGGCCACTGCGGTGAGCGCCTCAGCAGCCGGAGTGTCCAACCCGTCGAGCACAATGGGACGACCGGAGTCGCCACCAGCGCGGAGCCTCAGGTCGAGGGGGATTTGCCCTAGCACCGGGACGTCATACCCGAATCGTGTCGTCAAGGTCTTGGCCACCGTCTCGCCGCCACCTGTGCCGAAGACATCGATCTGATGGTCAGGTCCGCAGTGCGGGCAGACCAGATAGCTCATGTTCTCGATCACGCCCACGACGCGCTGGTGCATCATCGACGCCATCGTGCCCGCTCGCTCGGCCACCTCAGCGGCAGCGGCCTGCGGGGTCGTGACCACGACAACCTCCGAGTTGGGCAGGTGCTGGCCCAGCGAGATAGCCATGTCGCCGGTGCCGGGCGGTAGGTCGAGAAGCAGCACGTCCAGGTCGCCCCAGTAGACATCGGTCAGCATCTGCACGAGAGCACGATCGAGCATCGGCCCTCGCCAGGCCACCACCTGGTCGCGCCGAGGCTTGAGCATTCCAATGCTGATCACACTCAGGCCCAGCGTCGGCACCGGCATGATCATGTCCTCGACCTGGGTGGGGCGTTCGTCGGCGACACCAAGCATCGCGGGGATCGAGTGGCCATAGACGTCCGCGTCGAGGATGCCGACCTTGCGACCGGTCTTGGCCATCGCCAGCGCCAGATTCACCGTCACAGACGACTTGCCGACACCACCTTTGCCGGATGCGATGGCCAGCACCTTGGTCAGCGAGTCTGAGCGGGCGAACGGGACTTCTTTGGAGACCTGCCCTCCGCGTAGCGTCTGCTGGAGCTGTTGGCGCTGCTCGGTAGACATCACGTCGAGGATCACGCTGACGGAAGTGACCCCTGCGACTGAGCTGACCGCGGCGGTGACATCTCGCGTCAAGGTGTCTTTCATCGGACACCCGGAGACAGTCAGCAGGATCGTCACGCCGACGAGGCCGTCACCGCCGATATCGACGTTGCTCACCATGCCGAGTTCGGTGATGGGGCGCCTGATCTCGGGATCGTTGACGGTCGCGAGGGCAGCCTGAACCGGCTCGAGCAGGAGAGAGGTCACGCCTCCAGGCTACGTCCTCGGCCCGTGGCCACGGGTCACGGTCGATGGGTCATCAGCCACATCCGGCTCCGACTCGTCTGTCTGGGCGCGTTCTTCGAGCTCGGCCAGCAGCGAACGCAGCTCGGATCGCACAAAGTCCCGCGTGGTGACCTCGCCGATCGCCATCCTCAGCGCCGCCATCTCGCGGGCGAGAAACTCCATGTCGGCGTGAGCGCGCGCATTCGCCTCCCGGTCCTGCTCGAGGTTGACGCGGTCTCGGGCCTCCTGCCGGTTGGCCGCGAGCAAGATCAGCGGCGCCGAGTACGACGCCTGCAGGCTCAGCATGAGCGTCAAGAAGATGAAGGGATACTCATCCCACTTGGTGCCGTCGGGTCCCAAGGTGTTCCAC
>JACCXO010000023.1 GCA_013696975.1 Nocardioidaceae bacterium | reverse complement strand
TGTGGCCCGAGTGGTTGGTGTCGAACTCTCGGAGGATGCTTTTGCATATGCCGTGCGCAACGCGACCGGCTCGGGTATCGAGCTGAGGCAGGGTGACATCGCCGAGGCGGTCGACGACCTCGCTGGCACGGTGCATGTTGTCGCGGCCAATCCGCCGTACATCCCGCTCGGGGCCTATGAATCGGTGGAGGCCGAGGCGCGTGACTTCGAGCCGCCGCTGGCCCTGTGGTCAGGAGTCGACGGGCTCGAGATGATCGCAGTCGTGGCTGATGTGGCCGCTCGCCTGCTCGTCGCGGGTGGTCTGGTCGTCTGTGAGCATGCCGACGTGCAGGGAGAGGTCGCGCCTGCCGTTTACGCGGCAACGGGTCATTGGACTTCCATTCGCGCCCACGACGACCTCGCGGGGCGCCCTCGCTTCGTCACCGCGCGCCGTGCTCCCCGCACCGCAATCCCGGCTGGCACGATGTCCTCGTGATGGATGTCTACTCCTGCAGCGATCCTGCCGAGCGGGCTGCCGGCTTCGCGGAGGCGCAGTCGGCTTTCGCCCGAAGCGGGCTCGTGGTGATGCCCACGGACACGGTCTACGGCCTGGCGGCAGACGCCTTCGATCCCGCGGGTGTACGACGGCTGCTGCGGACGAAGGGGCGAAGCCGCAGCCTGCCGACGCCAGTGCTGATCGGCAGCCTCGACACCTTGCGCGCCCTGGCTATCAACGTCAGCCCTGAGACACGTGAGCTCGCGGAGGCTTTCTGGCCGGGCGGTCTGACGGTGATCTGCCGCCAACAACCGAGTCTCCGGTGGGATTTGGGGGACAGCAGAGGAACCGTCGCCCTGCGCATCCCCAACCAGGCGGACGCTCTCGACCTGCTCGGCGAGAGCGGTCCGCTGGCGGTCAGCAGTGCCAATATGACCGGTCAGGCGCCGGCGACCACCATCGACTCAGCACTCGACATGCTCGGCGAGGCGATCGATGTGTACCTCGACGCAGGTCCGACACCCGGCCCCGAGCCGTCGACCATCATCGACGCCACCGGCGAAACGCTGGTCGTCGTGCGGGAAGGCGTCGTAAGCCTCGAGCAGCTGCACGAGGTCGTCCCGAGCGTCGGTTCGGCTGAGGGCTGATGTACGAGTATCTGCTCATCTTCCTCACGGCGCTGGCGGTCACGTATGTGTTGGCGGTGCCGGCACGGGAGATCGCCATGCGGTTCGGTGCGTTCGCTCAGGTACGCGACCGAGACGTGCACGAGGTTCCCATCCCTTACTTCGGAGGGGTGGCGATGATGGGTGGCCTCGCGGCCGCGTATCTCGTCGCCACTCAGCTGCCCTTTCTCAACAACTCACCTGAGCGCGGCCTCATCTTCGGCGATGCGCTCGCCGTGCTGCTCGGCGGCGCGCTCATCTGTCTGTTGGGCGCTGTCGACGACGTGTTCGAACTGGACGCGCTGACGAAACTCGCCGGCGAGATGCTGGCGGCTGGCGTGGTGGTGGTCCAAGGCGTCCAGCTCTACCTCCCATTGCCAGGTGACGAGGCACTCGGACTCTTTTCGCTGGGCGGCTCCGAGGCGACGTTGGTCACCGTCTTCTTCATCGTCATGTCTGTCAACGCGGTCAACTTTGTCGATGGCCTCGACGGCTTGGCGGCTGGGGTGGTAGGTATCGGCGCGGTTGCCTTCTTCCTCTTCTCCGTAGCCCTGGTCGTCTTCAACCAAGCCGACAAGGCGACAACCGCGACGATGCTGACAGCTGCTTTGGCCGGCGTGTGCTTTGGCTTCCTGCCGCACAACTTCTTTCCCGCCCGCATGTTCATGGGCGACTCGGGGGCGCTGCTGATCGGGTTCATGCTGGCGGGTTCGGTCATCAGCCTGACCAGCCAGTTCTCGGCCGGCACGCTTGACCGAGGCATCGGTGCCGATGCCAGCTTCCTGCCCACACTGCTGCCGTTGATCCTGCCCGTCGCGGTGCTCCTGGTCCCGTTCCTGGATCTGGTGATGGCGGTCTTTCGACGTACCCGAGCCGGTCGATCGCCGTTCGCACCCGATCGTGAGCACCTTCATCACCGCCTGCTCGAGATCGGGCACTCCCAGCGGCGAGCCGTGCTGGTGATGTATCTGTGGACCGGCCTGATCGCCTTCGGCGTGGTTGTGATCAGCCTCGTCTCGGGATGGTGGTCGGCGCTCGGGGTGGCCGCGATGGCCGCCGTGGCGCTGCTACTCACCTTCGGCGTGCCCGGCCACCGAGGCATCATCAACGCCGACGAGGTATGACGGCGCCTCGATTGGCGCTGCGGACGGAGTTTGTGCTAATTTTCACAAGCAAGAGATTCACAAGCGAGAAATGTCATTCTCCGAGCACGACGTAAGCCTTGCCCAGCTCTGCTGAACACCGGTTCAGCGAAGCCCCTGTTGTCCAAGGACGGCCGCCGTTATGACGACCGCGAGAACCGCAACCCCCGGATCGCCGCTGGCGTTGCTGGTCCGCGCGTCCTTGGTTCCGAGCCTTGTCGGCGGAGCGGTCTGCGGCCTCTTCTTCCTCTTCGTGGACGGCTCAGCCGGCCTTGCCGGTGCGGGGTTGGGCGCAGTCTTGGTTATCGGTTTCTTCTGCCTGGGCCGTTTCGTTCTCGAGGTCATGCGTGTCACCGACGCCGGTGTCTACCTCGTCATCGCCCTTCTCACCTACTGCCTCCAAGTGGTGGCGCTCCTCGCTCTTTTCGCCGGTTTCCAGCGCAACCCTTCGTGGGAGACGCACTTTTCCACCACCGCGATCGGCGTCACCGTCATCGCCTGCACACTGGTGTGGACGACCGGTCTTGTCTTGGCGTCGCGGCGTGAGCGGACGCCGCTCTACGACCTCGAGCCGGGCGCGCGGTGAGCGCTATGCCAACCGAATCGCGAGGCTGCTATTGTCCGGTGCGACATGAGCGAACCTCCCCAGCCGCGACCGTCGGGAGACCCCTGGGTGGCATTCGGGTATCCGATCGGAGGCGCAGCCTTCTACGGAGGAGTGGGTTGGCTGCTCGATCGGTGGCTGGAGACCTCGTTCTTGTTCCCCGTCGGGCTCTTGTTCGGAATTGGTCTGGCGATATATCTCCTCTTCAAGCTCTATCTGAACGCTGCATGAAACATCCGTCGCCGCACTCCTTGCCCGCCCTGCTGTCAGGCGTGGCATCAAGAGAGGAAAGCCAGTGAGCGCCGCCGACCAAGTCCTCGTCGCTGAAGGCTTCACCCCACCCGGTCCTGGGGATTTCGAGCTTCCGGCGGTCTTCGGCGACAGCCTGTTGTTCACCAAGCCCGCCCTGCTGTTGGTGTTGGCGGCGGTCCTGGTGTTCGGTTTCTTCCTGGTCACCTCGCGCAAGATGGCGATGGTGCCGTCCAAGGCGCAGTACGCCGGCGAAGAGGCCTATAGCTTCGTGCGCAACGGGATCGCCCGCGACATCATCGGCTCCTCTGACTTCATCAGGTTCGTGCCGCTGCTGGTGGCGCTGTTCTTCTTCATCTTGATCAACAACGTCTTCGGGATCGTCCCGTTCATCCAGTTCCCCAGCTTCTCGAGAGTCAGCTTCGCCTACGCCCTGGCTGGACTGGTGTGGGTGCTTTACAACGGCGTCGGGATCTGGAAGCACGGTCTCTTCGGCTACCTCAAGCACGTCACGGTCCCTGGCGGCATCGGCGGTCCGATCTTGCTGCTGATCATCCCGTTGGAGTTCTTCTCCACAGTGATCGTGCGCCCGGCCACGTTGGCGCTGCGACTGTTCGCCAACATGTTCGCAGGGCACCTCTTGCTGATCCTCTTCACCCTCGGTGCGGAGTATCTCGTCTTCGAGGCCGGCAAAGCTGCATACACCCCAGTCGGAGTGTTGGCCTTTCTGATGGCCATCGCGATCAGCTTCTTGGAGTTGTTGGTGCAGTTCCTGCAGGCATATGTCTTCACACTTCTCACTGCCATGTATATCTCCGGCGCCCTCGCCGAGGAACACTGAGTCGGAACAACCTCCCGAAAGGAAAGTAGCCGTGGAAGGTACTTTGAATGGTTCGTTGAACATGGTCGGATATGGCCTCGCGGCCATTGGACCCGGTGTCGGTATCGGTCTGATCTTCGCTGCCTACATCAACGGCGTCGCGCGCCAGCCCGAAGCTCGCGGCACCCTGCAGAGCATCGCTATCTTGGGCTTCGCGCTCGCCGAGGCGCTCGCGATCATCGGTATCGCTCTCGCGTTCGTCCTGAACTGACCTGAGCTCGAATCGCCATCCGAACTGACTTCAGAAGGAGTCGCAGATGAGTCTTCGCTTCTTAGCAGCGGAGGGAGAGCCAAACCCTCTCTTGCCGCACCTGGCAGAGATCGTCTTGGCGCTCGTCGTCTTTTTGATCTTGGTCTACCTGATCGCGAGGTTCGTCATGCCGAACTTCGAAAGGGCGTTCGCGGCGCGGACCCAGGCGATCGAAGGCGGTCTGGCCGAAGCCGAGCGCAAGCAGTCCGAAGCCGACGCTCAGTTGGCTGAGCTCAACAAGCAGCTCTCCGAGGCCCGCCATGAGGCGGCCCGGATCCGCGAGGATGCGCGGGAGCAAGGTGCGCAGATCGTCGTAGAGATGCGCGAGCAGGCCCAAGCTGAATCAGCCAGGATCACGGCCAACGCGCATGCACAGATCGAGGCAGAGAAACAGCAGGTGCTCAGCCAGCTCAAGACCGAGGTAGGCACCCTTGCCACCGGACTGGCGGGTCGCATCGTGGGTGAGTCACTCGAGGATGAGGCGCGCCAACGTCGCACCGTTGAGCGCTTCCTCGCCGAGCTCGAGGATCAGCCGGTCGGACAGAGCTCCTGATGCGTGGCGTCTCAGCCGAAGGTATGGCGGACTCGACGAAGCGACTGGAGTCGTTGGCCGCGGACTGTGATGCCGAACAACTGGGCGCGGAGCTCTTCGCCATAGCTGATCTGATCAGCCGTGAGGCCTCTCTGCGGCGCGCGATGACCGACCCGTCGGCGTCCACGGCTGCCAAGAGCGGCTTGGCGCGAGCAGTCTTGAGTGGCAAGGTCTCAGAGCCGACAGTGGAGGTGCTCGCCACGGCGGCGGGAGCACGGTGGTCATCGGCATCGGACTTCGTGCACGGGCTGGAGCAGCTGGGCGCATTGGCTCTGGTCATCTCGGCTGAGCGGGCGGGCGAGCTCAGCGAACTCGAGGACGAGCTGTTCAGGTTCGGCCGAGTAGTGGCGGGCGACCCACGGCTTCGCGACGCCCTCACCAACCAGCAGATGCCCCTCGAGCATCGGCAGGCGCTGGTCTCGACACTTCTCGAAGGCAAAGCCTCGCGCCCCGCGGTTCGCCTGGCTGTTCAAGCTGTCGGAAGCCGTGGCCGGTCGTTCGCGACTGCCATCGAGGACTCCCAGGAACTCGCGGCCGAGCGTCAGCAGCGCCTGATTGCGCTGGTGCGCACCGCTATCGAGCTCAACGAGCAAGAGCGCGCCCGGCTCGGTGATGCTCTCAGCAGGCAGTATGGACGCGACATCCACCTCAACGTCGTGGTGGACCCGACAGTGTTGGGCGGCATCAAGGTCGAGCTGGGTGACGATGTCATCGACGGCACCGTGGCCGGACGACTTGATGATGCTCGACGTCGGATGGCTGGCTAGCTAATAACTCGACAAGACGCACGATCGACACCAGTATCACCAGAGCTAACAGAGAGCAGGTAGGAAATGCCATGGCGGAGTTAACAATCCGCCCGGACGAGATCCGGGATGCGCTGCAGCGATTCGTCTCCGACTATCAGCCGGAGACCGCAAGCCGCGAGGAAATCGGCACGGTCGCCGAAGCCGGTGACGGCATCGCCCGTGTTCAGGGCCTTCCCTCGGCCATGGCCAACGAGCTGTTGAAGTTCGAAGACGGCACGCTCGGTATCGCCTTAAACCTCGACACCCGTGAGATCGGTGTCGTCGTCTTGGGTGACTTCTCCGGTATCGAAGAGGGACAAGATGTTCGCCGTACTGGCGAGGTGCTGTCCGTGCCCGTGGGCGATGGCTACCTTGGCCGCGTTGTCGACCCGCTAGGCAACCCCATTGACGGGCTTGGCGAGGTCGAGACCTCGGGACGCCGCGCTCTGGAGACGCAAGCCGCATCCGTCGTGCAGCGCAAGAGCGTGCACGAGCCGATGCAAACCGGCATCAAGGCCATCGACGCGCTGACGCCCATTGGTCGCGGCCAGCGGCAGCTGATCATCGGAGACCGACAGACCGGGAAGAGCGCGGTGGCTATTGACACCATCCTCAACCAGAAGCAGGCGTGGGATTCCGGCGACCCAGTGCAGCAGGTGCGCTGCATCTATGTCGCCATCGGTCAGAAGGGTTCCACCATCGCCGCCGTGCGCGGAGCCCTCGAGGAGGCCGGCGCACTCGCCTACACCACCATCGTGGCGGCACCGGCTTCTGACTCCGCAGGCTTCAAATACCTTGCCCCCTACACCGGCTCGGCCATCGGCCAGCACTGGATGTATGAGGGCAAGCATGTTCTCATCGTCTTCGACGACCTGACCAAGCAGGCCGAGGCCTACCGTGCGGTGTCATTGCTGCTGCGACGCCCGCCCGGCCGTGAGGCCTACCCAGGTGACGTGTTCTACCTGCATAGCCGCCTCCTCGAGCGTTGCGCCAAACTGTCTGACGAGATGGGCGCTGGCTCGATGACTGGTCTGCCCATCATCGAGACCAAGGCCAACGACGTCTCGGCATACATCCCGACCAATGTCATCTCCATCACCGACGGCCAGATCTTCTTGCAGTCCGACCTCTTCAACGCCAACCAGCGCCCGGCGATCGACGTCGGTGTCTCGGTGTCACGTGTCGGTGGCGCGGCAATGGTCAAGTCGATGAAGAAGGTCACGGGTTCGCTCAAGGTCGACCTCGCGCAATATCGCGCCATGGAGGCGTTTGCCATGTTCGCATCCGACCTTGATGCCGCGTCGCGCCAACAACTCGACCGCGGCAGCCGACTGATGGAGCTGCTCAAGCAGCCGCAGTACTCGCCCTATCCGGTCGAGGAGCAGACGGTCGCGATCTGGGCCGGCACCACCGGCAAGCTCGACAACGTCCCCGTCGAGGACGTGCTGCGGTTCGAGCGGGAGTTGCTCGACTACCTCCGCCGTGAGAACAGTGGCGCGATGGATGCGATCCGTGAGACACACGACTTCTCCGACGACACGGCGCAGTCCTTGCAGAGCGCTTTCGACTCCTTCCTTGACCAGTTCGAGACGAGCGAAGGCAAGTCGCTCAAGGCCGGCCGCGAGGACTTCGAGGCTCTCGAGGACGAGGACGTAGAACAAGAGCAGATCGTCAAGCAGAGACGAGGCTGACGCATGGCTGTCTCGCTGCGTGAGTTGCGAGGTCGGATCAAATCCGTCCAGGCCACGAAGAAGATCACGCGCGCCATGGAGCTCATCGCTGCGTCCCGCATCATCAAGGCCCAACAGCGAGCTCAGGCCGCCGCGCCCTACGCCCGTGAGCTGACACGCGCCGTCTCGGCCGTCGCGACGTACTCCAACGTCGACCATCCGCTGACGACGGAGCCCGAAAGCTCCGAGCGGGCGGCCGTGCTCATCGTGACGAGCGATCGCGGACTCGCTGGTGCCTACTCCTCGAGCGTCATCAAGGAGGGCGAGCGGCTGCGCGAGAAGCTGCGAGGCGAGGGCAAAGAGGTCGACCTGTATGCCGCTGGGCGCAAGGGCGTCGGCTATTACACCTTCCGGCAGCGGCCTCTCGTCGAGAGTTGGACGGGTTTCTCGGACTCACCGACCTACGATGCGGCCCGAGAGATCGCCGACGCCCTGATCGCGGCGTTCATCAGCGACGGTGAGCAGACTTCGGTCGACGAGGTGCACGTCGTCTACACCCGCTTCAAGTCGATGCTCGTCCAGGAGCCCACAGCGGTACGACTGCTGCCGCTCGAGGTGGTCGAGGGAGAGGCGAGGCCTGAGGCAGCCGACGTGCTGCCGCTCTACGAGTTCGAACCCTCGGCCGCCGACGTGCTGGACGCGTTGCTGCCTCGCTATGTGCAGAGCAGGATCTACTTCTGTTTGCTGCAGGCGTCAGCATCGGAGCTAGCGGCGCGCCAACGAGCGATGAAGTCGGCGACCGACAATGCCGAGGAATTGATCAAGAAGTACACCCAGACCGCCAACCAGGCTCGCCAGGCTGGCATTACCCAAGAGATCAGCGAGATCGTCGGGGGCGTCAACGCCCTCGCCGACGCGAACGCCGGGAGTGAGTGAGACATGACTGCCACCATCAGCGAAGACAGCACCGAGCAAAGAGACGGCGCCATTGGCCGGATCGCACGGGTCACCGGCCCCGTCGTCGACGTGGAATTCGCCAGCGACTCGATGCCCAACATGTACAGCGCGCTCAAAGTCGACCTCGAGCTCGGCGGCGAGTCCAAGACGTTGACCCTGGAGGTCGCCCTGCACATCGGTGACGGCATGGTTCGGGCGATCTCCATGCAGTCGACCGACGGACTGGTCCGTGGGGCAGCGGTGCGTGACACGGGCGAGGCCATCAGCGTCCCTGTGGGTGATGTCACCAAGGGACACGTCTTCAACACGATCGGCGAGTGCCTCAACCTGAAGGAGGGCGAGCGCCTTGACGTCAACGAGCGTTGGCCCATCCACCGCAAGGCGCCCTCGTTCGACGCGCTCGAGCCCAAGACCGAGATGTTCCACACGGGCATCAAGGTCATCGACCTGCTCACGCCCTACGTCCAGGGCGGCAAGATCGGCCTCTTCGGTGGCGCTGGAGTCGGCAAGACCGTGCTGATCCAAGAGATGATCGCCCGGGTGGCCCGGGACCACAACGGGGTCTCGGTGTTCGCCGGGGTCGGTGAGCGCACCCGTGAGGGCAACGATCTCATCGAAGAGATGACTGAGTCAGACGTCATCGGCCAAACAGCCCTGGTCTTCGGTCAGATGGACGAGCCACCGGGCACCCGTCTCCGGGTCGCGCTTTCAGCACTCACGATGGCTGAGTACTTCCGCGACGTGCAGAACCAGGACGTGTTGCTCTTCATCGACAACATCTTCCGCTTCACCCAGGCGGGCTCTGAGGTGTCCACGTTGCTCGGACGGATGCCTTCCGCCGTCGGTTACCAGCCCAACCTCGCTGACGAGATGGGTGTGCTGCAAGAGCGCATCACTTCGACCCGTGGCCACTCGATCACGTCGATGCAGGCAATCTACGTACCCGCCGACGACTACACCGACCCGGCGCCGGCCACCACGTTCGCGCATCTGGATGCGACGACCGAGCTGTCGCGTGACATCGCCTCGCTCGGCATCTACCCCGCTGTGGACCCGCTGACGTCGACGTCACGGATCCTCGACCCCCGCTATATCAGCACCGAGCACTATGACACGGCGGTCAGGGTCAAGCAGATCCTGCAGCGCAACAAGGAGCTGCAGGACATCATCGCGATCCTTGGTGTCGACGAACTCTCCGAAGAGGACAAGATCGTCGTCAACCGAGCCCGCCGAATCCAACGGTTCCTGTCGCAGAACACCTACGTCGCCAAGCAGTTCACCGGTATCGAGGGCTCGACGGTCCCGCTGGACGACACGGTCGAGGCGTTCACCAAGATCTCCAACGGCGACTATGACCATGTGGCGGAGCAGGCCTTCTTCATGTGCGGTGGCCTCGACGACGTCGAACGCAAGTGGGACGAAATCCAGAAAGGCCTCTGATGGCCGAGACAAGCCTGCAGGTGGAGCTGGTCGCCGCCGACCGGGTCGTGTGGTCGGGCGAGGCGAAGATCGTGGTCGCCCGCACTGTCGAAGGCGACGTCGGTATCCTCGCCAACCACGCTCCGATGCTGGCCGTGCTCGTCCAGGGCACGGTGCAGGTCACGACAACCGAGAACGAGAGCTGGGTCGCTGTTGTGGACTCGGGGTTCTTGTCGGTGGCTGGCAACCGAGTGTCTATCCTGTCCGAGCATGCGCAGCTGGCTTCGGAGATCGATCTTCAAGAAGCCAAGAGTGATCTCGAGCGGGCCACGTCGGCTGGCGATGACGACGGTGACGCGGCCGACGCTGTGGGGCTCGCGCAAGCCAAGATTCGGGCTGTCGAGAGGGCCTCGTAGTCTCAGCTGGCATCGACCAATGTCGGGTGTGAGTCCTCTTTGAGGCTCGCACCCGTTGCTACATGTGACACCGACGATGCATGACCCTGCTTGATGAGGAGGTCGAGATGTCCTGGTGGGAGGCCATTCTGGACGGTTTCGGCCTCATCGTTGCCGTTATTGGATTGCTTCTCCTGTCGCTGTTCGTCAGGCGCCGGCTGCTGAGTCGCTCAGGTGCCACCTTCGAGTGCAGCTTGCGCACCACAGCCCCTCAGAAGGGCACACCCGCGGCCACCTCGCGTGGCTGGACACTCGGGGTGGGCCGCTACACCGGCGATGACCTGGAGTGGTTTCGGGTGTTCTCCTTCTCGCCTCGCCCCAAGCACGTCTTCGACCGCTCGATGCGTGTGCTCGGCAGACGGACGCCGCATGGAGCCGAGGCATTCTCGTTGTATGCCGGCCACGTCGTCGTGAACGTGCACCTGGACGCCGACCGCAAGGTTGAGCTCGCGATGAGCGAGGGCGCCTTGACGGGTTTGCTTGCCTGGACTGAGGCTGCACCGCCAGGTCAGGATCGATTGCTCGGCTGACTTCCGTAGAGTGCGGGGATGGTCAATCTGACGCGCATCTACACCCGCACCGGCGACGCCGGCACCACTCGACTCGGTGACATGAGCCTCACCAGCAAGACCGATCCCAGATTGCAGGTCTACGCCGATGTCGACGAGGCCAACTCCTCGATCGGGTACGCCTTGTCGGTCGGTGGCCTTGACGATGACGTGGTCAAGGTGCTGACCACGATTCAAAACGACCTCTTCGATGTCGGCGCTGACTTCTCGAATCCGATTGTGGCCGACCCTCAGTTTCCGCCCCTGCGCGTCGAGCTGGATTACGTCGAGCGTCTCGAGAGCTGGTGCGACCACTACAATGACACGCTGGAAGCGTTACGTTCCTTCATCTTGCCGGGCGGCACACCAGCTGCATCGTTGCTACATGTGGCGCGGACCGTCGTACGTCGGGCCGAGCGATCCGGCTGGGCGGCCTATGCCGTCCACGAGGACACCATGAACGTGCTCGCCATCACCTACCTCAACCGGCTCAGTGACCTGCTCTTCATTTTGGCGCGCCACGCAAACCGTGAGCGCGGCGATGTGCTGTGGGTGCCAGGCGGGGATCGAGACGTTCGCGACCAGTCGCCAGGGAGGGTTTGATGTCGCAACAGCTGTTCGTGGTGGGGGCCGGACTCATGGGGTCAGGCATCGCACAGGTCGCGGCGAGTGCGGGCTGGGCGGTGACCTTGCGAGATGTCAGCGATGATGCGCTCGCTCGCGGAAGAAGTGGCATCGAGAAGTCTTTGGCAAGGTTCGTCGCGAAGGGCACCTTGAGTGAGTCCGAACACGACGCTGCGGTCGGACGCATCACCACCACAGTGGACCTGGAGGCGGCCGCCGATGCGGATGTCGTGGTCGAAGCGGTCTTCGAGCGGCTCGAGGTCAAGCACGAGGTCTTTCGGGCTCTTGACAGCATCTGCAAGCCGTCGGCGGTGCTCGCGACGAACACGTCCGCCATACCAATCACGAAGATCGCGGCCGCCACGCAGCGACCAGAGTCGGTCGTGGGCACCCACTTCTTCTCACCGGTGCCGATGATGCGCCTTGTCGAGCTGGTGCGCGGGCACCACACCAGCGATGAGACCTTGCAGACAGCCCGCGCGTTTGCCGAGGGGTTGGGCAAGACGTGCATTGTGGTCAACCGTGACGTCGCCGGCTTCGTCACGACGCGACTGATCAGCGCGTTAGCGATGGAAGCCGTCAAACTTCTCGAGTCCGGGGTGGCAAGCGCCGAGGACATCGACACGGCGTGCAAGCTCGGATTCGGACACGTGATGGGTCCGCTCGCAACCCTGGACTTGACTGGCACGGACATCCTGCGCAACGCCACCATGAACATCTACTCCGAGGGCGCTGACCCGAAGTTCTATCCACCTGAGCTGCTGTCCCGCATGGTCGACGCGGGAGAGCTCGGCCGCAAGTCGGGCCGCGGGTTCTTCGACTACAGCGGCTGACGAACGCATCCACCGCATCGATCAGAGCACCCCGCAACCCGAGGCTCATCGGTCGTCATCAGGCTGGTAGCTCCCAGCCTTGGCGAGACCCCGGCTGAGCATGTAGCCCACGGTCAAGATTGTGATGTACAGCCACGCGCGCTCGGCACCGAAGTTGGGGTCGTCATCCACGGTGAGCGCGGTGATGCCGACACCGACGACGGCGACGACGTAGGCGATCAGTTCCGTCGTCTTCGACGCGGCCTTTGTCTCGGTGGTGAACCGGCGGGCGGCCGGTGAGCCACCCGATCTGTTTCGACTCATGCGATTCCTCACTATTGACGATTCATGACTATGCATTGTGGACCGAAGGCAACTGGCGGTCTGACCCGCAGAGTAGGGCATCAAGCTCCGCCCCGGGCAATCACCCAGCCACGGAGCTTGCTGCCTGCTCCAGAGGCTGGTACTGCGCTCTTGTGGCGGCCCGCCGGTCCGGAGCCGATTCGACTCCCCAACGGTGATAATTTCTGTCATGCGTGTTCTCGTGGTGGGTGCCGGAGTCGTCGGGCTCACCACCGCTGTCTGTTTGGCCGAGACTGGGTATGACGTCCACGTTCTCGCCAGAGATCTGCCGCTCGAGACAACCTCGAGTGTCGCCGCCGCCTTGTGGTATCCCTATCTCGCAGATCCGCCGGAGCGGATATTTGGCTGGGCAGAGCGAAGCCTGCAAGTCTTCTCACACATCGCCCACCAGTCGCCGGAGGCAGGAGTCCGGCTGGTCAGGGGCACCGAACTGCTCAAGCGGCATTGTGCCGACCCCTATTGGGCAGCAGCGGTCCGTAGCTTCACTCGGGTCGACAACCCGCCCGCTCCTTACGCCGACGGGTGGTCATTCGAGGCCCCCATCATCGAGATGCCGGTGTACCTCGGTTGGCTGCGGGATCGGCTCGAGGCGGCTGGCGGAACAGTCATCCGGATGGCGCTGCCGGCGCTGCCCGGCGCGGCAGAGCTCGTCATCAACTGCGCTGGCCTCGGCGCACGACACCTCGCCTCCGATCGCAGCGTCGTCCCCGTTCGGGGCCAAGTGCTCCACTTGGCTCAGGTGGGCCTGAACCGCTGGAGTCTGGACGCTGAAGGGCCAACCTATGTGGTCCCTCGCAGACGCGACATCGTCGTAGGAGGGACCGATGTCGAAGCTGACTGGAGCACGCGACCAGAACCCAGCGTCGCCACTGACATCTTGAGGCGGGCCACCAGCTTGGTCCCGGAACTCGTAGATGCTCGCGTTCTAGGCCATCGGGTGGGTTTAAGACCCGTCCGCCCGTCAGTCCGCCTCGAGAGCGAGCAGCTGTCACAGGGAGGGCGCGCGATCCACTGCTATGGACACGGTGGGGCGGGGGTCACGTTGTCGTGGGGGTGCGCGGCAGAGGTCCTCTCGTTGGCCGCGTCGCGTTGACATCGCTAGCCGGCATATCGGCACGTAGGCTGGGCAGAGTCAGCGGAGCTCATCGCGGCACAGGAGGACCACCATGGAATGGATACTGATCGCCCTCGTCATCGTGGCGGTGATCGCGGCCGTGCGCTCTACGCAGCAGCGCCAGGTGCAGTCGCATCACCGAGCCCAGGTCAGCGCCGAAGAGCTCGCCTCGGTCAAGCGAGCGGCCGACGAAGATGTCACCGAGTTCGGCGAAGTGCTTCAACGGCTGGATCTGGACCTCGCGGGTCGCGACCTCGACGAGGCGGCACGACAGGATTACCAGCGAGCTCTGGACGACTACGAAGCGGCCAAACAGTCCGTGGATGCTGTCACCGCTCCAGAACACGTCCGCCACGTCGCCGAGATCCTTGAAGACGGGCGCTACGCCGTCGCCTGTGTGGAGGCACGCGCCGCCGGCGAACCACTCCCTGCACGTCGTCCCCCGTGCTTTTTCAACCCGCAGCATGGTCCCTCAGTCCGGGATGTGGCCTGGGCTCCCGACAGCGGCCGACAGCGCGACGTACCGGCGTGCGAGCTTGACGCACAACGTGTCGAAGCTGGCGCCGATCCGGATAGCCGCAGGGTGATGGTGGGTTCACGACGGGTGCCCTACTGGGAGGCGGGTCCGGCCTTCTCACCATGGACGGCGGGCTACTTCGGCGCCTTCGGGGTCATGAACATGCTGTTCATGGGGACGATGATGGGCGCCGCGTTCGGCGGCTTCGACGGCAGCTATGACCAGGGCTACGACGACGGCCAAGAAGCTGGTGAAAACGCCGGTCAAGGTGACTCTGGGTCCGACTACGACGCTGGCGGCGACTACAGCGGCGGCGGCGGCGACTACAGCGGTGGCGGCGGCGACTACAGCGGCGGCGGCGGTGACTTCGGCGGTGGTGGAGACTTCGGCGGCGGGTGGTGACGACTGCGGGGATCTGACCCTGTCAGCCTAAGGTGCTGACTTCTCTGCACTGGGTTGGCCGGGATCGTCTGTTGCAGGTGTTGAGTCGGCTTTGACGGCGTCTCGCTGTCCGAGCGGCTGCTCAGGTCCCTTGGTGGTGTCCCGCCCGGTCTGTTCCTCGCTTTCGGCGTTGATCTCTGCGCCCAGCAAGATGACGTACACCGTGATCCAGAGCCACAGCAGCAGCACGACGACGGCAGCCAAGCTGCCATAGGTCTCGCCATAGCTGCCGAAGTTGTCGACGTAGAGTGAAAAAGCCAGAGAGACGACAAACCACACTACGGTTGCAACAAGCGCGCCTACGGACACCCAGCTCAGCTTGGGGGCGTCCCTGTCAGGGGCGATGCGATAGCCACCGCCAGCGCAACCGTGACCGCCCCCAGGAGAAGCAACCAGCGAGCCGCCTCGAGACCCAGACGCGTCAGGAGGGACACGTCGTTGGCATCCAGGACGACGGGTGCGACAGCGATGAGCCCGATGGTGACCAGCGAGAACACGATGGCGCCTAGGGTCAGCAACAATGCGAGCGCTTTGCGCCGTACGAAGCCACGGGTCTCCTCCTCGTCATACGCTGAGTTGACGGCCGACATCAGATGACCGACGCCACCGGACGCGCTCCAAAGTGCAGCGGCAAGAGAGATGATCAAGCCGATACCCAGCGATTGTTGTGGAGTCGCCGTGAGTGTCTCGATCTGTTGCAGCAAGAGTTCACGGGCGGCGGATGGCAGAGCCATGGCCACTGATTCAGCCTGGTCACGGATCTGCGTCGGGTCGGCGACCAAGCCGTAAGCGAGGACGGCGGCGATGATGGCCGGGAACAGCGAGAGGAATCCGAAGAAGGCCACTCCTGCGGCGAGCAACGGAACTTGGTCAATCTTGGCTTCAGCCCAAGCCCGCTTGGTGACCTGCCACCAGCCGCGGGCAGGAATGCCCCGCGGCGTGGTGGCATCGGAACCGGGTACGTCGGCTCGGTCACCCTGACCGGATGCGTCAGACGACGTGGTGCTCAGCTGCTACTCCCAGAATCTTTGACGGTCTGGGCCGAACTTTGGGCGTCGCTCTTCACTTCTTGTGCTGCCGTCTGGCTCTCGGCCTTGACGGTGCCGGCAGCGTCGGTGGCGGTTTCCTTGATCTGCTGCATGGCCTCTTGAGCTGGCTCTTGCAGATTCCCCGCCATTTCCTGAGCCATCTGCTGTGCCTGCTCCTTGACCGGCTCGGCGAGATCCGAGGCCTTCTCTTGCAATGCGTCCACAGCTTCTTGCTCGGCCTTGCTGGTGGGGAGGACGCTCGAGATCAGCCAGCCAGCCCCAAAGGCGATGAGCCCAGCAGCCAGCGGGTTTCCTTGAGTTCGCTGTCTAGCCGCGTCCGGGGAACCGGTGATCGCAGAGCCCACCGACGATGCGGTGGACGAGACGCTCGACGTGGCTGAGTTGGCCGTACCCCCGATCGATGTCTTGGCACTCGACATCGAAGAGGTGCCCGAAGACGCTGTTCCCATGATTCGCTCCCTTACCGACGTCACTGTGCTGCGGGTACTGTCCATCTTGCGACCGACAATCCTGCTCGGGCTGACCTTCTCGTTCAGTGCGTCCACGTCGTAGCTCAGCTCGCGCCGGGTCTGCTCGATCTCACGCTTCAGTTCTTCTGGGGTTTGACCCATTCTTTGTCCTCCTTAAGTGACTCCACCGTCTGCTCCGGTTTCGGGTTGACCTCTTGCAGCTTCTTGCGGCCCATAACGAAGAGCACGGCACCGACGATCGCCCAAAGCACGGTGACGATGACTGCGGCCCAGGGCAGGGGGAGCTGGGTGTCGAGGATGTACATCAGGGCGGCAGTGCCGAAGATCGCCACCATCAGGCCGGCCAGTCCAGCGCCGGCCAGCATTCCGCCGGCGACCCCCGCCTTCTTGGCCTCTTCCTTCATCTCGGCCTTGGCGAGCGCCAGTTCCTGGCTCATCAGCTTTGACAGGTCGGTGGAGAGCTGACCTACGAGGCTGCCAACGGACTGGTCCGAGACATCGGGGTACGGAGAGGCGGCGGCAGTTGCGCCGCCGTCCCCCGCAGCGCCGTAATCGGAACCTTGGTAGCCACCCTCGTATGTGCTGCTCATAGACGTCCGCCCGCGTTCGGGTCGTAGCCCTCTTGGTCAGCGGTCGGGTCAGTCCCGTACGTCGCTGGACCGCCTGCACTCCAGCCAGCTGCTGCTGGATCGGAGCCGTATGCCGGCTCGCCATAGGCAGGCGACCCACCTGGAGCAGGCTGGCCATATGACGACTGGCCGTAGGCGGGCTGACCGTAGGACGCTTGACCATACGTGGACTGGCCACCTTGATAGCCATACCCAGTCAGATCAGCGGCTTGGTCTGAGGAGTCGTCGCGACGCGCATCTATGGCACCGCGCGACACTCGACCCGCGACCACACCGGCAAGCGCGGCGCCCGCGAGGAACGCCCCAGGACGGCGACGTGCCATGCTGCGCAGCTCATCGAGCAGCTGGGCCGGATCGCGGTCGGACAAGAAGTCAGCTGCTCGCTCAGTCAACTCTGAGCCTTGCCGCGCGAGAGAGGTCGCAAGACCTGATTGGCCGCCCTGGTCTGCCATGCTCCGCAGCTCCGAGCCGAAGCTCCGCAGGGTGTCCGAAGCTCGATCGCGCTGGCTTACCGCCTGGTCGGACAGCTGGCTCTTGGTCTCGCCCATCAAAGCTTGGGCTTGGAATTTGGCATCTGCAGCTACTTCGCCGGCCTGCTGTTTGGCGGTCTCGGCGACCTGCTGCGTCTGTTGGACGGCTGTGTCCTTGACCTTCAGGCTCTCGTCTTTTGCGACATCCTTCGTGCCGGCGTCCCCGGACGAGGAAGAGTACTCCGAGGTACCTGTGTATGCCGGCGTATCGGTGTAGTCAGTGGTCCCGGAGTATCCGGAGGACTGATCCGGAGGTGATGTTTCCGAGCCTGTTGCGCCAAACGTGTCGTCGTCCAATCCCAATGGGTTGTCAGACCCGGCAGCTCCGTACGGATCGTTAGAGCTTGTCGTCATAAAGCATTCCTTTCGTCTCGTCTGGCCGATCTGTTCCCCGCGTTCCCCAATCGAAACGTCTCAAAGAAACTGTAAGCGATGCTACACACTAGAGTTCGGCTGTGCAGGCGGCGCACTAAGCGAGAAAGGCGAGGGGCCACCTCTGTGGCGGGCGAAGAAGCAAGCTGTCGGTCGACGGTCGAGAAGTCGTCGCGGGCGAGGTGTGCATCGCAGCGAAAACGGGTAAGTTTAGGGTGTAAGCGCGAAGTGAGTCGCCGCAGAGGTGCCGCTTCGCATCATGCACCAACCATCTTCAATCCCAGGAGAATGCATATGCTGAGCCAGGACCAGGTACAACAGGCAGTGGGCGCGGACGCCTACGGACCAGATGGGGACAAGATCGGCAAAGTCGGCCAGATCTTCCTCGATGACCAAACCGGCGAACCCGTCTTCGCCACCGTCAACACCGGGCTTTTCGGCATGAGCGAAAACTTCGTACCTATTTCCGATGCCTCCTACTCGGGAGATCGGTTCACGCTGCCCTTTGGCAAGGATCGCATCAAGGACGCTCCGAGCATCAACCCGGACGACGGTCACCTCTCGCCGGACGAAGAGCAGCGGCTCTACGAATACTACGGAGTCGCCTACTCGGACAGCGACCAGACGTCCGGCACCGACTACTCGGACACCGACACCTCGACCGATACTCGTGAGGTCAGCGACCGCACGGACAGCACCGACGACGCCATGACGCGATCAGAGGAGCAGCTCCAGGTCGGCACCCAGACCCGTGAGACGGGCCGCGCCCGTCTGCGCAAGTATGTCGAAACCGAGCAGGTCAACGTGAGTGTGCCCGTCCGCAAGGAGAAGGCCGTCCTCGAGCGCGAGCCGATCACGGACTCCAACTACGACGAGGCCACCGATGGCCCGCTGATCAGCGAAGAAGACCATGAAGTCACCTTGAGCGAAGAGGTGCCCGTCGTGGACAAGGAAGTCAAGCCGGTCGAGCGAGTCCGTCTCACCACAGAGACAGAGGTGCACGACGAGACCGTGAGTGACGAGGTGCGCAAGGAGCGCATCGACTCCGAGGGGGACGTGGGTTACACCGGCACGACCGACACCACCAACCGCTAGACACATCACAGCAACAACCGTCATTGACGAGGCGGCTTGATCTGGTTAGCCAGACCTGCGAGGGCGAGAGCCAGCATCGGCGCAAGCCATGTTGGGTCTCGCCCCTCGCTCTTCTAGTGGGAGTGGCTGCGCTCAGAAGAGGCGGGCGCTGGGATCATCCATCCCGCGCAGACTGTCGTAGTCGACAGTCACGCAGCGGATGCCGCGGTCTTTGGCCAGTACCTTGGCCTGTGGCTTGATCTCTTGCGCTGCGAACAGCCCGTGGACGGGGCTCAGCAGCGGGTCACGGTTGAGAAGTTCGAGATAGCGGGTCAGCTGTTCGACCCCGTCGATATCGCCGCGCCGCTTGACCTCCACCGCCACCGAGGCGCCGTCAAGGTCTCGGCATAAGAGGTCGACGGGGCCGATGGCGGTGGGAAACTCCCGGCGCACGAGCGTGAGACCATCGCCCAGTGAAGCTGGGTGCTCTGCTAGCAGCTCCTGCAGGTGCCGTTCGACTCCATCTTTTCGCAAGCCGGGGTCGACACCCAACTCGTATGACGAGTCGCTGACAACGTGCCGAAGAACGATCCTCAAGGTGTCGCCGTTTCTCGCCTCGACCAACCACTCCAGCTGCCCTTCCTCGTCACGGCCCACGACCAAGGTGCACGGTGGGGACATCCAGTTGAGCGGCTTGTAAGACCCGCCGTCAGAGTGGATCAACACCGACCCGTCGGATTTGACGATGAGCAGCCGGGTGGCTACCGGCAGATGAGCTGTCAGCCGCCCGGCGTAGTCGACCTGACAACTGGCAATGACAAGGCGCACAGCCCGAGAGCCTATCCACCGATCAGGAAAGCCTGCGGCCGCAGTGGTCTTCGCCGAGGACGGGAGCGCACCACCTCGACCAACAGCCGAAGGCGGCATCGTGGGAGACTCGCGACCATGCCACCAGAGTTCAAGACGATAGGTGTGGTTGGCCTCGGCACGATGGGTGCCGGCATCGCTGAGGTATTCGCCCGCCATGGATTCGACGTCGTCGGCCTCGAGCAGACCGAGGAGCAGCTTGAGCTAGGACGCGGCCATGTACAGCACTCGACCGACCGAGCGCGCAAGCGCGCCAAGCTCACCAAGGCCGAACAAGCCGCCATTCTCGACCGGTTGCGCTTGACCACAGACATGGACGACCTGCGCGACTGTGACCTTGTCATCGAAGCCGTCGTGGAGCGGATGGAGGTGAAGCGAGCAATCTTCCTCGCGCTGGATGAGGTGGTGCGGCCGGATGCAGTGCTCGCCACCAACACCTCGTCGCTTTCCGTCACCGAGCTCTCAGCAGCCACTGCACATCCGCGACGTGTCATCGGGATTCACTTCTTCAACCCTGCACCGGTGCAGCGACTCGTCGAGGTCGTCAGCACGGTAGTGACGGAGCCGCGAGTGATCAGTGACGTGGAGGAACTCACCCGCCGGCTCGGCAAGAGGCCGGTGACGGTGGGCGACCAGGCGGGCTTCATCGCCAACGCACTGCTGTTCGGCTATCTCAACCACGCCGTGGCGATGTATGAGAGCCGGCATGCGACACGAGAAGACATCGACACGGCCATCCGGCTGGGCTGCGGCTACCCGATGGGACCGCTCGCGCTGCTCGACCTGATCGGGGTGGACACGGCATGCCAGATCCTCGACACGATGCATCGGCAGGGACGTAACCGACTGCATGCACCATCGCCCATCCTGAGGCAGTTTGTCGCGGCCGGATTGCTAGGTCGCAAGAGCGGGCGTGGCTTCTACACGTACGCAGCAGCGAACAGCTCAGTCGTCGTGGACGATGCTGGTACGGCTAGCGCCCACGGCACACCTCGGCGGCGGCGACCTCTCGAGCGCGTAGGAGTCGTCGGATCAGGCGCGCTGGCGAGCAGGATCGGGGAGGTGGTCGTCAAGGCAGGAATCGAATTGACACAGACAGCAGACGCGACGCCGGACCTGCGGACACTTGCCACCGCCGATCTGGTCATCGAGGCGGTGGCTCACGACCTGGACGCGAAGACCTCCGTTCTCGCCGAACTGGACAGAATCTGTCGAGATGGCGCCATGCTCGCGACCACCACCTCGTCGTCGGTCATCGAGATAGCTGCGGCGACGAGCAGACCGCACGATGTCGTGGGCCTGCACTTCTTGGATCTAGCTCGGCCGACTCAGCTTGTCGAGGTGGTCTCGACCGTCGCGACCGACCCTGAGGTCGCCGAAACGATGCGGGCGATGTGTGCACAGGGTGGCGCACAGCCAGTGTCGTGCGGGGATCGCGCCGGCTTCATCGTCAACGCGCTGCTCTTCCCTTATCTCAACGACGCCGTGCGGATGCTCGATGCGCACTACGCGGACGCTGATGACATCGATCTAGCCATGAAGGCCGGTTGCGCGCTGCCTCTGGGCCCCTTCGAAGTGCTGGATTCGGTGGGTACCGACGTGGCGCTCGATATCCAGCGCGCAGTCTTTCGAGAGTCCCGCGAGCCCGGGTTCGCCCCGGCGCCACTGCTCGAACAACTCGTCACGGCTGGCCACCTCGGCCGCAAGTCCGGCCGCGGCTTCCGCGAGCACCCGGACGCCTGACCATGGCAACCCATCGCATCCGGCCCAACTCTGTCCTGCCGGCACGACGGGAGTCGTTGTCTCTGCAGACCGCCGACGGCTTGAGGCTGGTTGCAGAACTGGCGTTCCCTCCCAGCGGCGAGCCGGTCGCCACGATGATCTGTCTCCACCCGTTGCCCATTGCCGGCGGCATGATGGACAGCCATGTCTTCCGCAAGGCGGCGGCGCGGCTCCCGGCTCTGGCGCAGATCGCCGTACTCCGCTTCAACACGCGCGGGACGGCGAGTGCGCACGGCCGAAGCGAAGGCGAGTTCGACGAGGCTCAAGCCGAGCGGTACGACGTCGCGGCCGCCATCGAGTACGCCGAATTCGCTGATCTGCCCCAGATCTGGCTGGTCGGCTGGTCTTTCGGCACGGACCTGGCCGTGATGTATGGCAACGATCCGGCCATCGTCGGAGCGATCTTGTTGTCCCCGCCATTGCGCTATTCGCAGGACAGTCACCTCGAGGAGTGGCATGAGAGCGGCAAACCGTTGATCGCGATAGTTCCCGAGCATGACGACTATCTACGACCTGCCGAGGCCCGCGAACGCTTCGCCGTCGCACCTCTCTTCGAGGTGGTCGCTGTCGCCGATGGAAAGCACCTTTGGGTCGGCCAGGCCGAGGAGGTGCTCGACCTGATCGTGGCCAGGCTCAATCCGACCGCCACCCCGTTGCCTGACACGTGGGACGGTGAGATGGAGCTCGAGGCGCCCCCACTCACCGCCGACGCCTGAGCTTGACTACGACTGGTCCTGCCTGGGTAGCCAGACCTCGCGGACCAGCAAAAGCAAGGCGGCGGCCGTGGGAATCGCGAGCAGGGCGCCGACGACACCGAGCAAGCTGCCGCCAATCAACACGGCGATCACCGTGACCACGCCAGGTACCTGGACGGAGGAGCGCATCACCCGCGGGTAGATGAGGTAGTTTTCCCCCTGCTGGTACAGAAGGTAGAAGACTGCGCAGGCCACTCCCACCGTCAACGACTCGGCGAAACCAATCAACGTGACCAGAGAGGCACCGATAGTGGCGCCGATGAGCGGCACGAAGTCGAGCAGGGCAACCACAAGGGCGAGCGCGACGGCATACTCCGCCAGGCCGACGAGCTCCAAGAAGATGAACGACGAGACACCCGCCGTGAGCGACACCACGAAAGCGCCGGCGACATAGCCACCCACGCGGCGCAGAATCTCGTCACCAAGGTAGGTCACCCGGGTGCGGCGCGATGCCGGTGCCAGGGAGAAGCAGGCCCGTTTGATCTCGGGCAGTGACGCGAGGAAGTACAACGTCAGCACGAAGATCAAGAAGGCGTTGAGGAGGGCGTTGAGGACCGCCAGGCCGACGGTGAACAGACTGCCGAAAGCCGTGTTCGCGAGGTCAGGGTCCTCGAGCTTGACTCTCGCCGTGTCGATGACCTGGTATTCGTCATCGAGATCTTGAACCCTCGCGTTCGTTTCCAGCGCTTCGAGCCATCTTGGCGCGTTCGCTATGAGAGCTTCGACCTGGTCCTGCAGAACCGGCACGAGCGTGACGAGGAACGTGGTGACGACCACGACAACGCCCAAGGTGACGATGAGGACGGACCAGCGGCGTCGAATACCGCGATGCATGAACCACTCGACGATGGGGTTCAGGCCCACGGCGAGAAAGGCTGAGACCAGCACGAGCACGAGCACAGCCCGAATGTTGTGCAGCCCGAGTATCAACGCGAACCCGGTCAGTACGCCGAGCGCTCCGACGAATCCGACGTAGAAGGGAGCGCGGCGCGACATGGGCGGCCCAGGCTCCCCAAAGGGCGTGTCGGAGTCCCCGTCGGGCACTTCGTCGGGGTGGATCAGGAGCTCGTCCGGCGCGACTCGCGAGTCGGGGTCGATCGAGGTGGTGGGCGCGGCCGTGGTGGATCCCGCACTCGCCGCCTGCTCGGCGGATCGGCTGGCGCTTCGCGCGAAGGCTGCTGATTGTTCCTTGGCGTCGACGGCGACGTCACGGGCCTGGGTTGCGTCGCTTGTTGCTTTGTCGGCCCCGGATTGCGCTTCCCGTGCTGCTTCGCGAGCCTCTTCGGCGTCCTCCCTGGCGTCCACGGCCCCAGCGCGCGCTGCTTCCGCCTCGGCTGCGGCCCCGCGAACTCGCTCGTCTTCCGCCTCAGCCATGGGCACACCTTTTCACACCGAGCGGGGTCTCCGGATGGGGTTGGCTTCCAGAGCGCTGCGGGGTGAAGGTCAGCTGCGCGGGTCCGATCCTTGCGAAGGCCTGGCGGTATCGGAGTGTTCGGTGACAATATCCTCGCCGGTGGCGAAGCTGGCCACGAGGTCTCGCAGCTGACTCAGCTGGGAAACTATGCCGTCGCGCCGTTTTTGCAGTGCGTCGACCTCGAAGCGAGCAGCCGTCTGCCGTCGCTGGGCGTCTGCTGTCGCGTTGGCCACGATCTGGTCAGCCTGCTTGCGCGCAGCGCTCACGATGTGCTCAGCCTCGCGGCGGGAACGGGCTAGGGCTCTTTGTCCCTCGCCTATCGCTTGTTCGCGGTGTTTGGTTGCAGTGGCGATTGCCTGCCGCAACCGCTCTTCGGCGGAGTGTGCCCGCGCCTCGGCCTCATGGACGAGGCGCGCGGTCTCACCAGTGGCGGAGTTGTGACGCTCAGCAGCCTCCTTGGTCATTCGCTCCTTCTCGACGGCCAGCAAACGCCGCGCTTCGGCGGCTTCTCGGTCGGCGGCCGCGCGAGCCTGCTCGGCTTGGCGTTTCGCTCCGGTGAGCTGGGTGTTGGCCTGCTGCTGCGAAGCAAGTCTCAGCTGGTCTGCCTCTCGCTTGGCGGAGGCCAAGATGTCAGCGGCCTCACCCTCGGCGAGGGACCGATCCTGCGCAACCTGGGCAAGCACGGTGCTGCGGTGCTCATCTATCTCAGCGAGCTGCACGCTGCGTATGTCGGAAGCCTCCTTTTCGGCTTCGGCCTTGAGGGCAGCCGCCTCGACCAGCAAGTGCTGTCGAGACTCCTCGGCTGCCTGCTGGGCGTCGGCTGTCAAGGAGGAGGCCTGCTCCTCGGCCATGTGCAACATGGCGGCGGCCTGGCGGCCGAGCCCGGAGTACGTCGGGGACTCCTGTTCAGACAGGCGTGCGCCCTGCTCCGCAAGCTGCGCCTTCAATTGGGCGATCTTCTGCCGGGCAGCGGCGACAGCGCCGGCCCGGGAGGCACGCTCTTGTTCGTAGCGTGCCAGGAACGCGTCGACTGCGGCTTTGTCGTAGCCCCCTCGCCGGACAACTGAGAAGGCAGGGGCTGCCATCTCTTGAGGCTGAGTTGTCGCAGGCGCGGTTGCGGCCATGACGGGGGAGCTCTCCGTCAGGGGGGCCTGCGGCGGCGGAAAGTCAGGACCTGACGAGGAGGGCTCAGACGTCACCACAGGGATGGCGCCGGTGTCGGCCTCGGGGTCGGGCGGCTGTGGTGAAATTGGCTGCTTAGGCTGAATCTCTGTTGGGTCGTCGAAAAACGAAAGCCCAGGCGGTGGAGAACCAGGCTGATCGGTCACTGGCGTGGACACCTCAATTCTGGACGAGCGTGACAGCAGACTACCCCGACGTGGCTCACGAGGCGGGCTCGACCAGCTCGACCAGGACACCGCCCGCGTCTTTGGGATGGATGAAGTTGATCCGGCTACCTGCAGTGCCTCGGCGCGGTTCGTCATACAGCAGCCGCATGCCTTGAGCGCGCACGGCAGCCATCGCCTCGTCGATGCTTGTCACGCGGTAGGCGAGCTGCTGCATGCCGGGTCCGGAGCGCTCGAGGAACTTGGCGATGAGCGAATCGGAGGAGAGCGGCGCCAGCAGCTGCAGGCGGGCATCGGAATCCCCCACGGATAGCATCGCCTCGCGCACGCCTTGGTCGGCGTTGACCTCGTCGTGTTGCAAGGCGAAGCCGAAGTTCTCGGCGTAGAAGTCAATGGCCTGGTCCAGGTCGGGAACGGCCAGACCCACGTGGTCGATCGCGGTGATGAGGTTGGGGGGGAACATGCACACCATGGTGGCGGTTCCGCGGCGCTCGCTCTAGAAGGTGTGACCCGTTCGACAGCCGCGGCAGGGGCTGGGATGAGGGGAACATTTCCTGGGGCCCGATCGCTGAGTAATGTTCAGCAAGAAGTGGTGTCGCCTTGGGGTAGCGCCGGACCGGGAGGATTTGCCGTGGCTGGATGTGTCATCGTCGGGGGAGCCCGTACGCCGATCGGGCGCTTGCTCGGAGGGCTCAAGGACCTGTCGGCAACGGACCTGGGCGGGAAGGCCATCGAGGCCGCACTAGAGCGGTCAGGCGTCTCGCCGGACCTGGTCGACTACGTCATCATGGGCCAGGTCTTGCAGGCTGGCACGGGTCAGATTCCTGCCCGGCAGGCAGCCGTCAAGGGCGGCATCTCGATGAACGTGCCGGCGCTCACCGTCAACAAGGTGTGTCTGTCGGGCATCAACGCCATCGCCCTGGCCGATCAGCTCATCCGCGCGGGTGAGTGCGACGTCGTCGTCGCGGGTGGCATGGAGTCGATGAGCAACGCGCCGCATCTGATGACCAAGTCACGCGAGGGCTACAAGTACGGCGATGTGACGGTGCGGGACTCCATGGCATACGACGGTTTGTGGGACGTCTTCACCGACCAGGCCATGGGCGATCTGACCGAGATCCGCAACGTCGAGGGCGAGCAGCTCACGCGGCAGGAGCAAGACGAGTTCTCGGCGCGCTCTCACCAGCTAGCCGCCACCGGCTGGAAGAACGGCGTCTTCGCCGACGAGGTCGTGCCGGTCGAGGTGCCCCAGCGCCGTGGCGATCCCCTGGTCGTGAGCGAGGACGAGGGAGTGCGTGCCGGCACCTCCGTCGAGTCGTTGGGCAAGTTGCGGCCAGCGTTTGCAACGGACGGAACCATCACGGCCGGCTCGGCGTCGCAGATATCCGATGGGGCATGCGCAGTCATCGTGATGAGCAAGCACAAGGCCGAGGAGCTGGGACTCTCGTGGCTGGCCGAGATCGGCGCCCACGGCCAGGTGGCCGGGCCGGACTCCAGCCTGCAGTCCCAACCGGCTGACGCCGTCAAGGTGGCTTGCGCCAAAGAGGGCATCGCGGCGAGCGACCTCGACCTCCTCGAGCTCAACGAAGCCTTCGCTGCGGTGGGTATCGCCAGCACTCGCGAGCTAGAGGTGGATCCCGATCGAGTCAACGTCAATGGTGGCGCCATCGCCCTCGGTCACCCGATCGGCATGTCCGGAGCGCGCATCGTCTTGCACCTGGCACTGGAGCTCGAGCGCCGAGGTGGCGGGGTGGGCGCTGCCGCGCTGTGCGGTGGTGGGGGGCAAGGAGATGCGCTCATCGTGCGAGTGCCCGCCGTCTCGTGAGGAGCGCCCTTCGTGGGCAGTGGAGTGTCAGCGATCTGGTCACCCGAGCACGCGCCGGAGACGCTCGTGCCGTCGCCCGGCTCATCTCGCTGGTCGAAGATGCCTCACCTGGATTGCGCGAGGTTGCCGAACTGCTGACGCCATACACCGGTCACGCTCAAATCGTGGGAATCACCGGTTCGCCCGGAGTGGGCAAGTCGACGTGCACCTCGGCTCTGGTGGGTGCCCTGCGCGAGCAGGGTCGCCGCGTCGGCGTGCTGGCCATTGACCCGTCCTCACCGTTCTCTGGGGGCGCCTTGCTGGGAGATCGGGTTCGGATGCAGGAGCACGCGACCGATCCCGACGTCTACATCAGGTCGATGGCGAGCAGAGGGCACCTCGGTGGTCTGGCCTGGGCGACCCCGCAGGCATTGCGCGTGCTGGATGCGGCTGGCTGTGACGTCGTCCTGGTCGAGACGGTTGGAGTAGGTCAGAGCGAAGTCGACATCGCGGGACTCGCCGACACGTCGGTCGTCTTGCTGGCGCCTGGCATGGGCGATGGAATCCAAGCCGCGAAGGCGGGCATCCTCGAGATCGGCGACGTGTATGTCGTCAACAAAGCCGACCGAGACGGCGCCCACCAAGTGGTGCGCGATCTGAGATCGGTCTTGAGC
>JACCXO010000014.1 GCA_013696975.1 Nocardioidaceae bacterium | reverse complement strand
CTTGCTTGGCCTCGGCGCACGCTGCCTGAGCGGCGAGCTCGCGGAAGCGATCGAGAGCTGGCTGGCTGAGCTGGGCAGCGCCGACCGCGCCGTCGCGCTGGGCGCCAAGTTGCTGCAGCTGACCCTGTCCGGGGTTCCCGACGTCTACCAGGGGTGTGAGGGTGTGCAGCGGTCGCTCGTGGACCCAGACAACCGACGCCCGGTCGACTTCTCGGCGCATGCGGAGAGACTGGCGAGCCTTGACAACGGCGCGGCCTCGCGCGATCTCGCCGATGACAAGCTCTGGGTGATCTCGCGGGCGCTTCGGCTACGTCGGGCGCGCCCCGAGCTCTTCGGGGCGAAGTCGACGTATCGAGCCATCCCGGCGGACTCACCACACCTACTCGGCTTCGTGCGCAGTGAGCGGGTGGCGACGGTGGTGACCCGCTGGCCAGGTGGGCTTGCTCGCGCCGGTTGGGGGACCGCGACCTTCAGCCTCCCCGATGGGTCGTGGCGCAACGTCTTGGATGATCAGACCGTGAACGGTGGAGCCGTGCGCTGTGACCAGCTGTTGAGCGCCCTCCCCGTGGCGCTGTTGTTGCGGGAGAGCGAATGAAGTTCGAGGTGTGGGCGCCGAACGCGACTGAGCGCGTAGACCTGGTGCTCGACAACCAGCGGCACGCGATGGCGGGCGCTGAGAGTGGCTGGTGGCGTATCGAGGTCGATGCCGAGCCGGACAGCTCCTACATGTTCGCGATCGACGGCCGTGACCTCCGCCCCGATCCTCGGGCGCTTCGGCTGCCCGACGGGCCTGAGGGTCCGAGTCAGCTCTTCGACCTCGCAGCGGTGCCCTGGACCGACACTCAATGGCGCGGCGCCCAGCTGCCCGGCGCCGTCATCTACGAGATGCACGTCGGCACCTTCACCCCCGAGGGGACTCTGGACGCGGCCATCGAGCGCCTCGACCACCTCGTCGGCCTTGGCGTCGACATGGTCGAGGTGATGCCGCTTGCCTCGTTCCCCGGGCGTCATGGCTGGGGCTACGACGGAGTCGGCCTGTACGCCGTTCACGAGCCCTACGGAGGACCCGCCGCCTTCTGCCGTTTCGTCGACGCCTGCCATGCCCGAGGGTTGGGCGTCTTCCTCGACGTGGTCTACAACCATCTCGGTCCGAGCGGTAACCACCTGCAAGAGTTCGGGCCCTACTTCACCGACCGCTATGACACCCCATGGGGCCAAGCACTCAACCTCGACGGGCCGGACAGTGACGATGTCCGCCGCTTCATGATCGACAACGCCCTCATGTGGCTGCGCGACTTCCACGTGGACGGGTTGCGCCTTGACGCGGTGCATGCCCTCTTCGACGTTCGTGCCGTCACCTTGCTCGAGGAGCTGTCGGCCGAGGTGAGCGCGCTTTCTACCCGCCTCGGGCGCCCGTTGTGGCTGGTGGCCGAGTCGGACCGCAACGACCCGTTGACGGTGACCCCTCGGGAGGCCGGCGGGCTGGGCTTGCACGCGACCTGGGCGGACGACGTACATCATGGTTTGCATGTGCTGCTGACCGGCGAGACCCAGGGCTACTACGCCGACTTCGCGGCTCCGGGCTCATTGGAGAAGGTGCTGGGCGGCATGTTCTTGCACGCCGGGACCTACTCCACGTTCAGGCGGCGCACACATGGTCGACCACTCGATCGCACCAGAACGTCAGGATGGCGGTTCGTGGTGTCGCTGCAGACCCATGACCAAGTCGGCAACCGCGCCATCGGCGACCGCTTGTCAGCTCAGCTCACTCCCGGCTCGTTGGCGTGCGGCGCGGCGCTCCTGTTGACCAGCGCAGGCACGCCGATGCTCTTCATGGGCGAGGAGTGGGGCGCATCGACTCCGTGGCAGTACTTCACCGACCACACCGACAGTGCCATCGCCACAGCGGTTCGGCGCGGGCGACGAGATGATTTCGCCTCACACGGGTGGAGCCGCAACCAGGTGCCCGACCCGCAGGCCGAAGGCACCGCGGAACGGTCCCAGCTCGACTGGTCCGAGGTGGCGCTCGAGCCGCAAGCCCGCATCCTCCGGTGGTATGCCGATCTGATCAGGTTGCGGCGGGAGCGCCCAGACCTGGGTGACCCTCGACTCGACCGGGTGAGTGTCGACCACGATTTGGAGGGGCGCACGGTCGTCGTCTATCGCGGCGACCACTTCGTCGTGGTCAACCTGTCGGGTGATGAGCGCCTGGTCAAGCTCGACGTCGATGACACGGTCGAGCTCGAGACGATTCTGGCCTGGGAGCCGGCCGCGACTTCCGTCGAGGGGGCGACGGTGCACCTACCACCCGAGTCCGCAGCCATCTTCGCCCTCCGCACCTGACCATGCACCTGAGGTGTCTCGAGGCACGTCAGAGGTCGCGCAGGCCGACGCAGTCGTGCCGCCAGAACGCCTCGGCGTACACCACTGTGCCGGTCATCCACGGCTCGTATGTCGGCTGGGGGCGCACCATGAACGCCGCCTTCGGGATGCGCAGCGATGGCCGCCGAAACCCCAGTGGGGCAGCCGGCTGGAACCCGAAACGGGGATAGAACGAGGGTGAGCCCTCGAGAAAGATGAGCGGCTCGTCCCGAGTACGCAGCTGTTCGAGCGCATGCCGCAGGAGCGCCGTACCCACCCCGCGACGCTGGACGTCGGGAGCGACGGACAGCGGGCTCAGCACCAGCACGTCCACCAGCCGTCTTGGCGCGTCGAGCAGAGATCGGGTGAAGAGCGCCTGGCCCACGACGCTGCCCTCGTGCACCGCAACGAACGAGGCCTCAGGCATCCATGCATCGCTGCAACGGAGGGACTCCACCAGCTGGGGGACTCGAGGGTCATCGAAAGCATCGGCGGTCAACTGCTCGACAACCCTCGCATCGCCTGCCTGCTCGAGGCGGACGGTGACGCCTCGAAGGGCGTCGGCAAGGGCAGTCACGGACGGCTCTTGCGTGAAGCCGCGGCACGTGCGTCCTTGCTGAGCTGCCTCCACTTTTGCGGCTGCTCCGAGCGCAGTCGAGCATCGGAGCGAGTCGCCATCCAACGCTGCTCGCGCTGCAGCGCGAGCCAACTGCTCAGTCGGCGCAGCGGCAAGTCGCCGTCGGCCACGGCCGCCTGCACGGCGCAGCCCGGCTCGCTGTCGTGAGCGCAGTCGAAGAACCGGCACTCGTCGACGAGCGCCTCGACATCGGGAAAGGTCGCAGCGATTCCGGCAGCCGACTCTTGAATTCCCACCCCTCGTAGCCCCGGCGTGTCGATCACCGCTCCCCCACCCGGGACAACCAAAAGCTCTCGACGCACCGACGTGTGTCGACCCTTGCCGTCGTCTCGGATGTCCTTGATGACGAGGATTTTGGCTCGGAGTAGTGCATTGGCGAGTGAGGACTTGCCGTGGCCTGAGGCACCAAGCAACACCATGGTCCTGGCTGTCCCAATGAGCTCAGCCACTGCCTCCAGACCTGCTCCGGTGACCGTGCTGGTGCACAGCACCGTGACGCCGGGAGCGAACCGCCGTACGTCGTCGGCGATGTGCTCGGCATCGCTGACCACGTCGGCCTTGGTCAACAAGACCACCGGCATACCACCGCTTTGCCACGCCAGCGAGAGAAAGCGCTCGATCCGGGCCATGTTCGGCTCCGGGTGCAGGGCCACCACGACTGCGACGACGTCGACGTTGGCTGCCAGCACCTGACCTCGCGAGGTGCCTTTGGAGTCGGCCCGAGTGACCGCACTGCGACGTGGAAGCAACGCCTCGACGGTGCTCGGGCCATCACTCCAGTGCCGAACGGCGCACCAGTCGCCCGTGCACGGAGCGGCCAGTGAGTCGATCGAGACCGCCTCGAGAGCGGAACCCCCGAGGCTGGCCCTGACCAGACCTGCTCGTGTCAACACCCCGCAGAGGCTCCGGTCGACCCGGACGATGCGGCCAGGTGCGGCCTCGCCGGCATACGGCGAAAACGTGGCCTGCCAGTCACTGTCCCAGCCGAGGTCGGCCAGGTCGACGGATGCGGATGTCACCTTGGGAGGGTAGGCGCCGCTGTGGGTCGAGCGCACCCAATTTAAATCCGACTTGTCAGAAGCTGAGGCAGCTATAACAAGCCCAGTTTCTGACAAGTCGAGGTCAACGGCGACGCAGGCGGCGAAGGATCTCCAGGCGTGCGCCAGCAGTGGTCGGCTCAGGCCAGACCCGGTCGAATGCCGCGTTGAGGGCGGCGCCGATCAGCACCGCCAGGGCAGTCAGGTAGAGCCAGATGAGCACCGCGATCGGGGCGGCGAGGGGCCCGTAGATCGAGGTCTTGGCGGTCTGGAGCGTGATGCGCAGCAGGTAGCTGCCCAAAACCCAGGCGGCAAACGCCAAGGTGGCGCCCGGCAAGCCGTAGCGCCAAGAGGACCGCACCGGCACAGACAGGTGGTAGAGCGTCGTGAGGAAGGCGACGCTCAACACGATGACAATCGGCCAGTAGAGCAGATTCAAGAAGTCGAGGCGGGGGGGCAAGAATCTGTCGAACAGGTGAGGCCCGGCCAGCACCAGTGGCAGCACGATGACGCCCACCAGCAGGCCGATCACGTACAGCGAGAACGACAGCATGCGGGTGCGCACGATGCCTCGGCGACCACCGAGGCCATACATGATCGTGATGGTGTCGACGAAGACGTTGAGCGCTCGCGAACCCGACCACAAAGACAGCACGAAGCCGATGGAGATGACGTCGAACCGGTCTCCGCGCAACACCTGGTTGAGTGTCACCTTGACGATCTCGTCGACGGTCTGCTGGGTCAGCACTTTGCTCGACAGCTCGAGCACAGCAGTCTTGAAGTTCGCGATCTGCGACTCGTCGACGCGGCGAACGATGTAGGTGATGCTGCCGGCCAGTCCGAAGATCAACGGCGGAATGGAAAGGATCGCAAAGAAGGCGGCCTCGGCGGCGAGCCCGGTGACGCGGTAGCGAAAGCAGGCACCGACCGTCGACGTGAGGAGTCGCCAGGCGGCGTCCTTGAAAGCCGCGAGTCGGGAAGGTCGAGCGTCGGCGCTGTCCACCGAGTCCGACGCCATGGGTCGAGGGTATCGACCACAGGCTCATTCACCGCGCAACTGACAACCCGCGACGTAGGCTGAGGCATGGCCACTATCCGCCGATGGTGCGTCGTGGCTCTCGGAGTAGCGCTTCTGGTGTCATTGCCGGTCGCCATCAGCGCATTGCCCGCTCGCGACTCGGAAGTGAGCGCCGAGGAGTTGCTCGAGAAGGCGCAAGGCTCCTCCGACCTGTCTTACAGCGGATTGATCGAGTCCGTAGGTTCCCTCCGGCTGCCGATATCTGACCACTTCACCGATGTCGCCGACCTGTTCGGTGAACGCACGACGATGCGCGTCTGGTGGCGCGGCGACGACGACTGGCGCGTGAATCGACTCAGCGTTGGCGGTGAAACGGACCTGGTCCACGACTCTCGCGGTACGACCACCTGGGACTACGAGTCCAACCATGCCACCAGAACACCCACCTTTGACATTCGGCTTCCCCAAGCCTCCGACCTGCTCCCGCCGGCGCTCGCCCAACGACTCCTGGAGGACGCCGAGGCGGCCGAGGTGAACCGGATCCCCGCTGCGCGCGTGGCCGGGATCGACGCTCCAGGGCTGAGGCTCGACCCGTCCGAAGCCCAGTCGTCGATCGACCACGTCGACCTCTGGCTCGACCCGGACTCGGGTTTGCCTGTGCGGGTCTCGGTCTTCGGACTCAGCGTGGAAGCCCCCGCCCTCACGACCACCTTTCTCGACGTCGCCATCGCGCGGCCGAGCGAATCGTCCACTGCATTCTCGCCGCCAGCCGGAGTGGACAGCCACTTCGCAGACTTTGTCGACATCGCCGCCGCAGCCAACGAGTTCGCCCCCGTCAGACCGCCGAGGACGCTCGCAGGGCTCGCCCGACGACCAACGACCATGGGTGCTGTGGGGGTGTACGGCAGAGGCGCGACCCTGTTGATCGCCTTGCCGCTGTGGGACCGGGCTGCTGACCCGCTGCGAGAGCAGTTGGCCACCACTCCAGGGGCGGCGAAGATTCCGAGCGGCATGACACTTGCTGTCGGCCCTCTCAATTTGCTGCTCACCGGTACCGCATTCGAGGACCATAGCTGGCTGTTCGTCGGCACGGTGACGCCCGCGACGCTCGAGAGGGCGACGCGGCAGGTCTTCGCGCACCCACCCAGCCTCGGCCACTGGGTCGTGACGAGTGGACCTCGGTGATTGCCGCTACCGGACTCACCAAACGCTATGGTTCACTTTGCGCCGTCGACGACATCGACTTGGCCGTGCACCCTGGTGACATCTACGGTTTTCTGGGCGCCAACGGCTCCGGCAAGACGACTACGGTGCGGATGCTGCTCGGTCTCGTGCTGCCCACCTCGGGGAGCATCCGGCTCTTCGACGAGGCCATGCCGAAGGCCGCGCACCAGGTGCTGCCCCGGGTCGGGGCTCTTGTGGAGGGTCCCTCGGCTTACCGGCATCTGTCCGGTCACACACATCTGTCACTACTTGACGGGATGGGTCCAGGTGGGCCCCGCGACAGCCGGCGGCGACGGATAGCCGACGTACTCGACCAGGTCGGGCTAGCGGGGGTCGGGAGCCGCCCGGTGAAGGCCTACTCGCTCGGGATGCGCCAGCGACTCGGGCTTGCGGGGGCGCTGCTGCGAAGTCCAGAGTTACTGATTTTGGACGAGCCCACCAACGGCCTGGATCCCCAGGGCATCCACGAGGTGCGCGATCTGCTGCTGACCCTCAACAGGGCCGGGACAACGGTGTTCCTCTCGAGCCACCTGCTGGCCGAGGTGGAGCAACTCTGCACTCGCGTCGGCGTATTGGACCGTGGCCGCGTCGTGCTCGAAGAAACCATGGACACTCTTCGCACACCGTCGGGGCGTACCGTCGTGCACACGCCCGATATCGGTAGAACCCTTGCCTTGTTGGGCGATCGCGCCGAACAGTATGACGACGTCACCGTCACGGTACGAGCCCCCGACCCAGCCGCCCTCAACGCCGAACTGGTCCAGGCCGGCGTGCGGGTCTCGGCTCTAGCACCGGAGAGACGAAGCCTCGAACAGATCGTGCTGGCAGCCACCGGGCCGAGCGCCGACCGGGTTGACGCGTGATCAGGGTCGAGCTCCGCAAACTGATTCTCAGCCCCCGCACGTGGGTGACGATCGCACTGCTCGATGCGCTTCCAACCCTGGTCGCGATCCTGCTTGCCCTCACCGACCTTGGCCCGAGGCCTGGCACCGGGCCGGCGTTCCTCTCGGCGGTGTTGTCTGATGGCAGCCTCTTTCCCCTCGCCGCCATCGCCATCGTGCTTCCCCTCTTTCTGCCGGCCGCGGTGGCGGTGATCGCCGGCGACGCCATCGCCGGCGAAGCCCAGGGCGGCACGCTTCGCTACCTCTTGATCCGTCCGGTGGGGCGCACCCGCCTGCTCGTCGCCAAGCTTCTCGCCGTCCTCGCCTTCGTCCTGCTGGCGGTGCTCGTCATCGCCGTGACGGCATACATCGTCGGCACTCTGCTGCTGGGCGACCAACCGCTGGCCACGAGTGTCTCCGGATCCGCACTGAGCTCAAGCCAAGTGGCGTGGCGGACCGCCCTGTCGCTTTGCTACGCCACGTTTTCGATGCTCGGCGTCGCGGCCATCGCGCTGTTCCTCTCCACGCTCAGCGACTCACCGCTTGCGGCCGCGATGGGAGCGTTGGCGTTCCTCATCGCCTCCACGCTGCTGCTCACCCTGGACGCGGCCAACGTTCTGCAGCCGTATCTGCCAACGCGCTACTGGTTGTCATTCGTCGACCTGTTCCGCGATCCGATCCTGTGGCGAAACGTCGTACGCGGGACTGCGCTGCAAGGTGTGTACGTGGTGGTGTTCCTCGGTGCTGCCTGGGCCAACTTCGCCACGAAGGACATCACGAGCTGAGGCTCTCGCAATCGGTGTCCGACGGAGCCATCGGCGCGGCCACGCCAACTTGACGCATCACCAAAGCGATGACGGCGGGGGCGCGTGGCAGCTCGCCATGGGAAACCTCGGCATCGGGGCAGAGGTCTTGCACATTGATGTTGAGCGCACCGTCGAGTGCGGCGGAGTCGGGCGGGGTGACGGTCCGGTCGGTCGTGGTCCAGATGGACACGAACTCCGGCCCGGCAGGGGTCTCGTCGCCGGCGTTGAGGGCACGCACCAGATCGCTCTGCGGCACCAGCTGTCGGCACGCCTTCGGGCACTGGCTCGGCGCGATGTCGACGGCCAGGCCGGCCACGCTGGTGCCGTGGTGCGGCGACCCCAGGGTGACCACGCGTCGAGCCTGGTCGCTACCCCCGAAGTCGCGTACCCACAACCGGGCGACCATACCGCCGGCAGAGTAGCCAACCACATCGACCGACTCATCGCCCGTGCGCTCCAAGATTGCGTCCACAGCCCGGCCCAACCCCTCGGCTTGCTCGTCGAGGTCGCCCGTCCCGTTGCCTCGCGCCGAGACGACGGTCACGTCTCGACCGTCCGCGCGCAGCGCCATGGCGAGAGCCTCGAGAGACGCAGTCGAGCCGCGGTACCCCGGTACCAGGACAACAGGCCCCGGGGTGTCCTGAGCAACCGGCTGTACGTCGCCTGACCGGGTCGCGCGCACGACGAGGACCGTCATCAGCAACGCGAATCCGGCTGTGAGCCCGATCAAGAGGAGCACGAAGCGGCGGCGGGCGGGAGACAACGCGGCGAACACGTTGCCATCTTGCTTTGTCGACCAAGTCAGGGGGTCTCGGAGGCTCGTCGCCCGCAGCCAGCTCAGCCAATGCTCACCCGACGGGGACTCGGACACCAGATTGCCGCAACGACCCATGGCGCGCCTATTAGTCTGGGCGGCATGACGGAGAACCATACCTCGCGCCTCGCTGCGTCACTCGCCGGCACCGACTCACAGGTGGCCGAGTTCATCGATCAGGAGGGGCGTCGACAAAGCGAGTCCATCAGGCTGATCGCGAGCGAGAACTACGTCTCTCGAGCGGTGCTCGAAGCCACCGGTAGCGTGCTCACCAACAAGTACTCAGAGGGCTATGCCGGCAAGCGCTACTACGAGGGTCAGCAGGTCATTGACCAGATCGAGCAGCTCGCGATCGAGCGAGCCAAATCCCTGTTCGGAGTAGACCATGTCAACGTTCAGCCCTACTCCGGTTCCCCGGCGAACCTGGCCGTCTTTCTCGCCTTTCTGCAGCCGGGTGACACGGTCATGGGGATGGCCCTGCCGGCCGGTGGCCACCTCACGCACGGGTGGGCCGTCTCGGCGACAGGCAAGTGGTTCAATGCGGTGCAGTACGGCGTACGCAAGGAGGATGGGCGGGTCGACTTCGACGAGGTGCGCGAGCTGGCCCGGGCCGAGCGACCGAAGCTGATCTTCGCTGGTGGTACGGCGATCCCGCGCACGATCGAGTTCGACAAGTTCGCTGAGATCGCCCGCGAGGTCGACGCCGTGCTGGTGGCGGACATCGCCCACATCGCCGGCCTG
>JACCXO010000001.1 GCA_013696975.1 Nocardioidaceae bacterium | reverse complement strand
GAGCTGCCGCCTACCTATGTCGTCGGCTGTCAGCCGGCCGACGTGAGCGAGGGCATCGGCCTCTCGCCGCGGGTGGCCGCAGCCCTCGATGAGGCCGTCACGACAGTGCGTACTCTGATAACTGAGCGACTCACAGCCGGCGCGCTCGCCGGAAGGGGAAACTGATATGTGCCTAGGCATCCCTGGACAGGTCGTCGAGATGGTCGACGGGTACGGCGGTCAACTCGCCCTCATCGACGTCGTCGGCGCCCGTAGCCGCGTCAACATCGGGATGCTCGACCTCGACGAGCAGGATCTCGCCCCGGGTGACTGGATCCTCATCCACATGGGGTTCGCGGTGGAGCGGGTTGACGCCGCCGGCGCCGAGCGGGCCCTGGCCGGCCTGGAGATGATGGGCAGACCGCGCGACGACGTCCCAGACGTTGGCGACACGACGCAGTCGAACGCCGTACCGTCGGCTCGACATCTGGTCGCGCAACAATCCGAAACAGTGCCCAGTGCTTGAGCGCAGCGCCGGAGCAGTCACCAACGCGATCAGCCCTGCGACCATCGCCGCTGGACGTCGCGTTGACACCGACCGGCTGGTCACCCGGGTCCCCGGCCCGGTCTTGTTCGCCCGGTACGCGTTCCCGCCGAACCACCACGGCTACTGCGGTCCGGCGGACAATGTCGCGTTCTTCCAGCAAGGCGTCGTCGGCGAGGACGACGGCGGTCTGCGTGCGATGGCGAAGGAGTTCGCTGGCGCCTGGCCCTATCTCGAGCTCATCGCGCATGGCACCGGGCTGGCCGACCCGTTGGACCGGCGCGTGGTCGAGGCCTACTGGATCGGCAGTCCGCGGCTGGACCAGCTTGGCCTACCCGACATCGGGGACTCTATGGAAGAAAGGTTCCGATTCAAGTCCGGCCCCCGCTTCTCCAGCCTGGCGGAGGGTGTGCTGGCGGGTGGTGTCCCGCACCACAGCTTTGCAGTCTTCTGCATCTACCCGTGGGTCGGGCTGCTCGGCGACGACCGCCGCGCCGCCCAGGCGCTCACCGTGCTCGACCGGTGCCGCATCCGGTGGGGTCGGGTGATCAGCTTGCATGGCGACCAAGTGGTCGTGGAGTCGGCGCCACTGACCTGGGACGGCCTCCGGCTCGACTACGGCGCGCCGGAGGTGGAGACCGTGGTCCGCTCGATCGACGGGGTCGGCATGGCCTCCGAACTCGTCGTCGGGGACTGGGTGTCACTGCACTGGGAGTGGGTCTGCGACCGCTTGAGTGAGCAGCAGCGCCGCTCGCTGCGCCACTACACCGATCGACACCTGGCCATCGTCAACGAAGCCGGCGACCGCGGTCCGGCGGCAATGCTCGGTTGACCGCCCCGCCCTCCGTCCGAACACCCCCTGACCCGCGTTTTGGGTGGGCTAGAGGCCGGAATCGCGGGTTGGCGGGTGTCCGGTTGGCGGATTGGGTCACTGGGCGGGGGCTTATAGCTGGACCAAGGGTGGCTGCGCCGTGGAATCCGGGCTCTTGAGCGGGCGCTCGAGGGGCCAGGTGCGAGAGAGCGTCCAGGTCACGTCGGCGCCAGCGACTTGACGAGGAGGACCGGGCTCACGTATCAACAGGTTCCCTGCCGCCGTCTCGACAACGTGATCGGAATGCGGGCCGCGAAACCGCACCGACTGCAGACGACCTCTCAGCTCGCCGCCGAGGTGCGCCCAGCCCGGGCGGACCAGGAGCGGCACCACGTCGCGCACCGAAGTGTCAGCGGAGCCTTCGACGGTGACCACCTTCCCGGCGATGCTCACGGCGCAGCGGCCGCCGCCGGCGCCCAGCACCGCCGCCTCCAAGACCGAGGCCGGACCGGTCAACCGGGCGGCCCACACGTCGACGGGCTCGGCGTACACCTGCTGCGGGGTCCCAAGTTGAACGAGTCGACCGGCGTTGAGCAGCGCGACCCGGTCGGCCAGTCCGAGCGCCTCCTCCGCGTCATGGGTCGCGTACAGGCCGCCCGCGCCACTCGCCTCTCGACGTACGACCAGCTGGTCGAGGAACACTCCCCGCACGTGGGTGTCCAGGTGCGCCGTCGGCTCGTCGAACAGATAGAGGGACGCCTGCCGGGCCAGCGCCCGGGCTAGCCCGACCCTTTGCTGCTCACCACCCGACAGCTCCGCCGGACGGCGATCGGCGAGGTGGGCGATCCGCAGCCGGTCGAGGATATCGAGCGCCTCCTCGCGGGCAGTACGACGTCTGGAGCCTTTGCGCCTGATCGGGTAGGCCACGGTGTCCAGCGCACTCAGGTGCGGCCAGAGAGCGTAGCTCTGGAAGACCACGGCGACGTCACGACGTTCCGGGGGCTCAGCCCGCTCCGGGGTCGCCACCCGGCGGCCCTTCAGCCAGACCTCCCCCCGCGTCGGAGGACGGAATCCGGCGACCGTGTGCAGCAGAGTCGACTTGCCCGACCCGGACGGGCCGAGCAGGGCCAAGACCTCCCCTCGTGGTACCCGGAGGCTCACGTGGTCCACGGCGGTCACACCCCCGTAGTCGACGGTGAGGTCTCGCAGCTCGAGGACGTAGGGGGAGGTGGCGTCAGTGGGCATGCGCGAGGCTCCGTGAGCGGGCGCCGCCGCGGACCCGGCGAGGAGAGCGCAGCCAGCGGATCAGCATCCACAACGGCACCGCGGGCACGAGGATGACCAAGGTCAGCAGGATCGACAGCGCGGCCGTCGGCCCGATGCGACCGAGCTCTTGGCTGTTGAGGACGACGACGGCCAAGGTCTCGCTGCCGGGTCCGTAGAGCAGGCTCGACATGGTCACCTCGTGAAGCGCAGTGACGAAGCAGATAAGCCAGGCGCCTAGAAGCGCCGGCGCGAGGGGTCGCAGCGCGACGGTGCGCGCTGCCGTCAACGCCCCCGCGCCGCTGGCACGGGCCGCCTGCAGTTCGCCAGGCGGGAGACGGTCCAGGGCCCCCGAGATGGGACGGTGCGCGAACGCCCACAGCTTGGCGAGGTAGGCCAGCAGTATCAGCGCCAAGCCGCTGCCGAGCCAGCGACCGTACGTGATGAGCAGGGCAACGGCGAGCGTGGATCCGGGCAACACCAACGTGAGCGTCACGAGACTGGCCATCGCCCGCCCGGCGCGGCGTCGCTCCAAGACCGACACACAGCCACCCAGGAGCGTGAGAAGAGCGGCCGCGGCGAACGCGAGCACAGCGCTGCGTCCCAGCGCCTCGGCGTTGCGCGAGGTGAGCACAAGCAAGAAGTTGTCGAACGTCCAGTTGCTCGGGCTCGGGCTGACCCCGACGGCGGGCGTGACCGCGGCAGCCAGTAGGGCGATCAGGGGAACCACCACGCCCAGCAAAAGATAGCCGCCGAGTCCGGCGGCGATCCAGCGCCCAGCGCCTCCCCGGGACGTCACGATCGGCGCGCCCTCCGGGTGGGCGACGCGGGTGATGCGCAGGCGGGGTCCGAGCCACAGGTCCGCGGGGAGCACAACCACCACTGCGATGGCGACCAGCAGCAGCGCCAGGGCGAGTGCCTCGACGAACGAGAGCGGGTCGCTACCGAGCGAGAGGTCGCGGTAGATCCTCGTGGTCACTGTCCCGAAACCAGCCGGGGTTCCCATCACCTGCGGGATCGCGAAACTCCCCAGAGTCAGCACGAAGGACAGCACCGACGCAGCCGCGATCGACGGGCGCAGCAAGGGCAGCGTCACGTCCCGCAACACCGATGCGGCCCCCGCCCCGGACGCCCGAGCCGCCCGCTCGAGGTTGGGCTCTGCCCGGGTGGCCAGGCCGACTGCGGCGAACAGGTAGGTCAGCGGCACCGTGTTGACCACAAGCACCGCCCATACCCCCCAGGGACCGAGCACCGATGGCCACGGCAGGCCAAGAATGGTGTCGGTGAACCCGGCCCGACCGTAGGCCTGGGTCCAGCTGTAGCCGAGCACGAACTCTGGCACGAGCACGGGCAGCAGCAGCGCGAATCGCCACCAGCGGCGGCCCGGCACGTCGGCTCGGCGCAGACCAAGCGCCACCAGGGTGCCCATCGGGACCGCGACCACGGTGACGGCGGCCGCCAGCAGCACTGTGTTGACGACGGCCTCGCCGAGTCCAGGTCGGCCGAAGATCTCGTGCAGGCTTGCCGACCCCTCGGTCCAGACGACGTACACGAGCCGGAATACCGGCAGAGCCACGAGCAGGGCGATTATCGCGCCCACGGCCAGCACCCCGAAGCGCCACCCGAGTCCGGCCGGCCTCGAGGGCATCCCCTCAGCCGCCGAAGATCTTCTGGTAGTCGCCCAGCAAGGCGTCCCTGTCTGCGGTGATCGTCGGCCAGTCCGGGTAGACGACCGGGGCGTCGGCCGGAAATTCGGGACCCTCGACGCCCGGGAGAGTCGGGTAGGAGCCCGCCTCCGCCAGGATCTGCTGTCCCGGCTCGCTCACGACGTAGGAGATGAAGTCCTTGGCCAATGCGGAGTCCGCGCTGGTTTGGGCGAGCGCGATCGGCCCGTAGATCGCGACGGCGCCCGGCTCGGGCCACACGACTCCGATCGGCGAGCCTTCGTCCTTCGCCAGGTAGCCGGAGTTCGCGATGGTGATGCCAGCTTGATAGAGCCCCTGCGCGACCCCGTTCGTGACTTCGTCGGGCGTGCTGACCTGTTCGGCCCCGTTGTCCTCGAGGGTGGCATAGAAGTCGAGTCCGTAGTCGGGCGCCTGACTGAACCAGCCAAGCGCGCCAAGCGCCGACGCGGCCACATTGGGGTCGGAGACAGCCACCGACTCGTAGTCGGGCCCGGCGAGATCTGACCAGCTGCTGGGCGCGGGTACGTCGTCGTGATGGACGGCCACCATGTAGAGGACCGCCACGCCGACATAGTCGTCGGTGCGGAACTGATCTGGTATGCCGGAGGCGTTGTCGGGTGTCCACTCGCCGACAAGCTCCTGGTCGACATACCCCTGCATGGTGAGCGGATCGCAGGCCCAGACGACGTCCGCCTTCAGGCCGCCCGAGCGCACGTCACCGGCCACCCGGGCGTTGAGGTCGCCGGTCGGGGCACGGAAAAACTCCACCTCGGTGCCGGAGTTGTCGGCCTCAAACTGCGAGATGACGGGCTGGATGCTCTCGTCGTTCACACAGGTGTAGAGCGTGATGGAGTCGGTGCTGCCGCCGTCACCGGGGCTGCATGCGAGCGGCAGCAGGGCTAGCGGCAACAACAAGGAGAACCGCCCTCGGCCGCGACACGGCACTGAGATTGTCCTCATGCCAGGGAGCATAACCGGGGCGCTTCATCCCGCCGAAGAGCGCTGTCGCCAGCCGTCAACTGAGCGGTCGGGCCCTTACGAGTTAGGGTGTGCGTGTCTCGCGTGGGGTCAGTGAACCGTCTCGTTGGCTCCCGTCTTCCGTGGCGCCGACACACCCCTGGGCAATCGGCCGTTCGTGAAGCGGGCGTCCAGTTTGTCACCAGTTTGTAGCGGTCAGTGACGTGAGAGATCAAGCTGCGGAATATCAGCAAAAGGGCCATTTTGATTACCCTTTCGCATACAATGCGGCGTAGCCTCTTGCCATGTCCACATCGATTCGGGTCCGTGGGACCCTGCTCAGCCTGGCGCTAGTCGTGAGCGCAGCCGGCGCCGCCATCGCATCGGAGGCTGCCCACACCGGTCCGGTATCTCAGAACGCTGCGGATTACACGCCTCAGCTTGTCGCCACAACCGCGGTCTCCCACCCGCGCGTGGACGCGATCACCTCCGACGACACCACAACCTACGCTGGCGGGCTGTTCAACAAAATCACCCAGGGCGGTCAGACCTACGACCGCGCCAACCTGGTGGCGTTCGACACCAGCACTGGAGTCGTCGATACAGGCTTCGCTCCGAAGGTCGACAAGCAGATCCGCGCCGTTGAGAACGTGCCAAACAATGGCGGCGTCTATGTAGGCGGCGACTTCACCACCGTCAACGGCTCCAGCCGAGCCGGGCTGGTCAAGCTCACCCCCGCCGGTGTCATCGACCCGACGTTCAAGCCACCCTTCAGCCGCGGGCTGGTCTTCGACGTCGAGCTGGTGAACGGCCACCTTATCGTCGCCGGCAACTTCACGCAGAAGCTGATCTCGCTCAACCCGGTCACCGGCGCGAGCGACGGCTTCATCAACAAGACCATCGCCGGTCGAGTGTGCGTGGTGACCGACGGCAGGGAGTACTGCTCCTGGGGTAGTACGTCTGTGTACGACTTCGCCGTTACCCCCGCCGGAGATCGGCTTGTCGCGGTCGGCAACTTCACCACGGTGGACGGCGCGGCCCGGAGCAAGTTCTTCATGCTTAAACTGGGTACGCCGGGAGCCAAGCTCGACCCGTGGTACTACCCGGGCTTCGCCAAGAGATGTGCAACCGAGCACCCACGTCGGATCGCCTACCTCCAGGGAGTGGACTTCAACCCCACCGGCACGGCGTTCAATGTCGCAGCGACCGGCCAGATCACCGATAGCAACGACGACATCTGGTACCAGCGTCTCGGCGACAACAACAAGCCGAACACGACGGTCTGCGACGCCATCGGCCGCTTCAGCGACTTCGGTGTGACCGCGGGGATCAAGCCTGAATGGATCAACTACACGGGCGGTGACTCCATGTGGACCGTGGCTGACACTGGGGCAGCCGTCTACGTACAGGGCCACTTCAAGTGGGTCGACAACCCGGACGGTTACGCAAGCCTGGGCATCGGAGACAAGACCTCGGGTGCCCCTGCAGCCCGTCGTGCGGGCATCGCGGCGATCAACCCGGACACCGGTCTGGCCCTGCCCTGGAAGCCCGCCGTACCCACCAGGATGGGCGGCAAGGCACTGGAGGCGACGCCCGCTGGGTTGTGGGTCGGCAGCGACTCGAAGAAATTCGGTGCCGAGGATCACTACGGAATCGCGTTCGCCCCCGCTCCTAAGTAGCCAGGAGTGGCCTAGGAAACACCAGACATCTGACAGTTGACCCCGCGTCGCCACGACGCGGGGTCAACTGTCGTCTGGAGG
>JACCXO010000140.1 GCA_013696975.1 Nocardioidaceae bacterium | reverse complement strand
TGCCAATTAAGACACAATGGTGTTGTGAAAAGGATGCATGCAGCACCAACGGGCTCACGCGCTGTGGATGCACACCTCGTTGCCGCCGCCGACACCGCCACCACACCGGCGGACGACGCTCCCACACGTGAACGCGTCGCCAGCTGCATTCTCGAGCACGGCCCTTCAACGGCGGCGGCACTTGCTCACAGGCTCTCTCTGACGCCGGCTGCGGTGCGCAGACACCTCGATCACCTTGTCGCCGAGGGCTCTCTCGAGGTACGCGAGCCCCGTGTCACCGCTGCGCGTGGCCGAGGCCGGCCCGCCAAGGTGTTCGTGTTGACCGAGTACGGCCGCGACGCCTTCGTGCAGGCCTATGACGACCTGGCCGCCTCTGCCCTGCGCTACCTGAGAGAGTCCGGTGGCCCCGATGCAGTCACCGACTTCGCCCGTCGGCGCACTGCCGAACTCGAAGACCGCTACCGCGACCTGGTTGTCTCAGCAGCACCCGAAGACCGTGCCGTTGTGCTGGCCGGAGCACTGACGAACGACGGCTACGCCGCATCGGTGCAAACCGCTCCGATCGGTGACCAGCTGTGCCAGCACCACTGCCCCGTCGCGCACGTGGCTGCCGAATTCCCCCAGCTCTGCGAAGCAGAGACCGAAGTCTTCGCTCGCCTCCTCGGACGTCATGTCCAGCGGTTGGCGACTATCGCTCATGGCGATGGCGTATGCACGACAAATCTTCCGCACGCGAGCCCAACAGCAACCATAAGCAAGGCGACCAGACCGACCAACGTAGCCGTCACCACCCCGATTGGGAGGACTTCTTCATGACATCCATCGAGCAACTCAATCCTGAGCTTGAAGGCATCGGCCGCTACCAGTACGGCTGGGCCGACTCAGACCTCGCCGGCGCCACGGCACAGCGAGGCCTCAACGAGTCTGTGGTGCGTGGCATCTCCGGCCTCAAGAACGAGCCGGGCTGGATGCTCGACCTGCGCCTCAAGGGTCTCAAGCTCTTCGACCGTAAACCCATGCCGACGTGGGGCTCCGACCTCAGCACCATCGACTTCGACAACATCAAGTATTTTGTGCGGTCGACCGAGGAGCAGGCCACTTCCTGGGAGGACCTGCCCGAGGACATCAAGAACACCTACGACAGGCTCGGCATCCCCGAGGCCGAGAAGCAGCGCCTCGTGGCAGGCGTCGCCGCCCAGTACGAGTCCGAGGTCGTCTACCACCAGATCCGCGAGGACCTCGAGGAGCAGGGCGTCATCTTCAAGGACACCGACACCGCCCTACGCGAGCACGAGGACCTCTTCAAGGAGTACTTCGGCTCGGTCATCCCGGTGGGCGACAACAAGTTCGCCGCGCTCAACACGTCGGTCTGGTCGGGCGGCTCCTTCATCTACGTGCCGAAGGGTGTCCACGTCGACATCCCCCTGCAGGCGTACTTCCGGATCAACACCGAGAACATGGGTCAGTTCGAACGCACCCTGATCATCGTCGACGAGGACGCCTACGTGCACTACGTCGAGGGATGCACGGCGCCGATCTACAGCTCGGACTCGCTGCACTCCGCCGTCGTGGAGATCATTGTCAAGAAGGGCGGACGCTGCCGCTACACGACGATCCAGAACTGGTCCAACAACGTCTACAACCTGGTGACAAAGCGCGCGACGTGCGACGCCGGCGCCACCATGGAGTGGGTGGACGGCAACATCGGCTCCAAGGTCACCATGAAGTACCCCGCCATCTACCTCCTGGGCGAGCACTCGAAGGGGGAGACGCTGTCCATCGCGTTCGCCGGCGAGGGCCAGCATCAAGACGCCGGTGCCAAGATGGTCCACGCCGCGCCGCATACGTCCAGCTCCATCATCAGCAAGTCGGTGGCACGCGGTGGCGGTCGCACGTCGTACCGCGGGCTCGTGCAGGTTGCCGACGGTGCCCACCACAGCGCCAGCACGGTTCGCTGTGACGCGCTGCTCGTCGACCAGATCAGCCGCAGTGACACCTACCCCTATGTCGACGTCCGCGAAGACGACGTCTCCATGGGTCACGAGGCCACCGTGTCCAAGGTCAGCGATGACCAGCTCTTCTACCTCATGAGCCGAGGAATGGCCGAGGACGAGGCGATGGCGATGATCGTGCGCGGCTTCATCGAGCCCATCGCCCGGGAGCTGCCGATGGAATACGCCCTCGAGCTCAACCGGTTGATCGAGCTGCAAATGGAGGGGGCCGTTGGCTGAGGCGCCCTTAGGGCGCCGTCGAGGCGACGGCTCACGCACCTGGGCAAACTGGGTTCGGCGAGATTATGGATCGCTCCACTGGAGTCGGGTCGCGTTATAGAGAGAGTGACGAGTAGTTGAGTTTGAACAATGTCGTTGGCGCCGTGGAGACGGTGAAGAGTCACCTGCATCCGGTGCCTTCATACGACCTCGCGGATCATCCCGTCCCTACGGGGCGCGAGGAGGTATGGCGCTTCACGCCTCTCAAGCGGCTGCGCGGCCTGCTCGACGGTCCCCAGTCCGATGCGCATCTCAAATGGGACGCTGATGTGCCCGAAGGCGTCACTGTGCGCGAGATCAGTGCACACGAAGCCGCCGAGCTGGGGGAGACCAAGCCGACCGACCGACCCTCGGCGCTCGCGATCGCCAACGGTGGCAGCGCGGTTCTGGTCGACATACCGGCTGAGACGCAGCTCGTCGAGCCGCTTCTCGTCCGGTTGAGTGGCTCGACACCCGACGACATCGTGTGGGGTCACATCGTGGTGCGCATCGGTCGACACGCTAAAGCCACTGTGGTGTTCGAGCACAACGGGAGTGCGATCTACGGCGCCACCACGTCCGTGTTGGTGGGTGACGGCGCACAGCTGGACTTCGCATCGCTGCAGCTTTGGGAAGACGACGCTGTCCACCTCGGACAGGTCGGCATCCGCATCGGGCGGGACGCTCAAGTGCGGACCTTTCAAGCCAGCCTGGGCGGCGACCTCATCCGGATCGTCGAGAACGCCGAGTACGACGGTCCCGGTGGCGACCTCAAGATGTATGGCCTCTATTTCGTCGACGCCGCCCAGCACATCGAGCACCGGCTCTTCGTCGACCACAACGCCCCGCACACCAAGAGCAACGCGGTCTACAAGGGTGGCTTGCAGGGCAATGGCGCCCATTCGGTATGGGTGGGCGACGTGCTGATCCGCAAGATCGCGGAAGGTATCGAGACCTACGAGACCAACCGCAATCTGGTGCTCACCGATGGCTGCCGGGCCGACTCGGTGCCGAATCTCGAGATTGAGACTGGCGAGATCGTGGGAGCCGGACATGCTTCGGCCACCGGCCGCTTCGACGACGAGCAGCTCTTCTACCTGCAGTCCCGCGGCATCAGCTCTGACGAGGCTCGACGGCTCGTGGTGCACGGATTCTTCGCCGACATCATCCGGCGCATCGGCATCCCCGAGGTCGAGCAGCGGCTACTCGCGGCTGTGGAAGACGAGCTCGCCCAACACGTCGGTGCGCCGCTGGTGGGGACCGCTTAAATGCCTCCCTTCCAGTCCGCCTGTGCTTACGCCGACGTACCAGAGGGTGGAGTGTTGGCCGTCAACGTCGACGGTGTCGCAGTGGCCATCGTCCACGCCGACGACGGTGTCTACGCCATATTCGACGAGTGCTCGCACGCCGCCATCGCGTTGAGCGAAGGCGATGTGGATGCGACCGGCTGCGAAATCGAGTGCTGGCTGCATGGCTCACGCTTCGACCTGCGCACCGGCAAACCTACGAACCTCCCGGCATACGAACCGGTGCCCGTTTATCCCTGCAAGCTCGAGGGCGACACCATCGTCGTCGACCTCGAGAACCCGTTTACCGATTCGGAGATCTGATCGATGGCAACACTGGAAGTCAAGAATCTGCATGTGGTCGTCGATACCGACGAGGGTCAGAAGCCGATCCTGCGCGGCGTCGAGCTGACGGTGAAGTCGGGCGAGACCCACGCGATCATGGGTCCCAACGGCTCTGGCAAATCGACGCTCGCCTACTCGATCGCGGGACACCCGAAGTACACGATCACCGAGGGCTCGGTCACGCTCGACGGCGTCGACGTGCTCAGCATGTCGGTCGATGAGCGCGCACGTGCTGGCCTGTTCCTTGCGATGCAGTACCCGGTAGAGGTGCCTGGCGTCTCGGTCACCAACTTCCTGCGTACGGCGAAGACCGCTCTCGATGGCGAGGCGCCAAAGCTCCGCACATGGGTAAAGGACGTCAACCACGCCATGGACAAGGTGTCCATGGATCGTGACTTCGCCACCCGCAACGTCAACGAGGGCTTTTCCGGTGGCGAGAAGAAGCGCCATGAGATCATGCAGCTGGAGCTGCTCAACCCGAGGTTCGCCATCCTCGACGAGACGGACTCCGGGCTCGACATCGACGCGCTCAAAGTCGTGTCCGAAGGTGTCAACAGGTTCCGGTCGCAAGGTGATCGCGGCGTCTTGTTGATCACCCACTACACCCGCATCCTGCGATACATCGAACCCGACTATGTCCACGTTTTCGTGGCTGGCCGGGTCGCGGAAGAGGGCGGCCCCGAGCTTGCCGAGCAACTGGAAGCCGAGGGCTACGACAAATACGTCAACAAGGCTGCAGCAGTCTGACGTCCAGGCCGAGACCGAGGAGCTCACGAGGATGACCACAACAGAGACAGTGGCGGCGTTCGCACCGGTGACGGGGTTCGACGTTGAGCGGATTCGCGCAGACTTCCCCATCCTGTCCCGTCGGCTCGACGGTGACCGGCCGCTGGTCTACCTGGACAGCGCCAACACGTCACAGAAGCCGCGCCAGGTGATCGACGCGATGACGGCGCACTACGAGCAGATCAACTCCAACGTGGGCAGAGCGGTCCACCAGCTCGGTGACGCGTCCACGCAGGCGTACGAAGCCGCCCGCGTCAAGATCGCGGCCTTCATCAACGCCCCTGACCCCTCGGAGGTGATCTTCACCAAGAACGCCTCCGAGGCGCTCAACTTGGTTGCCAACACGCTGTCTTGGGCCCGCGGCGACTACGAAGTCGGCGCCGGCGACGAGGTCGTCATCACCGAGATGGAGCACCACTCCAACATCGTCCCCTGGCAGCTCCTCACGGAGCGAAAGGGCGCCACCCTCCGCTGGTTCGGGCTCACGGACGAGGGTCGGCTCGACCTGTCGCAGATCGACTCGGTCATCACCGACCGCACCAAAGTCGTGTCAGTGGTCTGGGTGTCGAACATGCTGGGCACCGTCACGCCACTCGAGACCATCATCCGGCGTTCCCACGAGGTAGGTGCGCTCGTCGTTGTCGACGCTTCGCAGGCCGTGCCGCAGCTACCCGTCGACGTCACTGCGTTGGGCGCCGACTTAGTCGCCTTCACCGGGCACAAGATGGTCGGGCCCACCGGTATCGGCGTGCTCTGGGGACGCTCCGAGGTGCTGGACGCGTTGCCGCCCTTCCTTGGGGGCGGGTCGATGATCGAGACGGTCAAGATGGAGGCGTCGACTTGGGCCCCGTTGCCCGCGAAATTCGAGGCGGGCACACCGCCGATCGTGGAGGCGATCGGACTGGCTGCGGCCGTCGACTACTTGTCGGCGATCGGCATGGACCGGGTCGCCCAGCACGAGCACGCGATCACTGCGTACGCGCTGTCCAGGATGAACGAGATCGACGCCCTGACGATCCTAGGCCCTGCGGAGGCGGTCGATCGTGGCGGCGCCATCAGCTTCGAGCTCGAGGGGGTGCATCCTCACGACGTGAGCCAGATTCTCGACTCGTTGGGGATCGCCGTACGTGCCGGCCATCATTGCGCCAAGCCGGCGCACAAACGCTTCGGCGTGCAGTCGTCGACACGTGCGTCGTTCTACCTCTACACCACGTCGGGTGAGGTGGATGCGTTGATCGACGGGCTCGATCAGACCAAGCGCTTCTTCAAGGTGGCGTGATGGATCTGCAGGCGCTGTACCAAGAGATCATCCTCGACCACTACAAGAGCCCTCACCACGCGGGGCTGCGTGAGCCTTACGAGGCCGAGGTGCATCACGTCAATCCGACGTGCGGCGACGAGGTGACCTTGCGAGTGCACGTTGAAGATGGGGTGATCGGCGACATCTCGTATGACGCGGAGGGGTGTTCGATCTCCCAGGCCTCGACGTCGGTGCTGGCTGATCTCTTGATCGGCATACCGATCGATCAGGCCCACGGCATTCATCAGAAGTTCGTCGAGCTGATGCAAGGGCGTGGACAAGTTGAGCCCGACGAGGAGATCCTCGAAGACGGCATCGCTTTCGCAGGTGTGGCCAAGTTCCCGGCCCGCATCAAGTGTGCGTTGCTCGGCTGGATGGCATGGAAAGACGCGACAGTGCGAGCTGTCACAGATCTGGAGGCAAAGATATGACTTCGAAGGGAAGAAGATGACCACGAACGACACCACTGACCTGCCTGAGGTCGATCTGTCCCCTGCGGGCTCGCGAGTTGCCAAGGATGACGTCATCGAAGCGCTGAAGGACGTGGTCGACCCCGAGCTGGGCATCAACGTCGTCGACCTCGGCTTGATCTATGACGTGCTCGTCGACGAGACCAACAGCGCCGTCATCGACATGACGCTCACCTCGGCGGCGTGTCCGCTGACTGACGTGATCGAAGACCAGACGCGCCTCGCGCTCGAGGGGCTCGTCAACGACTTCCGCATCAACTGGGTGTGGATGCCGCCATGGGGTCCCGACAAGATCACCGACGACGGCCGCGAGATGCTGCGCGCCCTCGGCTTCAACGTCTGATACAAGCCACCTCCACCGTTCAGCAGCCAGAAAGTGGTCGTTGAGCAGCCAGAAAGTCGGCGTTGAGGAGTCAAAAAGTCTACGTTGCGACGCTGACGCGCTACCGCTGCTCAGCGGGTGTCGGCCTTCAACGGGGACTCGCTCAGCGGTAGCCGCTCAGGTCGACGTCCGCTTCGTCCTCTCGGCCCTCCATGAGGTAGCGCCATACATCGGGCTGGCTGCCGTCGAGGTCGGTGAAGCCGTAGACCTTGGCCAGCTGGCCACTCGACAGCGACTCGCCGTTCCACCTGTTGACTTCTGGGTCGGCGGCGAGTGCGGCGACAGCCCGACCGACGTGAGTCCCTTGTCGAGGTCCGACTCCCACATGGGCTTGCCCCACTCGACCAGCTGCTCAGCACCCCAGATGTCGTTGACGAGTATGTCGAGACGCCCCTGCTCGCGGTCGATCCGGTCAACAAGAGTGCCCACCTGGTCAGGCACGAGGTGGTTGACTTGTACGGCGAAGCCACGCCCACCCGCTGCCGTGATCAGTTCTGCCGTCTCCTCGATCGTCTCTGGTCTCGCCATCTCCGACGGCTGCGACCTCGTGGTGCGACCGGTCGCATACACGGCGGCGCCGGCCGCGCCGAGTTGCACCGCGAAGGGCGACCAGCACCGCGAGTGGCCCCTGCAACGAGTGCGACCTTGCCAGCGAGGGGATTCGTCATACCAGGACTCTAAGACGCGGCTGAGGCAGGCGCCGGAACCATGAACGTGACGCCCCGCTGCGGCGTCGACCGTGAGACAGTCAGGCATGCGTGAGGACGCCATGGTTCCCCCTTCACCTGTGCGTCGCGTCGAAGTGCCCTGGCAGCGACTTGAGGGCTGGGTCGGCCGCTTCGAGGCTCGGCATCCAGGCACGACATGGTCTGCCTCGCCCGACGCGGTCCGTGCCAGCTGCCTGGACGGCACCATTGCGTGTTGGACCATTCCGTTCGCTGACAGGAGTGAAGTCCGGACCCTGCCCGAACTGTGGGTGCATCTGCAGCAGCCCTGGCACCTTGGTGTCGTTCTGGTACGACGTGGGGGCTTCGCCGTGGCGCACGTCGTCGGATCTGAGGTCCGCGAAAACAAGGTGGGGAAGCGCCACGTCCAAGGCAAGACCAAGGCGGGTGGCTGGTCGCAACAGCGGTTCGCGCGACGACGTGACAACCAAGCCCGGGTGGCCTTTGACGCGGCCGCCGATGAGGTGGAGCGGATCTTGGTGCCGCACGCCGATCGACTGGACGTGCTGGGCTTGGGCGGAGATCGCTCAGCCGTGACGCACGTGCTGTCGCAGCCCCTTCTCAAGCCGTTGGCTGCATGCCCTCAGCGCTGGCTCGGGGGAGTGGCAGATCCAAGGCGCGACGTCTTAATGAAGTCGATCGAGACGGCTCGCTCCGTCACCATCGAACTCACCGACCCTGATCCATCTCCCCATTGACGGCTCAACACGCACTTCTTGGCTGCTCAACCCAAATTCTTTGGCTGCTCAACGAGAAGGGGGGGAGGGGTTAGAGGGTGGCGGCGGAGAAGGTGTCGCAGGAGGAGACGAGGCCCTTCTCGTAGCCCGTCATGAACCAGCGGATGCGTTGCTCGGCGGAGCCGTGAGTCCAGGACTCCTCGTTGACCTGGCCCTGTGTTCGCTCCTGGATGCGGTCGTCGCCCACGGCTGAGGCTGCGTCGATGGCTTGGTTGATGTCGTCCTCGGTGAGTTCGGTGATGAACACCTCCCCGGCCTCGTCCTCGACGGTGGTGGCGTGGTTCGCCCATACCCCGGCGTAGCAGTCAGCCTGTAGCTCGACCCGCACCGAACCGCTTTCCGGCCCCGAACCGCCGCTCTGCGCCTGCGACAAGTCGCCGAGGATGTTCTGGACATGGTGGCCGTACTCATGGGCGACGACGTACGCCTCGGCGAAGGCGCCGCCTTCGGCGCCGAGCTGCCCCTCGAGCATGGCGTCGAAGAAGCCGAGCTCGAGATAGACGAACTCGTCGGCGGGACAGTAGAAAGGTCCGGTGGCTGACGACGCCTGCCCGCAATCGGTGGCGACGCCGCCGGTAAACTCCTGCATCTGAGACTGTCGGTACTCCTGCCCGGCTTGCTCGGGAAGGGCATCGGCCCAATAGGCCTGCACAGAGTTGACCGTCAACAAGATGGCGCAGAGCTGGCTGTCTTCGGCGTCAGCGCCGGTCTGGCAGTCTTCGATGCTCTGGCCGTCTGAAGGCGCTGCACTTTCGTCGCCACTTGGCAGACCGGGAATGCTGGTTGCGCCAGTGCACTGGGCGGCCACGATGGCGATGATGATGAAGATGATGATGCCGCCAATGCCGCCGCCTGTGCCACCTGGCATCGGGAAACCGCCGCCGCCCATACCACCTGGCAGTGGTGATCCACTCGAGGTGCGCTGTCCGCCGCGTCTGTTCACTTGACTGGTGTCAAGCCGTGCCTTGGGGTTGAACTTCATCGAATGCGTCCCTCCGAGTTGCGTAGACCGACAAACAAGTGGTGGAGCACCACGCCCTCGAAACAAGTGCCCCCGGTTCTGTGTCCCGACACCCAGCGAGCGCCTGTAGCCTAGGCGTATCCGCCCCGAATGACGTGTTTGGGTGCCTCACCCCCACCCGAGAGTCTCGCCGCACTGCCATGATCACCGCCCGTAATCTGCAGGTCCGCGCAGGCGCTCGCGTTCTCGTCGAAGACGCCTCCTTCCGAATCGGACCCAGAGACAAGGTGGGGCTGGTGGGGCGCAACGGCGCCGGCAAGACCACCATGACGAGGATCATGGCGGGCGAGGCCCAGCCGGCAAGCGGAGAGATCACGCGCACCGGCAAGGTCGGATATCTGCCGCAGGACCCCCGCACCGGCGACCTCGCGCTCGTGGCCCGTGACCGGATCCTGTCGGCCCGTGGCATCGACGCGGTTGTACGCCGAATTCGCACAGCGGAGCAGCAAATGGGCAGCGACGACCCCGCAACCGCTGAGAAGGCCATGAAACGGTACGCCCAGGCCGATGCCGAGCTGCATGCAGCAGGAGGGTTCTCCGCCGAATCCGAGGCCGCCCAGATCGCGGCCAACCTTGGCCTTCCCGACCGGGTCCTCGGCCAACCCTTGCAAACACTGTCAGGTGGTCAGCGACGACGGGTCGAGCTGGCCCGCATCCTTTTCTCCGGCGCAGAGACACTGTTGCTCGACGAGCCGACAAACCACCTCGACGCCGACTCCATCATGTGGCTGCGCGACTTCCTGAAATCGCATCAGGGCGGGCTCGTCGTGATCAGCCACGATGTGGCCCTGCTCGACGAGACCGTCACCAAGGTGTTCCACCTCGACGCAAACCGTGCCGAGGTCGATGTCTACAACGTCGGCTGGAAGAAGTACCTGCAGCAACGCGAGAACGATGAGCGTCGCCGCAAGCGTGAACGAAGTAACGCCGAGAAGAAGGCCACCACGTTGATGGCTCAGGCGAACAAGATGCGGGCGAAGGCGACCAAGGCGACAGCTGCGCAGAACATGGCTAAGCGTGCTGAGCGGTTGATGTCGGGGCTCGAGGCCGAGCGACGCGGCGACAAGATCGCCAGGATCGTTTTCCCCAAGCCCGCGGCGTGCGGCAAGACGCCGCTGATGGCCGAGGAGTTGTCGAAGTCCTACGGGTCTCTCGAGGTGTTCACCGACGTGGCTCTCGCCATCGACAAGGGCAGCCGCGTTGTCATACTCGGCCTCAACGGTGCTGGCAAGACGACGTTGCTGCGGATCCTCGGTGGCATCGACACGTCGGACACCGGCAAGATTCTGCCCGGCTACGGGCTCAAGCTCGGCTATTACGCCCAGGAGCACGAGACTCTCGACCTCTCCCGCACGGTCTACGAGAACATGCAGTCGGCTGCCCCCGACCTCAACGAGACACAGGCGCGCAGTGTGCTCGGGTCGTTTCTGTTCTCCGGCGACGATGCGCAGAAGCCTGCGGAGGTGCTGTCCGGTGGCGAAAAGACCCGCCTTGCCCTGGCGACGCTCGTCGTCTCGACCGCCAACGTGCTGCTGCTTGACGAGCCCACCAACAACCTCGACCCAGCGAGTCGGGCGGAGGTGCTGGGAGCCATCCAGAGCTACGAAGGGGCGATCGTGCTCGTGACCCACGACGAGGGCGCCGTGCAGGCCTTGCAGCCCGACCGCGTCCTGATTCTTCCCGACGGAGTCGAAGATCTGTGGAACGAGGAGTATGCCGAACTGGTCTCGCTAGCTTAGGCTCACCGGCTCGTTCACTCCCGCGCCCATTGGACCTCGCCGGGGCCGACCGCGAGACCCGACACACCTCGGTGGTCGTTTGCAGGAACATTGACCGCCATCTCGACGTTGGCCTGTGTTTGTGAGCAGCCCGCCCCATCCGATGCGGATGATGCGCCAATTCAGCCGTGAAGACCCCATCAAGGGCCGAGACGGTCTCACCCCCGGCACTACCCGCAGAGTCGCCGCCTTCGCGCGCCCTTACAACCGGCCGATCGTCGGTTTCCTGCTGCTCGTCGTCGTTGATGCGGTCTTGGTGGTGGCCTCGCCGTTGCTTTTCGCCAAGATCGTGGACGACGGAGTGCTCAAAGACAATGCCGGCCTGGTGACCGCGCTGGCGCTTGTGGTGGCTGCGATTGCGGTCGGCGAGGCGTTGTTGACTTTGGCGCAACGCTGGTACTCCTCCCGCATCGGTGAGGGGCTGATCTACGACCTCCGCACGCAGGTCTTCGAGCATGTGCAGAAGATGCCGCTCGCCTTCTTCTCCCGCACCCACACCGGCGCATTGGTCTCGCGGCTCAACAACGACGTCATCGGCGCACAACGGGCCTTCACATCGGTGCTCTCCGGTGTGGTCAGCAACGTGATCAGCCTCGTCCTGGTGACCGTCGCGATGCTCATCTTGTCGTGGCAGATCACGGTGCTCGCATTGTTGATGTTGCCCGTCTTCGTGCTGCCGGCGAAGTGGGCCGGGCGCAAACTGTCTGGCCTCACCCGTCAGCAGATGGAGACCAACTCGGCGATGTCATCGATCACCACCGAGCGGTTCAACGTGGGTGGCGCCATGCTGGTCAAGCTGTTCGGGCGGCCTCAGCAGGAGCAGGCGCAGTTCGCAGACAAGGCGGCGACCGTCCGCGACCTCGGCATCCAGATCGCCATGACTGGTCGCATCTTCTTCAGCGCGCTCACGCTGGTCGCCTCTTTGGCGACCGCCCTGGTCTACGGCGCAGGCGGCCACTTGGCTATCTCCGGTTCGGTCTCGCCGGGTGAGCTGGTGGCTCTCGCGGCACTCATGGGGCGCCTCTATGGCCCCTTGACCGCGCTGTCCAATGTGCGCGTCGACGTGATGACCGCTCTAGTTTCCTTCGAGCGGGTCTTCGAGATTCTGGACCTGTTGCCGATGATCGAGGACAAGGAGGATGCGGTTGAGCTGGACGGTGCCCCGGCCTCGGTCGAGTTCAGGCACGTCGACTTCCGCTATCCGACAGCCGACGAGATCTCGCTGGCAAGCCTTGAGGTCGTCTCGGGCGCTGAGGGTCTCGTCAGCCAGCAGATCCTTCACGACGTCAACCTGACAGTCGAGCCCGGTCAGATGGTGGCGCTCGTCGGACCTTCCGGTGCCGGCAAGACCACGCTCACGCATCTCGTGGCTCGGCTGTATGACGTCGCGGGCGGGTCAGTGCTCCTCGGAGGCCAGGACGTGCGCGACCTGACCCAAGAGTCGATCCACGGTGCAGTCGGCTACGTGACCCAAGACGCCCA
>JACCXO010000087.1 GCA_013696975.1 Nocardioidaceae bacterium | reverse complement strand
CACAAAGTCAGCTACCTGGTGACATGTCCTTGGTGCTTGAGCGTCTACTTCGCAGCGATCGCCGTCGTCGCCCGGAAGAAGTGGCCCCGTGCATGGGGACCAGTCGCCAAGGCTTTGACCTTTTCCGCCATGACGGGCCTCCTGGCCGAGGGACGAGCCGAGCTGGCAAAGCCGGACGAGCCGGTAGAAGAACAGGCCTAATGCAGCCTCTCAGCGGCTCAGCGGCTGCGGGCGATGCGACCTTCGTCCCAGACGGGTCCGTCGGACTCGTAGACGGACCCGTCGGCGCCATAGACCAGGAAGCGGTCGAACCTACGCGCAAACCAGCGGTCGTGCGTAACCGCGAGAACGGTCCCGTCGAAAGCATCCAGACCTGCCTCCAGCGCCTCAGCCGACTCGACGTCGAGGTTGTCTGTGGGCTCGTCGAGCAGCAACAACGTCGCTCCTGACAACTCGAGCAGCAGAATCTGCAGCCTCGCCTGTTGCCCACCAGACAGCGACTCGAACTCTTGCTCGGAGGCGGAGGCGAGCTCGTATCGGTCCAGGGCTCGCGCGGCCTGCTCTCTCGGCATACCGTCTCTGTGTTCGTCGCCGCGATGCAGGATCTCCAGCAGCGTCCGCCCGATCAGCTCGGGATGCTCGTGGGTCTGCACGAACCAGCCCGGACGCACCCTCGCACCGAGACGAGCGCGGCCCGAGTGCTCGACGGGTTTGACCACCGCCTCCCCCACGGGGCGGTGCTCGACATCGGGGTCGGAACCGCCGGCGGCCAGCAGGCGCAGGAAGTGCGACTTTCCCGACCCGTTCGAACCCAACACGGCCACCCGTTCGCCATACCAGACCTCGAGGTCGAACGGCCGCATCAAGCCGGTCAGCTCCAGACTCTCGCAGATGACAGCGCGCTTGCCGGTGCGGCCACCCTTGAGACGCATCTTGACCTGCTGCTCACGCGGTTGGTTCTCCGGGGGGCCCGCCTCCTCGAACCGACGCAGCCGAGTCACCGCCGACTGGTAGCGCGACGCCATGTCGGAGTTGTAGGCGGCCTTCTGCTTGTACATCAGCATCAGCGCCCGCAGCTTGGCGTGCTCTTCATCCCAGCGTTTGCGCATCTCCTCGAGCCGGGCGAAGCGGTCGCGACGAGCCTGGTGGTACGTCGAAAAACCGCCAGGGTGAGTCCACACCGTGTTGCCCGTCGCACCGAGCTCGACCGTGACGACCCTCGTCGCGGCGTTGGCCATCAGCTCCCGGTCGTGACTCACGAACAACACCGTCTTGGGCGAGTCGCGCAACCGCTCCTCGAGCCAGAGCTTGCCTGGCACGTCGAGGAAGTTGTCGGGCTCGTCGAGCAGCAGCACCTCATCGGGGCCGCGCAGCAGCGCCTCGAGGACGAGCCGCTTCTGCTCCCCGCCACTGAGCGACTTCACGTCCCGGTACTTGACCTTGTCGTAGGCGACACGCAGCGCCGCCGTCGTGCAGACATCCCAGAGCACCTCGATGTCATAGCCACCGGCGTCTGCCCATTCCGACAGGGCCTCGGCGTAGCGCATCTGCGTCTTTTCGTCCTCGGTCTGCATCATGGCCAGCTCGGCCTGGTCGACCAGCGCGGCGGCTGCCCGAACCCGCGGCGGCGCCACCGAGAGGAGCAGGTCGTGAATGTCCATTACCTCGTTGCCGGCGGAGACCATCTGTCGCATGACGCCCAAACCGCCCGAGCGCGTCACCGCACCGGCATGTGGAGCCAGGTCAGCAGTGATGATGCGCAGCAGCGTCGTCTTGCCGGCCCCATTGGCTCCGACCAAAGCGACCTTGGCGCCCTCGCCCACCCGGAACGACACGTCGTCGAGCAGCACCCGGCCGTCGGGCAGCTCATACCGGACCCCAGCAACGTCTACATGACCCACGAGGCGATCTTCCCCTGTTGGGCACCCGTTGCGCCCGTCTTTTTCTCAGCACCGTGAGGCAGAGCCGCCCCTCTCAGCTGGCCAGGTCCTTGAGCGCGTCCTCGATCGCGCGGTGGAAGGTCGGGTAGGCGTAGATCATCGAGGCGAGCGTCGAGGTGGGGACGCGGGCATGCACGGCGACCGTGAGCGCTGACAGGATCTCTCCTCCACTCGGGCCAACCGCGGTCGCTCCAACGAGCACGCCCGCGGCTGCGTCCTCGACGAGCTTGACCAAACCCGCGTTGCCGCTCTTGTGGATCCAACCTCGGCTGGAGCTGGCCAGATCGACGCAGCCGACCCGAACGTCCAGGCCGTCATCACGGGCCTGCTCCTCCGTCATACCGACCGATCCGACCTCGGGGTCGGTGAACGTCACCCTGGGCACGGCGCGGTAGTCGGCGGCTGGGGCGTCGGTGACATCGAGGATCGCCTTGGCCGCGATTGAAGCCTGGTACATCGACATGTGGGTGAAGGCGCCCTTGCCGGTGATGTCGCCGATCGCCCAGAGCCCGTCGCTGACCTGCATGTGCTCGTCGGTGTCGAGCGATCGCGCCTGCGGGTCGAGACCCACGGTGTCAAGGCCGATGTCGCCGAGGTTTGTACGCCGGCCAGCCGCCACGAGCAGCTTCTCGGCCGCCAGCACCTGATCTCCAACCTCGACACTGAACTGGCCGTCTGTGTGCTTGACGCTCTCGATCGTGACGCCCGTCAGCACCTGGATGCCCTCGTCCGCAAAAGCCTTGGTCACTATCGCGCTGGCCTCCGGCTCCTCGGGGGCGAGGATTCGCTCTGCCACCTCGAGCACCGTCACCCGCACCCCGAAGCGGGCGAACGCCTGCGCCAGCTCAGCGCCGATCGCCCCGCCGCCGATCACGATGAGCGAGCCCGGGAGCTGCTCGAGCTTCACCGCGTCGCGGTTGGTCCAGTACGGCGTCTCGTCCAGGCCGGCGATAGGTGGCACCCCGGGCTCAGTGCCCGTGTTGAGCAGCACCCCTCGCCTCGCGACGAAGGTCTCTCCGTCCACCTCGACCTCGCGCGGTCCCACTAGCCGGCCGTGGCCGCGGACGAAGCGCACGCCTGCGTCCTCGAGCCGCTCAACGGCGACGGTGTCGTCCCAGTGGTCGGTCGCCTCGTCGGTGATGCGCTGCGCCACCGGCGCCCAGTCAGCGGTGACGGTGCTGTCACCCGCCATACCCGAGATTCGACGCCCCTCTTGAAGCAGATCGGCCGCTCGGATCATCATCTTGGTCGGCACGCAGCCGTAATACGGGCATTCACCTCCCACCAGATGCTTGTCGATGCCCACCACCTCGAGACCGGCTTGCGCCAGCTCGGTCGCGACGGACTCTCCCCCTGGACCCAGACCTATGACGATGACGTCGACCTCGTTGCTCATGAGCTGACTCTCCTTGCGTGGATGTTGTTGTGGCGTAGTGCCTAGTGTGACGTGTCGCGCGCGCTCTAAGGTCGAGCTCATGCTGTTCGACCTTCCCCGCGACGCTCTGGTGACGTATGCCGGCACCAACCCTCGCCCATCGGACCACGACGAGTTCTGGGCCGAAGCCATGTTGGAGCTGGACGGTATCGCGTCGCCACCAGTGCACATACCCAGCCAGGTCGAAGCACCACCCAGTCTGGCATGCGAGGACGTCTGGTTCGCGGGCGTGGGTGGCGCTCGGGTGCATGCTCAGCTGGTGCGTCCGCTCGACACGACGTCACCCGGCCCTGGCCTTGTCATGTTCCATGGCTACTCCGGCTCGTCCGGAGACTGGAGTGCGAAGTTCGGTTGGGCGCTTGCCGGCTTCACCGTCTTGGCGATGGACGTGCGCGGACAAGGTGGTATGTCGACCGACGTCGGAGGCACGACGGGGCGCACCTTTGCCGGGCACTTCGTCCGCGGCGTGATGACCGACGAGGCGCACAACTGGCTGTTTCGCAACGTGTTCCTCGACGTTGCCCAGGTCACCAGCTACGCCCGCGAGCTCGAGGGTGTCGACCCCAGCCGGGTGGCCAGCTTCGGCGGCTCGCAGGGAGGCGCACTGGCTGTCGTGGCTGCCGCGCTCGTGCCTGAGGTCGCTCGCTGCGTCACTCGGTACCCCTTCCTCAGCGACTACCAACGCGTCTGGGAGCTGGCGTTGGCGACCGACGCGTATGCCGAGCTTCGCGACCACTTCCGCGACTTCGACCCAATCCACGCACAGGCCGAGGAGCTATGGCAGCGACTGGGCTATCTCGACATCCAACACCTCGCACCGCGCATCAGAGCCGAAGTCCTGATGCAGACCTGCCTCAGTGACACCATCTGCCCACCCTCGACGCAGTTCGCGATGTTCAACAAGATCACTGCAAGCAAGTCGGTGGAGGTCTATCCCGACTTCGAGCATGAGAGAGCTCCTGGCATGGACGACAGCGTCTGGGCGTTCCTGCTGCCGTTGCTCGATGAACCGTGAGCGTGCCCGCGCCGCCGCCGACAAGTCCGCCACAAGCAGTCTCGACGCTGCGCGACCTGGCGTTGTCCTGTCATCCGATACCGACTGTCGCCGTGACAGCGATGGCGACAGCTCTCGTCGTCGCGGCACACAACTCGCAGCGGGTCTGCGTGATCGCCGCTGTCGCGGTCTTGGCGGGGCAGCTGTCGATCGGCTGGTCGAACGACCTCGTCGATGCCGAGCGGGACGCCAAGGTCGGTCGGGCTGACAAGCCGATCGCCAGCGGTCAGCTGAGCCGCCATATCGTGACGGTGGCCTTGGGCTCCGCGTTGCTCGTCACCGTAACCGCCTCGTTGCTGCTCGGCTGGCGGGCCGCCGCAGCTCAGCTCACCGTGGTGGTTTCTGGCTTGGCTTACAACGCGGGCCTGAAGTCAACGGTCTGGTCCGCGGTGCCGTACGCGCTGGCGTTCGGGGCGTTACCGGCTGTGGCGACCCTCGCCCGGCCCCAACCGGTGTGGCCCACTTGGTGGGCGATGGCCGCCGGAGCAATGGTCGGTGTGGCGGCACACTTTGCGAACGTGCTTCCGGACCTGACCGAGGATCGTCATACCGGAGTGCGGGGGCTGCCTCATCGATTCGGCGCCCCGGTCTCAGCCGTCGCCGCGACCACGCTCGCGAGCGGAGCCGTCTGGTTGGCGTTCGCCGGAGCGGCCACCCCAGCCACGACCCTGCAGTGGATGTTGCTGGTCGGCGCTGGTGTGTCTTTGGTGTTGGCCCTACTGGTGCTGCGCCGAAACCCCCGTTCAGAAGTCATCTTCCTCGCGACCATGCTTGTTGCCGCACTCGCGATCTCGATCTTGGTGACCGGTGACGTGACCCAGTGATGGCAGGACCTGCCACGGTCTACCCTTCACATAGTGCCCGATTTGCGACCCTTGTCGGAAACTGTGCATTCGGCGTTACACTGAACGTTGCTCGGTTGCCACCTGGAGAGATCGCTCATGTTCACGAAGCTGTCGTCAGGTCTTGCACGCGCCCTCTTCGTGTCAATCGCGTCCGCTACAGCGGCCGTCTCACTGGCGTGTAGCTCAGATGCTGGTGTCGAGCCAAGCACCAGTCGAAGCGTCGAGTCAGCCGCTGACGCCGACTCGGTCCAGGCCCGACGCGGCGGACCGGAAGTCGCGCTTCGCGTGACCGAGGCGCCTCCGTTTAACGGCCACTACCGGACCTTTGACAACTCTGGCACCGCCGCTGTGCGCGTCTCCGTAGTGAGCCTGAATGGCGGGGTGCTCACCGCTCGCGCTCAGCGTGGCGGCGGGGGGCACTCCATTCGCACTCCCCGGTTCAACCCGAACACCGGGGCTCCTCGGGCGGTCGTCAAGATACTCAACGCGACAGCCACCGACGCTCTCAACCCCCGTACCAACCCCTTCACCTTCGGCGCCGATTTCACTCTCGACGGCCTGTCCTCGAGCACGGCGCGAGGCAGCGTTGACAACGGCGATAATCTCATGCAGCGAGGACTCTTCAATGACTCGAGCCAGTACAAGCTGGAACTCGACGACAACGTCGCGGCCTGTCGGATCGGGGGTGCCCAAGGTGCTGTGGAGGTCTCGTCAAGCGTCAGGATGCAGGCGGACCGCTGGTATCGCGCACGGTGTAAGCGGCTGAGTGGCTCCATTTCGATCTCCGTCACCTTCTGGCGCGCAAACGGCAGTGCCCACACTGTGACCGACACCAGGGCCGGTCGGACCGGTGATATGACACCTGACCGTGCCTCCTGGCCACTGTCGGTGGGCGGCAAGCTGGAGGCAGCAGGCGCTGTCAGCTCGGCCACCGACCAGTTCAACGGCCGCATCGACAACGCCATCCTGCGGATCCGCTGAAGCTACTTGGAACCAGGGCTGAAGTAATCGGTGACGGGACCGTGCAGCTCACCACCATCGACATATGTCGCAACGCCGTCCACAGCCCAGGGTGTGACGTTGCCCACGGTGAGCTCCTTCCAGACAGAGCGATATCCGGTGTCACACGACGTGAGTCGCACTGGCAGCTGAGGAGTCGACGCGGCGACCTGGGGTTGCAGTACGACCGTCTGGCTTTCGCCGATGTCGCAGGCAACACCCGTTTTAGGCGGGGACTCGTCCAGCCGCTGGAGAAAGAGCCGCTCAGCGTCACTGTCGATCGCGGTGGAGTAGAGCAACTCGTAGGTGACTCCCGCGCCCAGGTCAGTGTGGTGGTAGACACACACCGCCATACCGCCGAAATCATCGGGGCCCGCGGCCGCCGCTAGATCCAGGACGTCGGCAGCGCCAGGCCGATCTTCATAGATATCGGTTGGCCGCGCCGCGCACCCGTTGTCATCGGCAGGTCCAGCGGTCACGCTGTCGATGATGAGTCCGAGTTCGGCGAGATCCGTATGCGCCACGGTCACCCGCATACCCCCGGCTGCCACGGTGATGCGCTGCAATCCCCCGTCAAGACGCTCGATCCCCACGGGCAGCGGCGAGTCGAACCAGACATGCGGCTCCGTCTCCTCGACTCCGTCGACGCATACGTCGCTCAGCGCGACGGGTCTCCCCACGTAAGGCCGGTCGGGGCTGCTGCCCAAGGACGTCTCCCAATGTCCCGGCGGGACGTTACGCACTTCCCTGCCGCAGACATAGCTCTTGGCTCCTGCTCCGGATCCCGGCGACTTCAGTGGGGACGCGCCCCACCCCCACCAAGGCGGGACCCGGACCTGGACGTTGTGGTAGGACTCCACCCGCCAGCCAGCCGGGATCGCTCGCTCATCGTCGGGAGAGAACCGGTTGTCAGGGGTCTCTGACGTGGTTCCAGGTCGATCAGGACCCGTTGCCACCCTGTTGTCCGCCGGGTCATCCGTCGTCGGGCCGGCCCGGCCGTCCGTTGCCCAGATTGCACCGGGTACGGCGACCAACGCGACCGCTGCCGCCGCCACGCCCCGGCGGGTTCGGCGACGTTGGCGCGCCTCTTCGCGGGCGCCCGCAATCAGGTCACTCCAAGGCCGCACTCGAGAGGCGTGCGCCCGCAAGCCGCTGCGCATCAGGCGATCTAGTCTTTCGGGGTCTCGTTCGTCGTCATACATCACGGGCCTCTTGGCTCTCGATCATCTCGCGCAACGTCGCAAGCGCACGGTGCACTTGGGATCGCACCGTCGACTCGGGGCAGCGGAGCAGTTCGGCGATCTCTGGGTAGGTGAGGTCCTCGAAGAACCTGAGAACGACGGCGGCGCGCTGCTTTGGTGGCAGCGACTGGCACAGTCGCCAGACCGCGTCCGCGCCAGGCACGGAAATGCCTGGGTCATCGGCGAGTGCCGACGAACCACGAACCTCGTCGACCGGCGACTCACGTCGAGCGAACCGCCGCCACCACGAGATGTGGGCATTGACGATCAACCGGCGTACGTAGGCGTCTCGGTCATGCATCACACTGACCCGTGACCAGTGTTCGTAGGTCTTGGCCAACGCCGTCTGCAGTGCATCCTCGGCGGCTTCGCGGCTTCCGGTCATCAGATAGGCAAAGCGCAGCAGCGAAGGCGCCCGTGCCGCCACCCAGCCGTCGAACTCAACGGGTGCGGCGACCTCGTCGTCGGCCACCGTCACATTCACGCACAACTAACGCAGCAGCGGGCCGGTTTGTTGCAGCCGACGCCACCTCAGTTCTGGGCTGGGGGTCACGCTTCGTCGGCACGACGCCGTGCCGAAGGCCGCACCTCGAGGATGCGAAAGCCCTTCGCCGAAGCCAACCGCGCACAGCTGAAGCCCTGCTCGCTGATCCAGCGCTGCAGCGAGTCAGCGCCGAGGTTCTTGCCCACCACCATGACGGCCCGGCCCGGCGGAGCCAACCGCGGCAGCCAGGTCAACAGCAGCTCATGCAGCGCCGGCTTACCGATCCGGATAGGTGGGTTCGACCAGATCTCGTGGAACTGCAGATCAGCCGGTATGTCGGCCGGCGCCACCGCGCGCACCCGCTCCGTGAGGCCGAGCGCCTTCGCGTTGTCATGACACAGCTGCACCGCTCGTTCATTGACGTCGACCGCCCACACCCGCGCTTCGGGCCTCGCTGTCGCGAGCGCGCAGGCGATGACGCCATAGCCGCAGCCCAGGTCGAGATAGTTTCCCGGCTGGCTCGGTGGCTCGGTCTCCCGGAACAGCACCGCCGTGCCGATGTCCACGCGGCCGACCGCGAATACCCCGGACGCCGTCTGCAGGGTGAGCTCTCTCCCCCACACGTGCGCGGTGACAGGTTGACGCCGCTCCAGCGAGCTGGGGCCGGCTGAGAAGTAGTGGTCGCTCACGGCCGAGTCCCCATCGGCCGACGGGCGGAGCTGATCATTCGAGTGCCCTCGCGTCCTCTGCCCCGGCTGCCCCGGCTGCGCCGGCTGCGCCGAGTGTTCGCAGGACGCGCGATTCGTGTGCCCGGGCCTCGAGCTCACTGTCGGCGGGATACCCCACCTCTTCGAGTGCCAATCCCCGAGCCGGTATGACGGTAACGCCCGGGTCTCGGCGCAGCCCCAACAGCACCTCGACCGGCCACCCGACCGGTCGTCGACCTTCGCCCACAGACACCAGGCATCCGACCAGTGAGCGGACCATGTTGTGGCAGAAGGCGTCTGCAATCACCGTCGCGGTCAACAAGTCGCCGGCGCGAGACCACGAGAGCTCGCGCAAAGCCCTGATCGTGGTCGCGCCCTCTCGGCGTTTGCAGAAGGCCGCGAAGTCGTGCACGCCCAGCAGGCGTTGGGCAGCCGCATTCATGGCTAGCTCGTCGAGGCGGCGCGGCCAGGCGAGCACGTGACGGCGGGTCAGCGGGTCAGCTGCTGCTGCGTTGTCGCAGACGCGAAAGGCATAACGGCGCCAGACCGCTGAGAAGCGGGCTTCGAAGACATCGGGCACCAGGTCGATCCGACATACGCGCAGGTCCGCTGGCAGCAGGCGGGCCAGCCGGCGGGTCAGTTCTGCCGGACCACCATGGCCCAAGGCGTCAGTAGGCAGGTCGACATGGCAGACCTGCCCTCGAGCATGCACACCGGCATCGGTGCGACCGGCAACGGTGAGACTTGGCCGGGGAATCCTCAAAATCGTGCGGAGGGCGTCTTCAAGTGTCGACTGCACCGTACGACGGCCAGGCTGGCTGGCCCAGCCGGAGAAGTCCGTGCCGTCATACGCCAGATCCAAGCGTAACCGAACCAGTCGCGCATCCGCTTGCACCACGTTGGCGGTGGCCGCCGACAACGCGTCCTCGGAATCGCTGGCCCCCTGATTCGGTGGACCTGGCGCTGGCATGGCCCCAATTGTCCCTCATGGCGGTGTGGCGCGTACACAAACTTGTCGCCGGCTGCTGCCCTGCGTCCGTGTCGGCGTACCGCTTCGGCGCGCCGCGTCGTAGTCTCAGTCGGTGAAAGTCACCTCCCTCGGCTGGCAGACCGATCTCGAGATACTGAGACTCGGTGGCAGCGAGTTCGAAGATCGTGGCGATCACCTCGTCATCCGAAGCCCTCATAATCCCACCCACTGGTGGGGGAACTTCCTCGTGCTATCCAGCCCTCCACCACCTGACGAGACGCAGCACTGGCTTGACGTCTTCCACGCCGAACTCCCGGACGCGAGTCACATCGCCTTTGGTTTCGACGGCGTCACTGGTTCGGTCGAGCAGCTGGCAGGATTCTCGGACGTCGGTATGACGGTCGAGGTGGCCACCGTGATGACCGCCAAAGAGGTGCATGAGCCGCCTCGTCCCAACAGTGACGCGATCTACCGAATGCTGTCGAGCGACGACGACTGGCATCAGCAGGTAGAGCTCGCAGTGGCCTGCAACGACGACGGTCTCGAGCCAAGCCGATATCGCGAGTTCTGCGCAGCCAGGGCCGTGACCAGGCGAGCGATGGTGGAGGCCGGGCATGGAACCTGGTTTGGGGCATTCATAGCTGGTCGGATGCTCTCGTCAATGGGGTTGTTCACCACTCAGAGCGGGCTGGCAAGGTTTCAGTCCGTCGAAACCTCTCCTGATGCCAGGCGCCGTGGCTTGGCTGGCTCGCTCGTACATAACGCTTCCGAGTTCGGCTTCCACGAGCTTGGTGCCCATACCCTCGTCATGATCGCTGATCCGACGTACTCGGCCATCCGCCTGTATAGAGAGGTTGGCTTCACTGCTACCGAGGCACAGCTTCAAGCCGAACAAAGACCAAAGGAGACGGTGGGATGACCTACTTGTTATCGCCCTCCGCGGCCCTGGCGTCCGTGTTGGCGCCAACCGGGTCGGCCTCGGAGGCGGCTGCGTCGTCGGCGACAGGCTCGCCACCAACCGTCTCGACGGGTGCGGTCTCTCCCTCTGTGGGCTCGCCGCCTACCGTCTCGATCGGCTCTTCAGCACCTTCGACGTCACCAGAGCCGCCCTCGACTGGCTCGCCACCCACAGTTTCCTCGGTTGGCTCGACCTCAGTCGCGACGAGATCGTCCACGGCTCCATCGCCAGCTGCGACATCAGATGTGGTGGTCTCAGCGACCGGATCGGGGACAGCGGGAGCAGCTTTTGCTCTCGTGGAGCCACCGGCCGGCTTGGTGGAGCGAGGCGTCGAGGTGAGTTCCTCTGTCACCAGCGCTATGACCGCCATGGGTGCATTGTCGCCCTTGCGAGGACCGATCTTGGTGATGCGGGTGTAGCCGCCTGGCCGAGCGGCGAAGTGAGGCCCGATCTCCGTGAACAGCACGTGCACCACGCTTTTGTCGCGGATCACCGAGAGGACCTGACGTCGGTTGTGTAGATCGCCACGCTTGGCCTTGGTGATCAATCGCTCCGCGTACGGACGCAGGACACGCGCCTTGGCCTCAGTCGTGGTGATGGCGCCGTGCTCGAAAAGGCTGGTCGCCAGGTTGGCCAAGATGGCCTTCTGGTGTGAGGGGCTTCCGCCGAGACGCGGACCCTTCTTGGGGGTTGGCATGTCGTTCTCACTCTCCCGAGCCGTTCCAGGTACTCGGATAGATGATGTGCAGGTGGTTACTGGCCCCGACTGGACTAAGCCGCGGCTGGCTTGCTGACTGGTGCCAAGACTTCGTCATGGCACAACTCGCCAGCACGAGCCGCACTGAGCCGGAGCGTGCTCCGGCTCAGTACTGCTCGTCCTCGGCGAAGCTTACGTCGTCGTCATCGTCATACGTGTCGATGACGCTGCTCGGGTCGAAGCCGGGCGCGCTGTCCTTGAGATTCAGACCCATCTCCTGCAGTTTCGCCTTGACCTCGTCGATCGACTTGGAGCCGAAGTTACGGATGTCGAGCAAATCCTGCTCGCTGCGAGAGAGCAGCTCCCCCACTGTGTGGATGCCCTCGCGCTTGAGGCAGTTGTAGGAGCGCACGGTGAGATTGAGGTCCTCGACCGGCAGCGCCAGATCGGCAGCGAGCTGCTCGTCGATCGGTGACGGTCCGATATCGATTCCCTCGGCTTCGATGTTGAGCTCCCGCGCCAGCCCGAAGAGCTCGACCAATGTCTTACCGGCGGAAGCGAGTGCGTCGCGAGGCTGCATCGAGGGCTTGGTCTCGACGTCGATGATGAGGCGGTCAAAGTCGGTGCGCTGCTCGACACGAGTCGCCTCGACCTTGTAGGTCACCTTCAGCACCGGTGAGTAGATCGAGTCGACCGGCATCCGGCCTATCTCGGTGTCGCCTGCCTTGTTCTGTACGGCGGACACATAACCGCGGCCGCGCTCGACAACCAGCTCCATGTCGAACTTGCCCTTGTCGTTGAGAGTCGCGATCACCAGATCCGCGTTGTGCACCTCGACGCCGGCGGGCGGAGCGATGTCGGCAGCGGTCACCTGCCCTGGGCCCTGCTTGCGCAGATACATGGAGACTGGCTCGTCATGCTCAGAGGAGACGACAAGCTGCTTGAGGTTCAAGATGATCTCGGTGACGTCTTCGCGGACGCCGGCAATGGTGGTGAACTCGTGAAGTACCGAGTCCACGCGAATCGAGGTGATTGCTGCGCCGGGGATCGAAGACAGCAAGGTACGGCGAAGCGAGTTGCCGAGGGTGTAGCCAAAACCCGGCTCCAGAGGCTCGATCGCGAACCGCGCGCGGTGCTCGTTGACGACTTCTTCAGACAGGGACGGACGCTGAGCGATAAGCACAGTGATTCTTCCTTCCTGCGTCGACCTCTATTTGACGACGCAGATTGTGACTGGGTGACACGTGACACAAGGTCCGCTTCAGGATCCAGCCATACCGGGGGTCTGGGGGCGGGGCCCCAGACGGACTGCAACGCGGCGGCGCCGCGGTAACTTATTTCTTGGAGTAGAACTCCACGATGAGCTGCTCCTGTACGGGTAGGTCGATCTGCTGACGGACTGGCAGCTGGTGCACCAGAACACGCATCCGACCCGTGATGACCTCGAGCCACGCTGGCACGACACGTTCGCCGTGAGTCTCGCGCGCCACGATGAACGGTGTCATCTCCAGAGACTTGGCGCGCACGTCGATGACGTCGTGAGCGGAGACCTGGTAGGACGGGATGTCGACCTTGCGGCCGTTGACCTGGAAGTGACCGTGCACGACGAGCTGGCGGGCGTGGCGACGCGTCCGGGCAAAGCCGGCGCGATAAACCACGTTGTCGAGGCGCGCCTCGAGCAGCTGCAGCAGGTTGTCACCGGTCTTGCCGGCACGGCGGCTGGCCTCTTTGTAGTAGTTGAGGAACTGACGCTCGAGGACACCGTAGGTGTAGCGAGCCTTCTGCTTCTCCATCAACTGGTTGCGGTACTCCGACTCCTTGACCCGGCCGCGACCGTGCTGGCCGGGTGGGTAGGGGCGGCGTTCGTATGCTGCGTCTCCACCGATGAGATCGACCCCCAGGCGGCGGGACTTCTTCGTCATAGGTCCGGTGTAGCGGGCCATGGTTGATCAGTCTCCTTCTCGTGCTCGGGGGGTCAGACGCGAGGCCGCTTGGGAGGGCGGCATCCGTTGTGGGCGCTTGGTGTCACGTCTTGGATAGTGCCGACCTCGAGACCGATCGCACCCAGAGAGCGAATCGCAGTCTCTCGTCCCGAGCCGGGGCCCTTGACGAAGACGTCGATCTTCTTCATGCCGTGCTCCATCGCCCGGCGCCCAGCGGCCTCGGCGGCCATCTGAGCAGCGTACGGGGTCGACTTGCGGGAGCCCTTGAAGCCGACAGTGCCGGCGCTGGCCCAGGCGATCACTCCACCGGTGGGATCGGTGATCGTGATGATCGTGTTGTTGAACGTGCTCTTGATGTGGGCGTGGCCCGCACCGACGTTCTTCTTCTCCTTGCGGCGAACCTTCTTGGCGCCGGCCTGACGGCCTTTGGGAGGCATATCTCACAAACTCCTGAAGACGAGGGAACGGGTTGGTCGGGGGCTCAGCATCACTTGGCGGCCTTCTTCCTGCCGGCGACGGTGCGCTTGGGGCCTTTACGGGTACGCGCATTGGTCTTGGTGCGCTGTCCACGCACCGGGAGACCCTGGCGATGCCGGCGACCCTGGTAGCTGCCGATCTCCACCTTGCGGCGGATGTCGGCGGTCACCTCACGGCGGAGGTCACCCTCGACCTGGAAGTTGACTTCGATGTAGTCGCGAAGCTTGACCAGCTCGTCGTCACCGAGCGTGTGGACGCGGGCGTCGGGGCTCACCCCGGTCGCGTCGAGCAGCTCGTGTGCACGAGTCTTGCCGATTCCGAAAATGTAGGTAAGTGCGACCTCAATGCGCTTGTCACGCGGGAGGTCTACACCGACGAGGCGTGCCATCAGGCGAGAACCTTTCAGTTGTCGAAGGTGTTCGGCGTGCCGCGTCCCTGCCCGCCTCTCGAATCGGGTCCGCTGAGCTACGGCGGGCCGTCATCCGAATGGCAGGGCCCCGGCCTTCGGTCCGGGGGCAACGTCGCCCTCCCGCGAGGGTATGGCGACGAGCGGTCACGCTTGAGTTGAGGGACGGCCGTAGAGCCGGACCTCGCTAGGGTGCGTCAGCCTTGGCGCTGTTTGTGCCGCGGGTTGACGCAGATGACCATGACCCGCTTGTTTCGGCGGATCACCTTGCAATTGTCGCAGATCTTCTTGACACTCGGGTTGACCTTCATCGAGCTCTCCATGTGAGCAGGCCGCGCTCGATCACCTGGACCGGGAGCGTGCTTGCGGGTTGACGGCTGGCTAGGGCTGCTAGGGGACTACTTGTAGCGGTAGACGATGCGGCCGCGGGTGAGGTCGTAGGGCGACAGCTCCACCACCACTCGGTCCTCGGGGAGGATCCGGATGTAGTGCTGACGCATCTTGCCGCTGATGTGGGCGAGCACCTTGTGCCCGTTGTTGAGCTCGACCCTGAACATGGCGTTCGGGAGCGCCTCCACGACGGTGCCCTCAATCTCGATGACCCCTTCCTTCTTCGGCATATCCTCCGCAATCTCTAGCAGTGTGTGGGCTTGACCCATTGACGTGCGGATCAAGTGGACGTCTTGTGCTGGTATGTCGAACCGCTGGATCCGCAGCACGCACCTCTCCTCGGCTCCTTACAGGAGGCGAGGCAGCCGCAAGGCGCGCACGGACACAGACCGCAGATGGGCCGACCCCCAAGTCTAAACCCTCAGCCGACAACGAAGAAATCGTCGCGTTGACAACAGCTCCCAACTTCAACCAGACACCTCTTGTCCCGCGAATCGAGGGCGACTCCTCCCCGATTCGCGGGACAAGAGGTGTCTGGACGGGTGGAGCAATAATGATGCATGGCGTTCTACGGTGAGCAGGTCTTTCCCAGAGTGATGAATCTCCTGATGAACACCAAGGAAACACGCAAGACCCGTGCCCGGGTGTGCGGCGCCCTCGAAGGCGACGTCGTCGAGATCGGTTTCGGCACTGGCCTCAACCTTCCTCACCTGCCCCCCAGTGTGAGTCGACTACGAGCGGTGGAGCCATCCGAGCTCGGCGTACACCTAGCCCAGGACCGCATCGCCGCGTCACCCGTGCTTGTTCAGATCGCTGGTCTCGACGGTCAGTCCATGCCATTCCAGGACAACTCAGCCGACGCGGTCCTATCCACCTGGACGCTGTGCACGATTCCCGATGCAGTCGCCGCACTGCGCGAGGTCGGGCGAGTACTGCGTCCGGGTGGGACACTTCACTTCGTCGAACACGGCGCCGCCCCCGATGCTGGGGTCCGGAAATGGCAGGACCGCCTCAACGGCATCCAGCAGCGTGTCGCGTGCGGTTGCAACCTCAACCGCGACATCTCATCGCTCATCGAGGCCGGTGGGCTCACCATCAGCCGCCTCGACACGTACTACAGCCCAGGCGAGCCCAAGCCTCTTGGGGCGGCCTACGAAGGCGTTGCCAAAGGCGCCTGACCGCAGTTGCAGACCCTGATCGTAGGCCGTCCGCCTCAGGCAACTCCCGTTGGCAGCCTCTCTGGTCGCGAGCAGCGAGAGTGACCGGCGCTATGCCAGCGCGCAGGGGACGCCGAGTTCCGTCAGCTTGGCCGCGCCGCCGTCGAGTGCTGTGAGGATGAGGGCGCCCTCAGGGGTCAGGGTGAACGAGTGCTCGAAGTGCGCAGACCACGAGCCGTCGGAGGTCACCACGGTCCAGTCGTCATCAAGCACCTCGGTCTCGATGGTGCCTAACGTGATCATCGGCTCCACGGCCAGCGCCATGCCGCGGACCAGCTTCGGCCCCTTGCCGGGTCGGCCGTGATTGGGCACGCTCGGTGGCATATGCATGGCTGACCCGATCCCGTGCCCGACGTAGTCCTCGACAACGCCATAGTCGCCTTGCGAGCGAACGTAGGACTCGACCGCCGAAGAGATGTCAGTGAGGCGCCCGCCGAGCCGCGCGGCAGCGAAACCTCGCCACATCGACTCTTCGCAGACCCGCATCAGCTCTCGCAGCTCATCGGACACCGACCCCCCAACCGCCACAGTGATGGCGGCGTCTCCATGCCAACCCTGGACGATGGCGCCGCAGTCGAGCGACACCAGATCGCCCTCCTGCAGGACCCGATCGCCTGGTATGCCGTGCACCACTTCATCGTTGACCGACGCGCAAATCGTCGCTGGAAAACCGTGATAGCCCAAGAAGTTCGGCGTAGCGCCACGCGATCGGATGTGCCTCTCCGCGATCGCGTCAAGCTCTCCTGTGGTGACACCCGGCTTGACCGCGGAACTCAGCAGAGACAGGGTCTCGGCCACCACGAGACCAGCTTCTCGCATCAAGGCGATCTGCTCAGGCGTCTTGATCTCGATTGCCCGGTCGCGGAACATATGTGCTCGACTCAGCGGCGGAGGGCTGACTCGAGCGCCTCGATTGCCAGCTGGGTGATCTCGTCGACCTCCCCCTGAGCGGTGATCGACTGAAGCAAGCCAGCGTCACGGTAGTAGTCGACCAGTGGCGCCGTCTGCTCGGCATACACATCGAGGCGTCGCAGGATCGTCTCGGGCAGGTCGTCGTCGCGCTGGAAGAGCTCACCGCCGTCGACGTCGCAGGTGCCCGGCTCGCGAGGCGGGTCGAAGTCGAGGTGCCACACGTGCTCGCAGGTGCGGCAGGTACGGCGACCCGACAGCCGACGTACCACTTCGTTGCTGTCGACTTGCAGCTCGAGCACGACGTCGAGCGGGGTGCCGCGATCAGCCAGCAGCTTGCTCAGCGCCTCGGCTTGCGGGGGCGTGCGAGGAAAACCGTCGAGCAAGAACCCATTCCCGGTGTCGCGTTGAACCAGCCGGTCACTCACGATGCCGATAGTCACCTCGTCGGGAACCAAGTCACCCGCATCCATATACCGCTTGGCTGCCTTGCCCAGCTCGGTCTCGGCAGCGAGGTTGGCTCGAAACATCTCTCCCGTGGAGATCGAGGGAATCGCGAAGTGTTGTGAGATGAATTTCGCCTGGGTGCCCTTGCCAGCTCCCGGGGCGCCGACCAACACCACCCGCATCAGCGCAGGAATCCTTCGTAGTGCCGCTGCTGTAGCTGGCTCTCGATCTGTTTGACCGTGTCGAGCCCGACCCCCACCATGATGAGCAGGGAGGTGCCGCCGAACGGGAAGTTCTGGTTGGCGTCTACCACCACCAACGCAATGAGGGGCACCAGCGCGACCAAGGCCAGGTAGTTGGCGCCCGTGAACGTGAGGCGCGACAAGACGTAGGCGAGGTAATCCTCCGTGGGCTTGCCGGCGCGGATGCCAGGCACGAAGCCGCCGTACTTTTTCATGTTGTCGGCCACCTCCGAGGGGTTGAAGGTGATCGAAACGTAGAAGTAGGTGAAGAAGATGGTCAGTGCGACGTAGGTCAGCATGTAGTAAGGGTGATCGCCGGTGCCGAACTTGTCCTGCACCCAGGCGGACCAACCCGAGTTGGAGGTGTTGAAGCTTGACGTCAACGTGGGCAGGTAGAGCAGGCTGCTGGCGAAGATGACGGGGATGACGCCGGCCTGATTGACCTTGAGGGGGATGTATGTCGATGTGCCGCCGAACATCTTGCGACCGACCATGCGCCGGGCATACTGCACCGGGATCCGGCGCTGCGCTTGCTCGATGAAGATGACCGCGGCCGTGATGACGAGGCCGATCGCGATGACCAGCAAGAACACGTCCCAGCCCTTCGACTGCTTGATGCCCCACAGCGCCCCGGGGAACGACGACACCACCGACACGAAAATCAGGATGGACATCCCGTTACCGATGCCTCGCTCGGTGATCTGCTCACCGAACCACATGATCATCGCTGTGCCCGCCGTCATGGTGATGATCATCAGCAGCATGGTGGTAAGGCTGTTGTCGACCAGCAGCGACTCTCCCCCGCCGGAGTTGCCGAAAATGGCGCCGTTGCGAGCCAGCGCGACGATGCCGGTGGACTGCAAGATCGCGAGTCCCAACGTCAGATAGCGCGTGTACTGCGTGATCTTCGCCTGGCCAGCCTGACCCTCCTTCTTCAAGGTCTCGAGCCGCGGAATGACGACGACGAGCAGCTGCAAGATGATGCTGGCCGTGATGTAGGGCATGATCCCCAGCGCGAAAACGCTCAGTTGAAGCAATGCGCCACCAGAGAACAAGTTGATCAGCCCGAAGATCCCCTGATCCTCGACACTCGCGATACCCTCTTGCACCTTGACATAGTCGACGCCGGGAGTCGGGATGGCCGAGCCCAGCCGGAACAACACGATGACAGCCAGCACGAACAGCAGCTTGCGCCGCAAGTCTGGCGTTCGGAAAGCGTTGACGAAGGCGCCTAGCACCAAGTCCTCCCAGCAATCTCCCAGCTGGGAGACTTGTCCTTACTTGTCATGGGCGAGATCGGACGTGCCCGGAGGCGTCGGCTCTCGGTCAAAGAACCACCTTACTGCCTCTGAGCGCAGAGCCTGAGCTCTCAAAGCTCGGTGGTGCTCCCGCCGGCAGCCACGATCTTCTCCTTCGCTGAGGCGGAGAAGGCGTGGGCGCTGATCTGCAGGGCAACCGATGCCTCCCCGCCTCCGAGGATCTTTACCGGCGCGTTGGCACGCACGGCGCCGTTGGCGACTAGATCAGCAGGGGTTATCTCGCCACCGTCCGGGAAAAGTCCACTCAGCTTGTCCAGGTTGACGACTTGATACTCGACCCGGAACTTGTTCTTGAAGCCCTTGAGCTTGGGGAGCCGCATGTGAAGTGGCATCTGCCCGCCCTCGAAGCCGAAGGGCACCTGATAGCGCGCACTGGTGCCCTTGGTGCCGCGACCAGCCGTCTTGCCCTTGCTGCCCTCACCGCGACCCACCCGGGTCTTGGCGGTTTTGGCGCCCGGGGCGGGGCGCAGGTGATGAAGCTTCAAAGTCATGTCAGTCGACCTCCTCGACAGCAATGAGATGAGGAACGGTGGCCAACATCCCGCGGATCTCGGGTCGGTCCTCTTTGACGACCACGTCGCCGATGCGCTTCAACCCAAGGGTACGAAGCGTCTCGCGC
>JACCXO010000047.1 GCA_013696975.1 Nocardioidaceae bacterium | reverse complement strand
CCGTGACCCAGAGTAGCACTTAATGGGCATATGGTTACTCTTTGTTGCAAACGTGACCTCGCTGATTTCCACCTAGTTCACCGAACAGGCGGCACGCCTCAGCTGACGTCTAGCGTCATCGACATTCGGCGCCAGCGCACCACTTGAGTTGGAGAAGCAGGTCGCGCAGCTCCGACTGCTTCGTCGCCCACTGCGGTCGACCATCAGCGCCGGGGTGGTTGACCAAAACAGGGGAGCGACAAAAGCCACGGCCATCATGCCGGCAGCCAAGAACCTGACTCTGTGGGTGTCGAGACAACCGCCTCAGGTCATGGCCGTGCTTTGCTGGGTTGCACGCGTTTTGGCTCGCCTGGCATCTTCGGGTAGTCGGGAGGGTAGGGCATGTCGGTTTGACCTTGCGCCTCGTCTCGCGCGTACATCTCCAGCAGCGGCTCGAGTGAGTGGTGTGCGTCGTCGATCTCAGCGTGCAGGTCGCCGAGCCGAGCCACGCGGTCTGGCACCGTACGCAGCGTGAACCGCCGTCGAGGGTCAAGCCCTTCGAGCTCATCCCACTCGACAGGCGTTGACACCGGCCCGCCCGGCAACGGCCGCAAGCTGTAGGCGCTCGCGATCGTGCGGTCGCGCGCATTTTGGTTGTAGTCGACGAAGACCGTCTCGCCTCGCTCCTCCTTCCACCATTTCGTCGTGACCTCGCCCGGCATCCTCCGCTCCAGCTCGCGACCGAAGGCGATGGCGGCATGGCGCACGTCGGTGAAGGTCCACCGCGGTTCGATGCGTACGTAGATATGGACACCACGGTTGCCTGACGTCTTGGGAAACCCGCGATAGCCCAGGTCACCTAGCAACCGGCGGGCTTGTCCGGCGACCTTGACCACGTCGGTGAAGTCGGTGCCCGGCTGTGGGTCCAGGTCGATCCGCAGCTCGTCTGGAGAGTCGACGTCGTCGCGGCGTACCGGCCACGGGTGGAACGTGATCGTGCCGATCTGTGCCGCCCACGCCACCACTGCCGGTTCGGTTGGGCATATCTCGTCGGCGAACCGGCCCGAGGGAAACGCGATGCGGGCGGTTTCGACGTACGGCGGCGCGCCCTTGGGAATGCGTTTCTGGTAGAACGCGTCGCCATGCGGGTCGGAGCGGGTCGCGCGGACGATGTCGTCGTACACACCCTTGGGCCAGCGTTCGAGCGTGGTCGGTCGATGGTGAAGCGCTCGCAGGATCGCCTCACCTACGCTGGCGTAGTAGCCCACCACGTCCAGCTTGGTGGCGGCAGGCGTCGAATCAGTCGCGGGGAAGATCACCCGATCAGGGTTGGACACCCTGACGGGCGTGCCTGCAACCTCGATCTCCGTCGCTGGTGTCGGCATTGATCCACCCTAGTGAGGACATTCAGCCCGGGCAGGATGGCGCGCTGCCCTTGGAGACTGTGGCCACTAGTTGGCTCGGTACGTAGGCTTTGCTCATGAGCGAAAAAGTGATGAAGACGGACACCGAGTGGCGCGAGCAACTGTCGCCGGAGGAGTACTCCGTGCTCCGTCAGGCAGGCACCGAACGCCCCTGGTCGGGCCAGTACGTCGAGACCAAGACCGAGGGAGTCTATCGCTGCCGCGCCTGCGACACGGAGTTGTTCCGCTCGACGGAGAAGTTCGACTCCCACTGTGGTTGGCCGTCATTCTGGTCGCCCAGCGACAGCGAAACAGTGACTCTCACCCAGGACCGCGCCATGGGCATGACTCGCACCGAGGTTCGCTGCGCCACCTGCGACTCACATCTGGGCCACGTCTTCGAGGGCGAGGGTTACGGCACTCCGACCGATCAGCGCTATTGCATCAACAGCATCTCGCTAAGCCTCGAAGAGGCTGAAAAGGCCGGACAGTAAGGCTCCAGGGATGGGTTAAGGCAGCGTGTCGATCAGGTCACGGATGCTGCGACGGCGACCGGTGAAGAACGGCACCTCTTCGCGGACATGCTTGCGCGCCTGACTGCCCCGCAGGTGCCGCATCAGATCAACGATCCGGTGCAGCTCGTTGGCCTCGAAGGCGAGCATCCACTCGTAGTCACCGAGCGCGAACGACGCCACGGTGTTGGCGCGCACGTCGCCGTAGTCGCGGGCCATCTGACCGTGCTCGGACAGCATGGCACGGCGCTCTGAGTCCTCCAGCAGGTACCACTCGTAGGACCGCACGAAGGGGTAGACGCACACGTAGTCGCCTGGCGCCTCGTCGGCGAGGAAGGCGGGGATGTGGCTCTTGTTGAACTCGGCGGGGCGGTGCAGCGCCAGCTGCGACCAGACCGGCACGAGACGACGCCCGAACGCCGTACGACGAAGTTGGTTGTATGCCGTCTGGAGCTCGTCGGCTGACTCCGCATGCCACCAGACCATCAGGTCTGCGTCAGCGCGGAGCCCTGACACGTCATAGGTGCCGCGGATCACCACATCCCGAACGGCGAGACCAGCGAGCAGTGTTTCCACCTCAGCGGTCTCCGTCTCTCGGGCAGCCTCATCAGCCACCGGCGCGGAAAGCTCGAAGACCGACCACATCGTGTAGCGGATCTTCGAGTTGAGATCGCGGGCGGCCTTGCCCTGGTCGGGGCGCTTCACGGGACCGCCACCGCCAAGCGGGGAGCCTCCCGTCGCGGCTGGGTCTGTGGACGATGCGGCTGGATGCGTCATGGCTTCATTGTCTCGACCGCCCCGAGCTGAGCGATCACCCGGGTGGCGGCTCGCTGAGCGTTGGCGATCACGGCAGGAATGCCCACTCCGCCGAGAGCCGCACCGCAGATCGCGAGGCCCGGCAGCGCCTCGACACTGTGCTCGATCAGCTGCACCCGGTCGAGGTGCCCGACGGCGTACTGCGGCAAGGCACCCCCCCACCGCGTCACGATCGCGTCCTGCAGCGGGCCACGCAGTCCAGTGGCCTCTCGCAGATCGCTGACGGCCGCGTCGACCAGCTCGGCGTCGTCGCGCTGGAGGTCGCGCTCATCGCGATGTCGACCGATCGAGCAGCGGATGATCACCATGTTGCCCCTCATCCACTCCCATTTGTATGACGAGAAGGTGGCGGCCTTGATCACCCGCCCGTCAACGGGCGGCACCAAGAACCCCGATCCCACCAGGTCGGTACCCACGTCGCTCGCCCGCACCGCCATGGTCACGAGTGCAAGAGAGGCGTACTCGATCCGGCTGAGCTCCCCTGCTGCGACCGGAGCCGCCTCACGCAGGAGACGAGCTGAGGCCGGTGCGGGCGCCGCCAGCACGACCGCATCCACCTCAACTTGCCGGAGGCGGTTCGTCGGCCCCACCGCTAACCGCCAGCCACCCGGGCCTCGGGTCAGCTCACGCACCATGGCGTTGCACTCGACACGCACGCCCTGACGCTCGAGTTGATCAGCGGTCTTATGTGCCAGCCTTGCCAGACCGCCCCGGATGCCCGCGAAAACGGGCAGCTCATCGACACCGGCGGGAGTGCGCGTGTGCGCCCGCGAGGCCCGCGCCGCGCTGAGCAGCCCGCCATGGGTGCGGATGGCCGAGACCACCTGGGGCAAAGCCGCATGCAACGAGATCTCGTCGGACCGTCCGGCATAGACACCGCCCAGCAGCGGCTCGACCAGACGGTCGCGCACGTCGCGCCCAAGCCGTCGCATCATCAGCACACCCACGCCCTCGTCTTCGCTGAGGTCGGGCTCCGGAAGTCGTCGCTCCAGGGATGCGCGCCCCAGGCCGGAGCTGGTCAGGATCCCACTTCGGGCTAGCGCGCCAAGGTCGGCCGGAATGCCCATCAGGGTGGGCGGCAGCGGCCGCAGCGCCCCTCTGGTCCAGATCCCGGCGCTCGACGTTGCCGGGTGCACGACGTCGGCCCCCAGCCCGACTGCCCCGGCAAGAGCTACCCCTTCGGGACGGCGGTTGAGCATCGAGTCTGCCCCGAGGTCGACCGTCATACCGCCCACCTCGCCTGCCCGCAGCTTGCCGCCAACGGCTGGACTGCCCTCATAGAGGGTGACGTGAAGGTCGGGGCGAGCAGCCACCAGCGCATGCGCGACGCTGAGCCCGGCGATCCCCGCTCCAACCACGGCGACCCGGTCCCCTGAAGAGGTCATGGCTCCCACTCTGGCAAGGCTGTCAACCCTCACAGTTGACAGCATGGAACCGTGAAGCGGTCGGCAGCGTCTCACCTGACATGAAGACTGTCTCCCGGCCGCCTCGGAACCTCGCCCTCGCTGGGGTCGCCCTGCTCAGCTCTCTGCTTGTCGCCGCGTGCAGCGGGGACATGGACAGCGCCAGCAGCGACGAATCCCTTGCTAGTCGCGCAAAGCCGCAAGCTGAGATGGACGGGCCTGCGGCAGACAGCATCGGCGCCGGCGAGGGAGGAGACGCTGCCGGGTCGGCCGTCGCCGCAGGAGGCGACGCGTCGGACCCTGACCTTGTGACCGCTGAAACGTCCGTGATCAGGGTTGGGGCCGTCATCCTCGAATCGGAAGACGTGGGCGATGTGGTGGCCCAAGTCGAGAGCCTCGCGGTATCGGTGGGCGGTGATATCGCCAACGAGGAAACGTTCACCGACACAGACGGTCGTCAGACCAGGTCGCGGTTGACCCTGACGGTGCCGGTCGACACGTTCGACGAATCGATCAACGAGGTGGAGACCTTCGGCGACCCGGTCTCGACAACCAGCAACTCCGAGGACGTGACGGCCATGGTTGCCGATGTCAACTCGCGGGTCGCGAGCGCCGAGGAATCGATCGCTCAGCTACGCCGCCTGTTCTCACAGGCCAAGAAGCTGAGCGACATCATCACATTGGAACGGGAGCTGTCGCTTCGAGAGGCAGACCTCGAGTCACTACAGGCGCAGCAACGCACCCTGGCCGCAAGAACGACGATGTCGGCCATCACGATCAACGTCAGCCTGCCCGACGAGGAGCAGGTCGCGAGAGACCAGGATCAGGCCGGTTTCATCGCGGGCATCAAGAGTGGCTGGGACGCAATGGTCACCTTCGTGGTCGGTGCTAGCCATGCGGTGGGCCTCGCGCTGCCCCTGGGATCATTGGCGTTGGCGTTGGGTTTGATCGGCTGGATCGCCGTACGCCGGATCACCCCTCGCGGGGCATCTCCTGCGAGTGAATGAGGTCCACCAACCGGGTCAACACATCCGGATCGGTGCCTGGCAGCACGCCATGACCGAGGTTGAAGATATGACCGGGCGCCGACCGGGCCGCCTCCAAGACTCGCAAGGCCTCGCGCTCAACGACGTCCCAGGGTGCGAACACCAGCGTCGAGTCGAGGTTGCCCTGCAGGGCCTGACCCGGTTGAACGCGCTCGACCGCTCGGTCCAGCGGCACCCGCCAGTCGACGCCCATCACCTCGACGCCCGCGGTCGACATAGCCGCAAGCAACTCCCCCGTCGCCACTCCGAAGTGGATACGGGGCACACCGAGATCGGCGATGGCTCCCAAGACCGCAGCACTGTGAGGAAGCACGAACTTGCGGTAGTCGTGCGGCGAAAGCCCCCCCGCCCACGAGTCGAAGAGCTGTACCGCTGACGCCCCCGCCTCGATCTGCACTCGCAAGAACCCAGCGGAGATGCCAGCCAACCGTGCCATCAGGGCGCGCCACACCTCAGGCGCGCCGTGCATGAGCGCCTTGGTCTTCGCGTGGTCCTTGGAGGGCCCGCCCTCGATCAGATAGGACGCCAAGGTGTAGGGCGCACCCGCGAACCCGATCAGCGGAGTTGAGCCGAGCTCGGCCACCAAGCCAGTGACCGCCTCGGAGACGAAGTCGACCCGTGTTGCATCGAAGGCGGGGATCGCATCCACGCCGGCCAGTTCGGTGATCGGCTCAGCGATGACCGGGCCCACGCCAGGGACGATGTCGAGGTCGAGACCCAGCGCCTTGAGCGGCAGCACGATATCGCTGAACAAGATGGCGGCGTCGACCCCATGCCGGCGAACCGGCTGCATCGTGATCTCGATGATCAGATCCGGGCGCATGCAGGCATCGAGCATCGCGACACCTTCCCGGACCGCTCGGTACTCCGGCAGTGAGCGGCCGGCCTGCCGCATGAACCACACCGGCACGTGCGGCGTTTTTCGTCCTCGAGCCGCGCGGATCAGTGGGCTGTCGGACGGCCGCGCAAGGGCGGAAGTCGTCGGCGTGGGAGTCGAAGTCACGTCTGCGATCCTCGCATGAGCCAGCAAACCGCCAGCCCGGCGAGTCGCGCCGCCCCCTGATCAGGGCACCGCCTACGCTCGTACGCATGGCCGCCCGCAAGGACCTCGACGCGCCCCCTGAGGAGTTTCGTCGAGCGCTCGAACAGCTCCGATCGGCGCGGTTCAGACCTGAGATCGGGTGTGAGGAGATGCCGGCACCGCAGCGCATCGCGCCTTACTCCGCTGCGCTGTCAGCCGACATCACGATCGCCGGTGAGGATTCAGGAGGTGGCCGGTTGGTGCTGCTCTATGAGCCTGCGGGCAACGACGTCTGGCAAGGAAATTTCAGGTGTGTCGCTTACGCTCGGGCAGCTATCGACCCCGAGATGGTCACTGACCCACTGCTGGGCGCCGTGGGTTGGACCTGGCTGCTCGAGTCGCTCGCCACGCACGACGCCGACTACCTGGCACCGAGTGGCACGGTGACACGAGTCGCGTCAGAGAGCTTCGGCGGCATGGACGGCGAGCCGGCGAGCGCCGAGATCGAGGTCCGCGCATCGTGGTCACCCCTTGGCACTATCACCGCGCATGTCGAGGCATGGGGCGATCTGCTCTGCACCGCGGCTGGGTTGCCGCCGGTCCCCGCTGGTGTGTTGGCGATGCCGAGTCGGCGTGGCCAACGGGCTCGATGACCGAGCCTCGCTCCGAACCACCCGTCGTACCGGCCTCTGATCCTGCAGAGGCGAACGACGGCGAATCACCCCGTGGAGAGGCTGCTCCTGCGCTGCTCGAGCTCCGAGACGGGCTGCCGACAGTCGTGGCTTCTCCGCAAGGTCTGGACGAGTCCGTCGGTGTCTTCGCCGCTGGGCGTGGTCCGGTGGCCGTCGATGCCGAACGGGCGTCCGGACACCGCTACTCCCAACGCGCCTATCTCGTCCAGCTACGTCGAGAGGGTGTCGGAACTTCGTTGATCGACCCGGTTCCCTTCGGAGAGGTGCCGAACCAGGCATTGAAGCCGCTGGCCGACGCTATTGCTGATGCCGAGTGGATCATTCACGCCGCCAGCCAGGACTTGCCGTGTCTGGCTCAGTTGGGAATGCGTCCGGTGCACCTGTTCGACACCGAGCTCGCTGGGCGCCTCCTCGGCTACCCACGGGTCGGCCTGGCGGTGCTCGTCGAAGAGCTGCTCGGCTTTCGGATGCGCAAGGAGCACTCGGCGGTCGACTGGTCGAGGCGGCCACTCCCCGAGTCGTGGCTGCTGTATGCCGCTTTGGACGTCGAGGTGCTCATCGAGCTGAGGGACGTGCTCGTCGCCCAGCTCGAGGGAGCCGGCAAGGCCGAGTGGGCCGCGCAGGAGTTCGCCGCCTGGGCGGCGATGACGGCGACTCCGCCACGCGAGGAGCCCTGGCGCCGCACTTCCGGCATCCACCGCGTTCGTGGTCGGCGTGGCCTCGCGCTCGTGCGTTCGATGTGGGAGCTGCGAGACGAACTGGCCCAGCGCCGAGACATCTCGTCGAGCCGGATCCTCCCCGATTCCGCGATCGTCGACGCCGCCACGGCAGCGCCTCCATCGCGCAACGCCTTGAGCCGACTACCAAGTTTTGCGACTCGTGGGGCTCAGCGCTATCTCCGCGACTTCGCAGCAGCGATCGCGCGTGGCCTCGACCTGAACGAAAACGAACTACCGGCTCTAGCTCCCCGACTCAACGGCCCACCACCGCCGCGAGTATGGGCGGAAAAGGACCCGGTGGCCGCCGCCCGACTACAGCGCTGCCGGGCGGCCATAACCGAGATCGCGGAACAACTCGACCTGCCACAGGAGAACCTGTTGGCTCCTGACGTCGTACGACGCCTGACCTGGTCACCTCCCGAGCCTTGTGACGTTCACATCGTCAGCGCTGCCCTCACGGAGCTGGGAGCGCGGCCCTGGCAGATCCAGTTGACCGCTCCCACCCTGGCCGACGCCATCCTCGACACCTCGGCCTGAGACAGGCGCTCAGAGTGGCACCGACGCCACTTCTCACAACCCGTCGAGAAGCCACTCTGTGCGCGTCGAGAAGCCACTTTGTACACAGCAGGTCGCTTCGTACCTTCGTTGAAGCGGCGCCTAGTGACCTCTCAAGGGGTCGGGAGCGACCTCTCAACAAAAGGGAGGCGAACTACTTCGGGATCGAGATGGCACGCAGGGGGGTGACGTGGCTGCGCCTATCGGCGTCAGCGCTGTGATAGCGCCAGGGGCGCAGGAATTCGGCGTGCAGCTTGTCGTCCGTCGCGATCGCGTCATCGTGATCAAGGCCGAGCGCCGCCGAGCATGCCGGCCAGGCGCCCCAGCCTTGGCCTCGTAGAGTCTTTTCGGCGATGACGATCTGCTGCTCGCGGGAGGCCAGGTCAGCGCGGCTGGCGTACTTGCCGCCGCCATAGCCGAGCCAGGTGCCAGAGCTGAACTGCAGGCCGCCGTAGTAGCCGTTACCAGTGTTGATGTGCCAGTTGCCGCCTGACTCGCAGTTGGCGAGGCGGTTCCAGGTGCGGTCGGTGGCGGCGTTCGCGGGGCCGATGGTCGAAGACAGCGGGGCTGCCACCGCCAATACGGTTGCGGCAGCAACGACGACGTTGCGGACAGGACGACGAGAGATCGCGCGGTGGCGAGGCGACATGGCTGGGCCTTTCTGTCGCCTGCGAAGTGAGCTGTCGGGTTCGGACGGAAAAGGTACGCCCGGTTGCTGACCGCCGCAGCGATCACACAACTTCACCCCAAGGCTCCGCGGACCTCAGTCCTTGGAGCCGCATTCACGGTTCCCCCGCTCCTACCCCATGCTGTGTGGTCGCTGCCCGCTGCGGAGGGTAGGACTCGGCGTTCCGCAGCCGGCGCCCTCCCCCATCGAGAGGACTGTGGCGAGGCTACGCCACGATCTGGATAACGATCAAGTCACGGCACTCGAAACCTCGAGCCGGGGCGCTCAGGCAGATAAGGCCTGCACCTCGTCATCGCTGAGAGTCAGATCGGCTGCCTCGACAGAGTCGCGGATGGATTCCGGGCGGCTGGCGCCGGGAATAGGGATCATTTTGTCGAACCGGGCCAACTGCCAAGCCAGACACACGCGTTGCGGGCTCACACCGTGGGCGTCGGCGATCTCTGCGAAGGCGTCGTACTTCGGGCCGAGGTCCTTGGCCTCACGCATGCCGCCGAGCGGGCTCCAGGGCAAGAAGGCCAGCCCGAGCTCATCACAGACGTCGATCTCAGGCTCGCTGCTGCGGAACTTCGGTGAGAACTGGTTCTGCACGGACACCAGCGTGTCGCCCAAGATCTCGTGCGCTGTGCGGATCTGCTCCGGGTCGGCATTGGAGATGCCCGCTTGCTTGATCAGCCCGTCGTCGTACAGCGCCTTGAGACCACCCATCGTGTCCTCATAGGAGGTTTCAGGGTCGGGCCGGTGGTGCTGGTAGAGGTCGATCACGTCCACGCCGAGACGACGCAACGATGCCTCACACGCCGAGCGAAGGTATTCCGGGCGGCCGTTGACGCCCCACTCGCCGCCGTCACGCGTGTGCCCGCCCTTGGTGGCCAGGACAACGTCCACTGAACCGCCATACGCCTTGAATGCCTTGGCCAGCAGCTCCTCGTTGGCTCCGGGACCCTGCTCTGACGGGGTGTACGCGTCTGCGGTGTCGAACAACGTCACCCCGGCGTCGAGCGCGGCGTGCAAGGTCGCGATGGCTTGTGCTTCGTCGGGGCGCTTGTCGGTGGTGAGCGGCATGGCGCCCATCCCGATCGCGCTCACCTGGACAGTTCCGAGTTGTCGAGTCTTCATGCTCCTATCCTTACCAGCCACACCCAACCCGACACCTGCTGCCCCTGTCGTGCTGCCACCATAGAACCGTGGACTTGTCGACCCTGAGCGACCGTGCGTGGCAGCACGGACGGCTCTCGCTCGCCGCCCGGTTGCGGAGGCTCAGGGCCATGGCCTGGATGATCGGCCAGTGTGGTGTCGCCGCCGGGTGCGCATGGCTGATCGCCAGCCGGTTGTTCGACCACTCCTCTCCGTTCTTTGCCCCGGTGGCTGCCGTGTTGTGCCTGGGTACGTCGTATGGTCAGCGGCTTCGGCGGGTCGCCGAGGTGACGCTCGGCGTGGCGGTCGGAATCGGCATTGCCGACCTCCTCACCATCGTTGTGGGCCAGGGTGCCTGGCAGGTCACGGTCGTTGTGATGCTCGCGATGGCGGCTGCAGTCCTGTTGGACGCGAGCGTGCTTTTCATCGGACAGGTAGCCGTGCAGGCAATCGTGGTCACCACGTTGGTGGTTCCTGGCGGCGATGTGAGCCGCATTGTCGATGCCATCATCGGAGGCGGCGTGGCCCTGGTGGCGGCTTCCGTCGTACCCGGCGCGCCACTGAGAAGACCGCGTGAGGAGGCAGCCAAAGTCGCGTGGGAACTCGCCCGGCTGTTGCGGTCCACACGCGAAAGCGCCGACGAGACCGATGTCGGTCAGGCGACTGACACGCTGGACCGGACCCGCGAGACCGAGGCATCGCTCAGCGATCTGCGGTCGGCAGCACAAGAGGGGCTCGAAGTGGTGCGCTCATCACCATTTCGTCGTGGCCATAAGCAGCACGTGAGATCCATCGCTGAGGTGGTCGAGCCGCTGGACCGCGCTCTCCGCACAACCCGCGTACTGATCCGGCGGGTCGTGGTCAGCGCCCGACTCGACGAGACCATGCCCCCGGATTATCTTCGGCTGCTCGACGAGCTGACCGATGCCACCGAGACCATCGCCCGTGAGTTGGCCGCGAACCGCTCACCCGAGGCAGCTCAGCAACACCTCATCGGGATCGCCGAAGCGACCAGCGACGCCAGCGATCCCCTTACCCTGTCCGCCGCTGTGGTGCTCGCGCAGATGCGCACTCTGGTGGTGGATTTGCTCGAGCTCGTCGGCCTCACCTATTCCGAGGCGTCAAGTCTGGTGCCGCCCCGGACGTGAGGAGGCAGTGCCCAGACAGGCACGCCAGCTGCCGGCTGTGTTTAAGAATTCGTGTCGGCGTAGCGGGCCCAGAAGAAGCAGTAGACGCCGAAACAGCCGATCCCGACGGCCACCACCGCCAGCAGCCATGGTCCGAACGACTCGTCGAGCAAGGTGCGCAACGCCACGTCGAGACCTCCGGCCTTCTCGGCGTTGAAGGTCCACGCAGCCCAGACGAGGAGCCCACCGACGATGGCCAGTGCCACTCCCTTAGCTGTGTAGCCTGCCTGCCCAAGGCGCACGACCGTCGTACCCGTGGACCCAGAGGTCGCCTGCGGTTGGAGGTCCTCCTCGAACGACGTACGCACGGCCTTTGACACCAGGTAGCCGCCGATGGCAACCACGGCGAGGCCTGCGGCACCGACGAGAAACCGTCCGAGCGGCAGCTCCATGACCTGAGCCGTCAGGTGGTCCTCGCTGGATTTGGACTTCTCACCCAAGGCGGTCTTGGCGGCGCTGAAGCCGAGAACGAGATAGATCACGACCCGACCGGCGGATCCAACGCGTTTGAAGACACGCTTGCCCCCGTCCTGACTACGGTGGCCCCACAACGCCTCGAAGAACTGCCAGATCGCGAGCGCAAGGAATCCGAGCGCGATAACCCACAGCAGCACCGTGCCGAAGGACTGCTCCGCCACCTGCTGCAGGGCACCTTGCTGGCTCGGGGCGCCCTCGCTCTGGCCGAACGCCAGCTGCAGAGCCAGGTAGGCCACCAACAGGTGCACGATCCCGAAGGCGACGAGCCCGACGCGCACCAGGCGCTCGAGCCATTGACTGTTCTCCACCTGGTGCCCTGCGGTCTTCGCATCCGACATTTCGCTCCTCCTCTAGCCTCTCCGAACAGTAGCGGTCAGGTTTCGCCGGGGCGTTGCCGTGGGTTACTCATGGGGAGACCTGGGAATGTCCGGATGGATCTGACTCGCCTCCGGTTCGCGCGCTCAGATCTCATGGAGCGCACGCTGGATGCGTTTGACCGAGATGGCCTGCGGCGTCGTGAGCTGCTGCGCCCACAGGCTGACGCGAAGTTCCTCCAGCATCCATCTGACGTGACTTAGGGCCGGACCAGGTGGCACTCCGGTCGGTAACGCTTCCACCTGATGCAGGTATGGCGTCTGAACGCCACCCACCTGAGCCATCAACACGGCGTCGCGTCTCGGGTCGCCAGGCAGCTGGTCGAGTCGATGCCTCATGCCGGCGAGATACCTCGGGTAATGGGAGAGCGCGTCGAGCCCGGCCTCAGCTACAAAACCGGGATGGACCAGCCGCGACCACTGGCCTTTCATGTCGGACAGCGCAGGCAGCATCGTGAGCTCGGCCCGCCCGGACAGCCGACGGTCGATCTCGTGCGCGGCCGCCAGAGCGGCCTGAGCCAAGGCGAGCGCGCGCTGAACCCGGACGTCGAGCCTTGAGTGCACCTGGCTGACCAAGGCATCGAAGTCCTCGCGGTGCCAACCGGGGCCAGCCTCGAGGCCGACCTGTTCGTCGATCAACGAACCCACTGCCGCGGCATGGCAGTCATCGACCAGAGCGGCGACACTCCCATGCGGGTTGAGCCCCAGCACCAGCTTGCCGGCGTTGTCGAGATCCGTGACCAGGCGAGCTCCCTGAGACGGCAGTGCCAAGACGACAAGCTTTCGCAACCCGAGCCTCGTGACCGCATCCCGTTCGCTTTCGCTACCGAACACCTTGATCGACACAGAGTCCCCCTCGTCGACCAACGCCGGGTAGCCCTTGACCTCATGTCCGGCCCGGGTCTGAGTGAAGAGCTGCGGCAGGATGCTGAAGTCCCACGAGGTGATGCCCGCCCGCTCCACCGCTGCGGCAGCCGACGAGATCGCCTCACCCGTCGATGTCCGGAGCGTCCCTCGCAGCGAGTCAAGGTCTTTGCCTTCGCCCAGCACATCGCCGGCCTCGGTGATCACGCGAAACGAAAGCCGCAGATGGGCCGGCACCTTGTCGAGCGCCCAGTCGCTGCGTTGTACCACGACGCCAGTGGTTCGCCGCAGATGACGCTCGAGCGCATCCAGCAGTGGCTCTGCGCCAGGAGTGACCGCCGCCAAGAAGGACCGTGCATGGTCAGGTGCTGGCACGAAGTTGACCCGCAACGCCTTGGGCAGCGAACGGATCAACGCAACCACCAGCTCCTCACGCATGCCTGGCACTGGCCACGAGAAGTCCTCGCTCTCGACCTGTTGCAGGGCGGTCACCGGTATGTCGACGGTGACGCCATCCGTGTCGGCGCCTGGCTCGAACTGGTAGGCGAGAGGCAGCTCGGCATCAGCGTGTCGCCATACGTCGGGGAAGTCGTCGCTGGAATAGCTGACAACTGACTCATGCACCAGCATGTCGAGCGAGAATGTCAGCAGGTCGGGGTTGTCGCGCCGAGCCTGCTTCCACCAGGAGTCGAAATGCGCGACCGACACCACCTCTGGCCCGACACGTTGGTCGTAGAAGTCGAAGAGCGTCTCGTCGTCGACGACGATGTCCCGACGTCGGGCCCGGTGTTCGAGCTCCTCGACCTCCTCCAGCAATGCCTGGTTGGCAGCGAAGAACTTGTGATGCGTGACCCATTCGCCCTGCACGAGCGCATGCCGGAGGAAGATCTCGCGGGCCGCCTCGCGGTCGATGCGGCCGTAGTTGACCTTGCGATCGGTGACGATCGGGACGCCGTACAGCGTCACCTTCTCGAACGCGATGACCGCGCCCTGTTTCTTCTCCCAGTGCGGCTCGCTGTAGCCGCGCTTGATGAGGTGGCCCGCGATCGACTCCGCCCACTCCGGTTCGATGCGGGCGTTGACGCGCCCCCACAGCCGGCCGGTCTCCACCAGCTCCGCCGACATCACGAAGGCAGTAGGCTTCTTGAACAGCGCCGAGCCGGGGAATACCGCGAACCGCGTCCCCCGCGCACCGAGGTAGTCGCGCTTCTCGGGGTCGCGCATGCCGATATGGCTGAGCAGGCCCGCCAACAGCGACCGGTGGATGGCCTCGGCCGCTGCGGGTGTCGAGTTGAGCTGCAGGCCGAGCTGCTTGGCTCCTTCGCGCAACTGGCCGTCGAGGTCTTGCCATTCTCGGATTCGCAGATAGTTGAGGAAGTCCGCCTTGCACATCCGCCGAAACGCGCTCGACGAACGCTCGCCCCGCTGTTCCTTGACGTAGCGCCATAAGTTGAGCAGTCCGGCGAAGTCGGAGTCCGCATCGGCAAACCTCCTATGCTTCTGGTCCGCCTGCTCCTGCTGCTCGGTCGGCCGCTCACGCGGATCTTGGATTGAGAGCGCCGCCACGATGGTGATGACTTCACGCAGACAACCGTTGCGGTCAGCCTCGAGAATCATCCGACCGAGTCGCGGGTCGACCGGCAACTGAGCCAGCTTGCGCCCGATCGACGTGAGCCGGGGTCTGTTGTCTTGGGTGTGGGTACGTTGGCCGCTGGTCGACATACCCGGGCTGTTGCGGCGAGATCCGCGCCCGCGTCGCTTAGGCGGCGCCGTGGTGATTGCGCCGATCTCCTCGAGCAACTGCATACCCGCTTGCACATTGCGCTTGTCGGGGGGCTCCAGGAACGGGAAGCGGGCCATGTCCCCGAGGTCGAGGGCCGTCATCTGCAGGATCACTGACGCGAGGTTGGTGCGCAGGACCTCGGGATCGGTGAACGCCGGTCGAGCTTCGAAATCCTCTTCGGCGTACAGCCGGATGCAGATGCCGTCTGCGACTCGTCCGCAACGACCCTTGCGCTGGTTGGCGCTGGCCTGCGAGATGGGTTCGATCGGCAGCCGCTGTACCTTGGTCCGCGCGTTGAATCGCGAGATCCGTGCCAGGCCCGTGTCAACGACATACCGGATGCCGGGAACCGTCAGGGAAGTCTCGGCCACATTGGTCGCGAGCACCACCCGGCGACCGGTGTGTGGCGCGAAGACCCGGTGCTGCTCAGCCGATGAGAGCCGGGCGTACAACGGCAGGATCTCGAAATCGTACGGCGACCTGCTCCTGCCGGCGCTCGACGCAGGTTGCAGCCGTTTCAGCGTGTCAGCGGCGTCGCGGATCTCGCGTTCACCCGAGAAGAAGATGAGGATGTCGCCCGGACCCTCGCGCATCAGCTCTGCAACGGCATCAGTGATTCCTTGCGTCTGGTCGTCCTCCAGCTCGCGATAGCGAACCTCGACCGGGTAGGTGCGACCCGAGACCTCGATGATGGGAGCGTCATCGAAATGCGCAGAGAACCGCTGCGGGTCGATCGTCGCTGAAGTGATGATCACCTTCAGGTCCGGACGTCTGGGCAACAGTTGCTTGAGATAGCCGAGGATGAAGTCGATGTTGAGACTGCGTTCGTGCGCCTCGTCGACGATGATCGTGTCGTAGCGGCGCAGGTTGCGATCGCGGTGAATCTCCGCGAGCAAGATGCCGTCGGTCATCACCTTGACCAGAGTCGAGTCGCTGGACCGGTCGGTGAACCGCACTTTGTAGCCGACGACCTGGCCGAGCTCAGTGCCCAGCTCCTCTGCGATGCGTTCCGCGACGGTGCGGGCGGCGATCCGTCGGGGTTGGGTGTGCCCGATGACGTGACCGTCTTGCCCCCGACCGAGCGCCAGGCAGATCTTGGGAAGCTGGGTGGTCTTACCGCTGCCGGTCTCACCCGCCACGATCACAACCTGGTGGTCGCGGATTGCAGCTGCGATGTCGTCCCTGCGAGCCGAGACCGGCAGCTGCTCCGGAAAGGAGATCCGGAATCCTTGAACATCGGCAACGGTCTGGGTGCCATGGCGGGTGTCGCCGCCGCGGTCGGCGTCACCGACGAGGGCGTTGTCAGTGGTCAGGTCGTCGACGACGGCAGGGGGCTTGGGCATGGCTCGTCAAGCATAGAAGCGTTCGAATGCTTGCACTGGCTGCTGACAATCGCCCAAGCTCGCCCACCCAGGCGAAGGACTAGTCTTCGGCCATGAGAGTTGGCTCTATCGGTGGCAGGGTAGCCCGGGTCGTCACCCGAGGCGTGCGTAGGCGGCAGCGTCAGGAATCGTGGCGGGAGCGTCGAGAATCCTGGCGGGAGCGTCAACAATCGCGGGGGAGATCCTCCCGGCAGACGGGGCTCCGGATCGCGTACTCCCCCACCCCCGACGGCCAGCCCGACCCTGGAGAGGTCGTCTGGACCCACGTGCCCTACGAGGACGACCCCTCGCAAGGCAAAGACCGGCCTGTGCTGATCATCGGGCGTCTCGGCGACCGGCTCGGAGGCTTGATGTTGTCGAGCCAGGACCATGACATCGACGCCACGGACGAGGCCCGCTATGGCCGCTATTGGATGGACGTGGGCTCCGGTGCGTGGGACAGCTCCGGCCGTCCCAGCGAGGTTCGCCTCGACCGGCTGATTCCCGTCGACCCCGACCAGGTACGGCGGGAAGGTGCCGCGCTGGATCAGGCTATCTTCGACGAGGTCGTCGCCGCCTCTCGGCCGCACCTGACCTGACTAGCCAGAACGCCATCGAAGGCGTGCATCCGCTCGTCGCTCCATGCACTCAGTCGAAACCGTCACGTCGTTGTCGAGCCTGCTCCTTGAGGTTGGCGGCCACGTTGATCACCTGCTGACGTTTGGACTGCTCAGCCAGCCGGGCGCGCACCTGGTCCGGCGTCATCTTCTTCGAAAGGTCTGCGTGCTGGGTCAGCGCTGCTAGCTGCTGGTCGCTTTGACCGCCGACAAGAGGTGGGTAGACCGCGACCGGAGATCCCTTGCTGAACACCACCCAGTGCTCCCTGCCCTCATGGAAGATGTTGAGCACTGCCCCTTCAATGACAGTGTCGGCGTGCTTGAGTGCTGTGCGGCGAGAGGCGATGGAGGCGATCGCCTGCTGCGCTGCAGAGGTGGCCGGCTTTGCGGCGTGCTTCCACAGCAGTTGGGCCTGCGGCCCGTACTTCAGCGCCTTCTTCCCCGCAGGACCGATCCAGCTCATCTGCTCACCCCATCGCATGCTTCGACGGCCATCGCCGACTCTTCTTAGTGTTCGCTTGTCTTATTAGTGTTCGCTTGCCTTCTTGATCCCTGCCTACTCATGGTGACTGTCCCTCATCATGGTGGCTGCCTTTCATGAGCTAATCAACTTTGACGCGGTTCCTCCAAGAGGCGCGAGTCGGGGGAACGCCTGCGTCGGAGGGCGTAAGTTCTCATCCGTGAGCGAATGGACCGACACCCACACCTGGGACGGGCTCGCGCGGGCATTGGATCGACCTGAGGGCGCCGCTGTAGTGGTACGCCGCTGGACCGATGATAAACACCAGGAGTTTCTGCTTCTCCACCGAAACGCCGAGGGATCCGACTACGAAGGTGACTGGGCCTGGACCTCTCCAGCTGGCTGTTGTCAGCCTGGTGAAGCCGTCTACCCGGCAGCCCTGAGGGAGCTTGCCGAAGAAGCTGGACTGAGTGGCCTCGACCCCTGGGCGGTCGACCTGTCCGGTCCGTGGGCGAGATTCGCGGTCGACGTCGAGGCCGACACTGAGATCAGCCTGGTCGATCCCGAGCACGATCGCTACGAGTGGGTGGGGCTCGAGCAGGCGCTCGCCCGGGTGCTACCCGAAGCAGTCGGTGAGGCGCAGTTCGGCGAGATGGCCCACCTCCCGCGCGTCACCATCGGGTTTCGTCGCATGGTCGATGCGGACCTTGCCCACGTCCTGCGGTGGCAGCAAGCATCCCACGCACGACACTGGTTCAGAGACGAACCACAGGATCTGGCTGGTGCACGAGTTCGCTACGGTCCTCGCATCGATGGGCTATCACCTGTGCGGGTGTGGGTTGTCGAGATTAAAGGCAAGGCGTCCGGATACCTCCAGGACTACCGCGTAAGGGACCACCATGACTACGCCCTCAAGACGCAGGACGCAGATGCGGTTGGCTTCGACTACCTGATCGGCGAACCGCACCTGGTGAGCCGCGGCGTGGGGACCGCGATGGTCTGGGCGTTCTTACGCGACGTGCTGTGTCCGTCATACCCTGACACTCCTCGGTTTTCGGCGAGCCCTGACCACCGCAACCAACGGTCGCTTCGCGTCCTGGAGAAATGCGGGTTCACCCAAGGGGTCCGGATCGACCTCCCGGCTGCTGACGGCGAGCCCGCGACCAGCGAGATCGTCTGCACGCTTGACCGCGCCCACTGGTTCGGTATGCCGGATGACGCCGTCGACGTACGTTGACCAGATGCCACCCATGAGGGTGAAGGTGCAGACTGTTTCGCAGCAGAGCTTCGCCATGGTGCGACCTGACCCGGCGTTGTGCAGTCTCGTGGATGGTACCTAGCAGGTGTGGTTTTCGCGAGGAGTTCCCATCCCTTCAAGGCTCCGAAGCGCTGGATTGAGAAGCTGACACCTATGACAGATGAAGCAGATACCCAGAAGACTCCACCAAGCGATGCAAAACCGCCCGTTGGCGTGTGGCCGGCGTTCCGCTACCGCGACGCCAAGGCGGCGATCGAGTTTCTCACCACCGTGCTCGGGTTCGAGGAATCTGCCGTCCATACGGACGGCGAGAACACCGACTTGATCACGCATGCGGAACTGCGCTGGCCACTCGGCGGCGGCATCATGCTGGGCTCTGACCGCGAGTCGCCGAGCTGGCCGAGCACTGCTGGTCAGGGGGCGACCTACGTCGTCACCGACGATCCGGACGCGTTACACGCCAAGGCTGTTGATGCTGGCGTCAGCGTGGTGCAGGAGTTGACTGATCAGGACTACGGCAGCCGTGAATTCTCTATCCGCGACCCGGAGGGCAACCTCTGGAGCTTCGGCACCTACGTCGGCACCTAATGGACTAGCCGCTCGCA
>JACCXO010000028.1 GCA_013696975.1 Nocardioidaceae bacterium | reverse complement strand
AAGCCGCTTGGAAGCCGCTCGGCTCATCCCCAACCTCAGCAGGTGCTGAGATGCGCGCATGGTCGGCTCATCCCCAACCCCACCAGGTGCTGAGATGCGCGCATGGTCGCCGCAACGCAAGATGAGGTGATGAGCAACCGCCTCGCGAAAGCGACAAGTCCGTACCTGCAGCAGCACAAGGACAACCCTGTCGACTGGTACGAGTGGGGCGAAGAAGCCTTCGAGAAGGCCCGCTCTCGCGATATACCCGTCTTCTTGTCGGTCGGGTACGCCGCCTGCCATTGGTGTCATGTGATGGCGCACGAGTCGTTCGAGGACGACGGGACTGCGGACTACCTCAACGAGCACTTCGTCTCGATCAAGGTCGACCGCGAGGAGCGGCCCGACATCGACGCGATCTATATGGAAGCCACCCAGGCCATGACCGGACATGGCGGCTGGCCGATGACGTGCATCCTCACCACGGATGGCGCACCATTTTTCACTGGCACCTATTTTCCTTTGCAGGGCAGACAGGGGATGCCGGGCTTTGGTCAGGTCCTGCAAGCCGTGGTGACCGCGTGGCGCGAAAGGCGAGACGAGGTCACCGGTATCAGCGCCGATGTGACCAAGCACCTCCAGCGCTCGGTCTCGCTGCCACCTGCAACCGGCGGCGATCTCGGTCAAGGCGCCGTAAAGCAACTGGCGAAGAGCTTCGACTCTCTGCACGCGGGGTTCGGCTCCGCACCGAAGTTCCCGCCGTCGATGGTGTGCGAGTTCCTGCTGCGACGGGCCGCGCGTGTCGACGACGAAGATGCGCTGCGGATGGCGGAAGCGACACTCGAAGCGATGGCGCGAGGCGGCATGTACGACCAACTCGGTGGTGGCTTCGCCCGCTACAGCGTGGATGATCGCTGGGACGTGCCGCACTTCGAGAAGATGCTGTACGACAACGCGCTGCTGCTGCGCGTCTGTATGCACTGGGCCCGGCAGACCGGTAGCGCGCTTGCTGAGCGAGTGGTCCGCGAGACAGCCGACTTCATGATCCGCGAGCTCGGCACCGCCGAAGGTGGCTTCGCCTCAGCGCTCGATGCCGACTCCGACGGCGAAGAGGGGGTCTTCTACGTCTGGACTCCCAGCGAGTTGACGGCTGTGCTCGGCGATGAGGACGGCGCGTATGCCGCTGAAACCTTCGGCGTGAAATCACCGGGAAACTTCGAGCACGGCTCGTCGACGCTGCGAGTCGACTCCGACCCCCCGGACCTCGATCGACACCGAGATGTGGTGCGAAGCCTGATGGCGCACCGCGACACCCGAACCCGCCCAGCTCGCGACGACAAGGTGGTCGCCGCCTGGAACGGATTGGCGATCGCGGCTCTCGCCGAGGCCGGCGTGATCCTCGACGAGGCGCGCTATCTCGACGCAGCGGCTGCGGCAGGGCACCTGTTGCTCGACATACATCTGACTGAGGACGGCAAGCTGCGGCGTGCCTCGCGCGACGGTGTGGTGGGGGAGCCGGCAGGCGTGCTCGAGGACTACGCCTGCGTGGCTGACGGGTTGCTCGTGCTCTACGGGGCGACGGGTGACCGGCGGTGGTTCGACCAGGCGGCTGGGTTGGTGAGCCAGATCCGCACGCGCTTTCCCGACGATCGCGGGGGCTTCTATGACACCGCTGACGACGCCGAAGCGCTGATCAAGCGGCCCCAAGACCCGGCGGATAACGCCTCCCCATCGGGGCAGGCGATGACCGCGACGGTTCTGCTGACCATGTTCGGGCTGACCGGAGACGACAGCTACCGCGACGCTGCTGAGGCCCTGCTCGGGCAGTTGAGCGGTCTGGCCGAACGGGCCGCTCGGTTCGCGGGCCAGACCCTGTCGGCGGGCGAGGCGATGCTCGACGGGCCGCGGCAGGTGGCCGTGGTGGGGCCGGACGACGACCAGGGTCGACGTGACCTGGTCGAAGCGGCATACCGGCTCTCCCACCCGGGCGTGGTGATCGCGCAAGGCGCCGAGGGAGCCGACACCGAAGGCGAGGATGCGGTGCCGTTGCTGGCGTTCCGCACCATGATCGACGGCAAGGCTGCGGCCTACGTCTGCCACCACTTCGTGTGCGACCTCCCCGTGACGTCACCCGCGGAAGTGCGCTGACACCGCCGCCTACGCTTGCCGCATGACCATCGGTGACTCCGTCCTCCGCACTGAAGATCAGCACCTGATCACCGGCCGCACGTCGTGGGCCTCAAACGTCCGCCCGGCTGGGACCGTGCACCTCGTCTTCGTGCGCAGCTTTGTCCCGCATGCGCGCATCAGCGTCACCGTCGACGCGGCGCGGCAAGCACCTGGAGTCCTGGCAGCGTGGACCGGGATCGACATCGCCCGCTGGTGCTCAGAGACTCCCCGGCTCGCGGATGACGAGCCGCTGTTCCCACTCGTCGCGACCGACATCGTCCGGTACGTCGGAGAGGCCGTCGCGGTCGTGGTGGCTCGATCAGCGGCTGCAGCGCAAGACGCCGCCGAGCTTGTCGACGTGACGTACGACGAGCTGGCAGTGGCGCCAGACGCCGATGCCGCCATGGCGGACGGCGCGCCGCTGCTGCATGCGGGGGTGGAGCGCAACGTCGTACTCGACAAGAGCCGCAAGAGCGGGGACGTCGACGCCGCGTTCGACGCAGCCGATGTCGTGGTCAGACGCCGCTTCGAGCAACCGCGCGTGTTCCCCGCAGCGATGGAGCCTCGGGCGGTGACGGTGCAGCCAGCGGGCGACGGCTACACGGCCTGGGTGTCCACGCAGGTGCCGCATGTCGTGCAGCGGCTGCTGGCCGAGGGCTCCGGTATCCCAACGACGGATATCCGAGTGATCGCGACCGACGTCGGAGGCGGCTTCGGCGGCAAGTTCTCCTACCCCGAAGAGCTGGTGGTCCTGCTGGCGGCGCGAGAACTCAACCGCCCAGTCGCTTGGACCGCCACCCGCAGCGAAGACCTCCTGACCACCTTCCACGGCCGCGCCATCATCCAGGAGGTGGCGATCTCCTCGTCGCTCGCGGGTGAGATAAGCGGCCTGGACGTCCGCCTCATCTCCGACGTGGGCGCCTACTCCTCCACGATCGGCCCCGGCGCCGCCATGGGTGGCGTCAAGATGTACCCCGGCATCTACCAGATCGAGAACTTCCGGCTGCGGTGTCAGTGCGTGCTCACCAACAAGACACCGGTGGGTGCCTATCGCGGAGCCGGCCGCCCAGAGGCCACCTTCGCCATCGAGCGCATCGTCGACGAGCTCGCCGCTGAGCTCGACATGGACCCGATCGAGCTACGTAGCAAGAACTGGATCCAGCCCCACCAGTTCCCGTATAAGACAGCAGGCGGCCAGACCTACGACGTCGGCGACTACGCCGCCACCACCGACGGCATGCTCGAGCTCAGCGACTACACCGAGCTGCGCCGCCGCCAGGAGAAGACGAACGCCGAAGGCTCGACCACCAGGATGGGAATCGGCGTGTCGACGTACGTCGAAGTGTGCGGCGGCGGTGCGATCAGGTATGACGACAACGCGGTCGAGATAGCCGGCGTACGGCTGACCCCCGAGGGTGCCGAGGTGATCATCGGTACCACCGCCTACGGCACCGGGCACCTCACCAGCTGGGCGCAGATCGTCAGTGGCGTCCTCGGGGTGGACGTCGAGGCCGTGAAGGTGTTGCAGGGTGACACCGGTCTGGCGCCGCACGGGTTCGACTCCTACGGGTCCCGGTCGGTGAGTGTGGTGGGTTCGGCGCTGCTCGAGGCCGCGCAGGGGGTCCGTGACCGCGCCATCGAGGTGGCGGCTCGGCTGTTGGAGTGCGACGCGGCCGACATC
>JACCXO010000011.1 GCA_013696975.1 Nocardioidaceae bacterium | reverse complement strand
TGGGCGCTCCAGCGAGCCCTCGTCGACGATCTCTGCGACCACTGGGACGAGCCGGACCACGGGATCTGGGAGATTCGCGGTCCACGTCGCCACTTCACGCACTCGCGCGTCATGGTCTGGGTGGCGTTCGACCGAGCAGTGAATGCCGTGGAGCGTCACGGGCTGGAGGCCTCGGTCGAGCGGTGGCGAGTCGCCCGTGACAAGGTGCGGGACGAGATCTTGACACGCGGCTATGACGAACACCGCGGCTCGTTCGTCCAGCACTACGACACCGACGAAGTCGACGCTTCCCTGTTGCTCATCGGCGCGGTCGGCTTCTTGCCCGACGACGACCCGCGCGTGCTTGGCACGATCAGGGCGGTTGAGCAGGATCTGCTGCGTGACGGGATGCTGCTGCGGTATCGCACGCAGACTGGTGTCGACGGCCTGTCCGGTGACGAACATCCTTTCGTGGCGTGCTCCTTCTGGTTGGCGGCTGCCTACGCTCGTGCTGGGGACCTGTCCAAGGCGCGCGAGCTGATGGACCGGCTGGTAGGTCTCGTCAATGATGTCGGTCTGCTCGCCGAGGAATATGACGTCGAGGGCCAGCGGATGACCGGAAACTTCCCGCAGGCGTTCTCGCACCTGGCGTTGGTGGGCGCGGCGATCACCTTGGAGCGGGCAACCCAGGCGGCCGCGGTCGACGTGCCGGCCGGCTAGATCTCGGGGTAACCCATGGAGGGTGCGGACACGTCGTCCAGCGCCTCTACGATCTCGTCGGGCAGAGTGACCTTCTCGACCTGTAACGACATCTTCAGCTGCGCGGCTGTGCGGGCACCGACGATCGGTGCCGTCACTCCGGGCTGGTCCCGCACCCAGGCGAGGGCCACCGCCGCGGGCGAAAGGTCGAGCCCCTCGGCGGCTCGGCATACCGCTTCGACGACTTGTGCGGCGGCAGGTGTGAGGTGCTCCGCGACATACCTCTCGAAGACCGGTGAGGCGGCCCGGGAGTCCGCAGGTATGCCGGTCCGGTACTTGCCAGTGAGCACTCCTCGCCCGAGCGGCGACCACGGCAGCATTCCCAGCCCCAACGCCTCGCATGCCGGCGCAACCTCACGCTCGACGCCACGCTGCAGCAGGGAGTACTCGACCTGGGTGGATGCGAGGCGCGCTCGTCCGGCCGTGGACAGCTGATAGGTCGCCGCTTGTGCTGTTTGCCAGCCAGAATAGTTGGAGATGCCCACGTATGACGCGCGACCCGACGACACCGCCATGTCGAGCGCGCTGAGCGTCTCTTCGAGTGGTACGTCGTCGGACCACAGATGAATCTGCCACAGGTCGACGTTGTCGACGCCGAGCCGTTCTAGCGAGACATCGAGGCTACGCAGGAGGGCGCCGCGGGAAACGTCGACGACCCGTTCCTCTCGGGTTCGGGTGATCCCGGCCTTGGTCGCGAGCACGATGTCGTCGCGGTCGACCACCGAGTCGAGCAGTGAGCCGATAACACTTTCACTGGCGCCCGCGCCGTAGCTCGCCGCGGTGTCAAGCAGGGTGCCGCCTGCCTGGACGAACGCGCGTAGCTGCTCCTCGGCGTCGTCGGCGTCAGTGTCCGAGCCCCAGGTCAAGGTGCCGAGACCCAGCCTGGACACCTTGAGACCAGTCCTACCCAGATGACGTAGCAGCATGGCGCCGACAGTAGTGCACCCGGCACCGGCCGCCCCAAGGATTGGTGTCTGGCTGGCTGGGGCGACGTGCGCACCAAGCTTCATGCAGGGTTCGGGGCTATCCCTTGACGACACAGAAGAGGAAGCCGTCCCAGCCTTTTGAGCCGACGGTCTGCAAAGCGGTGGCTTCCAGACGAGCATCGGATCCGGCCAGCTCCAGCACCGCACGGGTGCCGCGCACGGCGTCGTCTGAGTCGTCCGTGCTGAGCACCTGCCCGTCTCGAACCACGTTGTCGCAGATGATCACGCTGCCCGGTTTGGTGAGTTCAAGCGCCAAGCGCAGGTAGTGGACGTTGTTGATCTTGTCTGCATCGATGAAGACGAGGTCGAACGGGCCAGCGCCCTCCTCAACCAGCTGCTGGAGGGTTTCGAGCGCCGGCGCCACGCGGATGTCGACCAGCTCACTGCACCCGGCTCGTTCCAGGTTGGCGCGCGCCACGGCCGCATGGTGCGGCTCAGCTTCGAGCGTCACGACATGGCCACCTGGCCATACACCCCGCGCCAACCAGATTGTGCTGTATCCGCCGAGCGTGCCGATCTCGAGCACCGCGGTGGCTCCCCGAACCTGAGCGAGCAGCATCAAGAACTTGCCTTGGTTTGGGGCCACGTTGATCTCAGGCAGGCCCGCCTTCGTGCTCGACTGAAGTGCTGAGGTGAGCGCCTCGTCGTCCGCGATCAGCAGGTCACATAGGTGGGCGTCGACTTCGTTCCACTGGCTGGAGGTCATATCGTCAGTCTGCCCGGTGCCGTGCCGGTTCACGACCCCTCCTGGCCCCAGGTCTTGCGTATGATCTCGAAGGCGCCTGGCGCGGAGGTGTGCGTTCTCCCGCCAAGAACCCGACCGAGCCCGTCGTTGACCAACCCGCCCCGTTGACCAAGGAGAGCACGTGTTGGATTTCCTCAAGGCCATCGCCTTGGGCGTACTCCAAGGGTTGACGGAGTTCCTGCCGATCTCGAGCAGTGCTCACCTGCGCATCTTCCCGGAGCTACTCGGGTGGGGTGATCCCGGCGCTGCCTTCACAGCCGTCATCCAGATCGGCACCGAGGTTGCCGTGCTGATCTATTTCCGGCGGGACATCTGGCGCATCGGTTCCGCCTGGGTCCAGTCGCTTTTCAAACCTGAGTTGCGTGGCACGCTCGACGCCAGAATGGGTTGGTTCATCGTCATCGGGTCGCTGCCCATCGTGATCTTGGGCGTGCTGCTCAAAGACATCATCGAGCGCGACTTCCGAAACCTGTGGATCATCGCCACCACACTGATCGTGCTCGGCCTCGTGCTGGGTTTGGCGGAACGCGTTGGTCGTCATATCAAGCAGATCGAGGGCTTGACGTTGCGCGATGCCGTACTCTTCGGGCTCGCCCAAGCCGCAGCGCTCGTGCCGGGCGTGTCGCGTTCAGGCGCCACCATCAGCATGGGTCTGTTCTTGGGATATGAGCGAGCGGCCGCGACCCGGTACGCCTTCCTGCTCGCGATTCCCGCAGTCGTGGGCGCCGGCCTCTTCGAACTGCCTGAGATCCCGAACGGTGACAACGCCTACGGCCCCTGGCCCACACTCGTTGCCACACTGGTGTCGTTCGCGGTCGGCTATGCCGCAATCGCCTGGTTGCTTCGCTACGTCAGCACCAAGTCCTATGCGCCCTTCGTGGTCTACCGCATCGGTCTCGGTCTCTTCACGATGGCGATGCTGGGTCTCGGCGTCTTCGCCGCCTGAGCGGCCGGACACCGGTCCGTCTCTCAAAGGGACCCGGGTGGGTGCCGCCTCGAAAGAGGGCAAGGTCGACGATCACGAGATGCATGCTCGCGCAACGCCGCCGGGGCGGCGTCTAAGGTGACTGCGTGGCGACAGTCTTGCTGGTGCGGCATGGCCGCTCGTCGGCGAACAACAGTGGCGTGCTGGCGGGTCGCGGCGAGGGTGTGCTGCTCGATGAGGCGGGGCAGGAGCAGGCGTCTCAAACCGGCATCCGCATCGCCGCGCTGCCCTTGGTCGAGCTGGTATCGAGTCCGCTGGAAAGATGCCGGCAAACGGCTGAGAGCGTGGCTGCGGCACGCACGAAACCGCTCGACATCCAGACTGACGAGCGTCTCACCGAGTGCGGGTATGGCGACTGGACTGGCCGACAACTCAAGCTGCTCGCAAAGGAGCCGCTATGGAAGGTCGTGCAGGGACACCCCAGCGCCGCCACGTTTCCCGGCGGCGAGTCGCTGCGAAACATGCAGTCGCGCGCGGTCTCAGCGGTCCGTGACTGGGACGAGCGTGTCACCGCCGAGCACGGCCCCAACTCGCTATGGGTCGCCGTCAGCCACGGGGACGTCATCAAGGCAATCTTGGCCGACGCGCTCGGCACTCACCTGGATAACTTCCAGCGCATCGTGGTCGACCCGGCGTCCGTCTCCGTTATCACCTACACACCGCTTCGGCCATTCGTGGTGCGTTACAACGAGCACGGTGACCTGTCGGGGCTGGCTCCCAAGCGCAAGTCCCGCACGCGACGCAGAGCGGCCAGCAGCGATGCCGCGGTCGGCGGAGGCGCGGGCGCCTGACTCCGGCGGGGGATGCGACTGACACTGCGACGGGTGAACTGCGCTTTGATTGCGTTCGGTTCGTGCGATCTCAGCGACAGCCGTAAAGTTGGGGCATGCCGATCGTCGTTCACAACTTTGAGCAACCCGACCGGTTCGTTGCCGGAACAGTAGGACAACCGGGGCAGCGCACCTTCTTCTTGCAGGCCCGCGAGGGCGCCCGAGTCACCAGCGTCGCTTTGGAGAAGCAACAGGTGCAGATCCTTGCCGAGCGCGTCGACATGCTGCTCGACGAGGCGCTGCGACGCAGTGGGGGAGATGCGGCCATCCCCGCGGTAACGCCAGTGGGCATGACCGATGCCAATCCCCTCGACCAGCCCATCGATGAGGAGTTCCGGGTTGGCACGATCACGTTGAGCTGGGACCCGGAGGCTCATCGCGTGGTGATCGAGTTGTTCCCTGTCACCGACGAGAGCCTCACGGTCGACCCCGACGAGGAAGAGGGTGCCGAGGCAGCGGTCGAGGTTGAGGTCGAGGCGAGCGAGGTTCTGATCGTCATGCTCGAACCGGCATACGCACGGTCTTTCGTACAGCGTGCTCAGAGCGTCGTCTCCGCGGGCCGCCCACCGTGCCAGTTCTGCGGGAACCCGCTGGATCCTGAGGGCCACCTCTGCCCGCGCGCCAACGGGTTCAAGCGCATTGCACACTGACGAGGCGACGCTGAGCGAATCCGAGGTCGAGCAGATCCTCACCGAGGGGTCGCTCGAGCTCACTGGCCGCCTGGTCGCTGCGTCGAACGCCTCCTTCCTTGGCCAAGTCACCCTCAGCGGCACCGCTCTGCCATGCATCTACAAACCGGTCCAAGGCGAGCGTCCCCTCTGGGACTTCCCCGAAGGGACCTTGGCCGGTCGGGAGCGGGCCGCACGTGTGATCTCCGAGGCGGCGACCTGGGGCGTGGTGCCGCCCACGGTCTTGCGGGACGGGCGGTTCGGACCCGGAATGTGCCAGCGGTGGATTCCGATCAACGACGAGCGGGCGTATGTCGACGTCGTCGATGCCGACTTCGACGAGGCGGGCTGGATCGCGATCCTCGAGGCGGAGGACCACCGAGGTCGGCCGGTGTTGCTGGTGCATCGAGACGACGAGCGGCTGCGCGACATGGCCGTACTTGACGCGGTGATGAACAACGCTGACCGCAAGGGCGGACACGTGCTCGTCGCTCATGACGACCGGCTGTGGGGGTGTGACCACGGAGTCTGCTTCCACGAGGACAACAAGCTGCGCACCGTGCTGTGGGGATGGGCCGACGAGCCGTTGCGCCCGGGAGACCTGGTCAACCTGCAGGCGTTGGCCGTCGCGCTCGATGCCGAACTCGGTGGTGCGCTGGCGGCGCTGCTGAGCGACGCCGAGGTGGCGGCACTGGGTCAGCGGGTCGAGACGCTTCGAGTCGCCGGCCGGATGCCGGTGCCGGATGACACGTGGCCATCGATCCCTTGGCCCGCGTTTTGATGTCCTCCGGGTGAGCGCCTTCCCATTGGATCACCGTTACTCTGACGCCCATGCGATCTTGGGCCTCACCGCCGTCGTCCACTGCGGCCCGAGACAGGCTTGGGGTCGCCCAACCGTTGAGTTTGTATGACGCTCGAACGGGTGCTCCGGAGCCCACCAAGCCCGGTGACCCGGCCCGGCTCTACGTCTGCGGCATCACGCCATACGACGCCACACATCTCGGGCACGCGGCGACTTATCTCGCCTTTGACTTGGCCATCCGCGCCTGGCGCGAGGCGGGCCACGAGGTGCGCTACGTCCAGAACGTGACGGACGTCGATGACCCGCTGCTCGAGCGCGCCACCGCGACTGGCCAAGGCTGGATGGAGCTCGCCGAGCGAGAAACGGAACTGTTCCGCGAGGATATGACCGCGTTGAACATGATCGCTCCGGACCTGTTCGCAGGCGCGGTCGAGTCGATCCCTTTGGTGGTCGACTTGATCAAGCGGCTGCAGGAGCGGGGCGCTGTCTACGCCGTTGACGGTGACCTGTACTTCTCGGTGACGACGGACCCGGCCTTCGGCAGCGTGTCTGGGTTGAGCAGAGACGAGATGCTCGTCCGGTTCGCCGAGAACGGCGGTGACCCCGAGCGCCCGGGGAAACGCGACCCGCTCGACTGTCTCCTGTGGCAGCGGCAGCGCGAGGGTGAACCAGCGTGGGAGTCCGATCTTGGCACTGGACGGCCCGGCTGGCACATCGAGTGCGCCGCCATCGCCCGCCACCATCTGGGCGGCGCATTCGACGTGCAGGGCGGCGGCTCAGACCTGGTGTTCCCGCATCACGAGATGTCCGCCGGCGAGGCGCAGGTGGCCCATCCCGGTGAGGTCTTCGCCAAGGGCTACTCGCACGCTGGCATGGTCGGCTACGAAGGCCACAAGATGTCGAAGTCACGCGGCAATCTCGTGCTGGTCTCGCGATTGCGCACCGATGGGGTGGACCCCCGGGCGATCCGGCTGAGCCTGCTGGCTCACCATTATCGCGAGGACTGGGAGTGGACCGATGAGGCGCTGTCAGTCGGTGAGAAGCGGCTGGCCCGCTGGGTCGACGCAGTGGCTCGCGGCGGCGTCGATTCAAGGGGGGCCGTTTCCGGCATACGTTCGATGCTCGCCGGGGATCTCAACGCGCCAGCGGCCCTCGCCGCGGTCGACGCGTGGGCAGCAGACGACGGCAGCGTCGTTGACGGGGCGGCCGAGCTGGTCGCTGAGGTTGTCAACGCCTCCCTCGGAATCCGTCTCTAGCCGCTCCTGGTCAGGGTTCGTCCGTACGCCGCTTGAGGTAGCGCTCGAACTCACGCGCGATCGCGTCGCCGGTCGCCTCCGGCAGCTGGGCCGTGTCCCGCTCCTCTTCGAGAGAGCGCACATAGTCGGCGACGTCGGAGTCCTCGGCCGCCAGCTCGTCCACGCCTCGCTGCCAAGCCTTCGCCTCCTCGGGCAGTCCGCGCATGTCGATAGACACCCCGAGCAGCTCCTCGAGCTGTCCCAGCAAAGCCATCGCCGCCTTCGGTGCCGGAGGCTGAGCGACGTAGTGGGGGACAGCCGCCCAGTAGGACAACGTCGAGAGACCTCGTCGATGTGAGGCCTCTTGCAACACTCCGACGATGCCGGTCGGACCGGTGTAGCTCGAGGGCTCGAGACCATGGCGCTCGACGAGTCCGGGATCGGCCGAGATCCCGGTGATCGGCACCGGACGGGTATGCGGCACGTCGGCCAGCAAGGCGCCCAACGTCACGAATGTCGTCGCGCCGATGCCGGTCACATAGTCGAGCAGCTCGTCGCAGAAGGCGCGCCACCTCAGGTTGGGCTCGATGCCGGTGACAAGCACCACGTCCTGCCCGCTGGGCTGTGCCTTGCAGTGCCAGAAACTAGTGGTGCGCCAGGAGATCTCGCGGTGTCCGTCGGAGCTGAACCCGACGTGTGGCCGGTTGACCTGGAAGTCGTAGTAGTCCTCTGGGTCGATTGTCGCGAGCGCTTTGGCGCGCCACGAGACCAACAGATGGGAAACAGCATCCGAGGCGGCCTCGCCGGCGTCATTCCAGCCTTCGAACGCACCGATGACGATGGCATCATCGAGCTGAACTGCTTTGTCGACGTCGATCACCAGCTCAGCCTACGGTCACCTCGCCTAGCGAAGACCTGCATCTCCACCCCGAGCAGTCGACCGATGCGCTCGTCGTACACCACCCGGAGGCGACTGCTCCAACGCCGGGTGATGACACACTGCAGCCCATGACGAGAGAGCTGCGGGCGGTGCTCTTCGACATGGACGGCACCATCTGTGACACCGAGCCGTCGTGGATGGCCGCGGAGTTCGCGATGGCCGAGCGGTACGGGGCCGATTGGACGCCTGCGGACGGACTCGCCTTGGTGGGCAACGACCTGTTGGTGTCGGGGGCCTACATCAAGAGTCGGATGGGTCTGTCGCAGCCGGTGGAGGCGGTGGTCGGAGAGCTGCTGGCGGGTGTGATGACGGCGATGTCGCATGCAGGTGTCGCGTGGCGGCCAGGTGCGCTCGAGCTGCTCGAGGCTTGCAACGACGCGGGCCTGCCGACCGCGCTGGTGACCATGTCGTACACGAACTTCGCGAGCACCATTCTCGACGGTATGCCGAGGGGCCACTTCGACGCGGTGGTCACCGGTGACCAGGTTAAGCGGGGCAAGCCGGCTCCCGATCCATACCTGCAAGCCGCACACCTGTTGGGAGTGGACGCGCCCTCGTGCATCGCCATCGAGGACTCACCCGCCGGAGCGGCGTCCGCTGAGGAGGCGGGTTGCCTGGTCATCGTCGTACCGAACCATGTCCCAGTGTCGTCGGCGGGCCGCCGTCTCGAGGTTGCCTCGTTGGCCGAGTTGTCTGTGGCGGATCTACGGCTGCTCTTCGAGCAGGACCTCCCGGTCTGAACACATGAAGGTCTTTAATCCGTAACAAATGGCGGCTCACCGCGTTTCAGGCTTCCCACAAAGACTTTAGGTGACTAGCGTTCCTGCAGGTTTTC
>JACCXO010000026.1 GCA_013696975.1 Nocardioidaceae bacterium | reverse complement strand
AACGCGACGGGTGGCCCGTCGGCGGGGCGCTGGACTGAGCAAGCTCAGGCGCTGCAACGCGGACCATCAGCAACAGCGCCACCAGCACGACGCCGGCGCCGAGCCAGCTCAGCGGCGAAAGTTGCTCACTCAAGACCACCACGCCGAGCATCGCCGCCACCAGCGGTTCCACGAGCGCCAACGTGGCTGCTGTCCCCGGCTCGACGGTGCGGAGCCCGCGATTGAACAGGTTGTAGGCCAACACCGTCGCCGCAACCGCGAGGTACAAGACCATTCCGAAGCCGTCAGCCGTCGTCACCCAGGCGAGGTCAGACACGCCGAGCGCCGGGGACAGGCTCAGCGCTGCGACGACGAAGATCGCCGCCAGCTTGGCCGGCATCGCCACCGGCGAGGACGCGAGGGCTGAACTCGCCGTGATGAAGATGGCGTATGACGCTGAAGCTCCCAACGCAAACAGCAGTCCGCTGATGGTGGCACCGTTGCCCAGGTCGCCGCCGAGCAACGCCGCCAGGCCCACGAGAGCGAGACCTGTTGCCATTGCCCATGCTCGTGTCACCCGCCCAGCGATCAGACCCGTGAGAACCGGCGTACAGCCGATCGCCACCAAGGTGCCAAGCGCAACCCCAGATCGAGTCACCGCCCCGAAGAAGGTGACGTTGAAGGCGGCCTGAGCGACGCCCGCGACCCATACCGCAGGCAACCGTGAGGCGGCGACGAGCGGAGCTGCACCATGCATCCCAGCCAGGACCAGCAGGACCGCAGCCGCCAAAGCCAGCCGAACAGCGCTCACCGACACGGCTGGTGCGGCCGGTCCGAGCAACCTAGCTGTGCCGACCGTGCCGAACAAGGCCGCTCCTGAGATAACGAGCAGCGAACCGGTGCCCGAATTACCCGGCCGAAAGATCACGTGGTGACCGAGTCGAGCACAGCTCCGGAGGTATCGACGCGATAGATCGGCACGCCGCTGCCGGCAAATTCAGCCACGACCGCAAGATCGACACCTGCCACGGCGTCGAGGTCACCGACGACGACAGCGGCCTCCAGGCCAGTGACTCCGCTGCTCCAGGCCATCGCGACAGCGACCTGAAGGGCAGTCAGCTTCAGGGACGGCAGCGTCACGGCTGCGGCACTGTAGGTGCGGCCGTCGGTGTCGCGGACAGCCGCTCCTTGTGCTGCGTTTGCCCGCGCCCAGTTGGCTCTCGCCAACGTGACCAGCTTGGCGTCTTCAGGATCGGTCAGGTCGATCGACATCCCGTCAGCCTAAGACGTCTGAGTCGGCCTCTCACGCACCCACCGGAGGCCGGTCCTCACCCGTCTCGCCATTCGCATCCAAGGAGGTCACGACGATGGTGACCACCTTGTTGCGCCGCCCGGCCAGGGACTCGGCTTGCAGCCGTAGTCCCTTGCAGACCACCTCGGCGCCAGGGATGGGCACCTTGCCGAGGTGCTTGGCCATCAGACCACCCACCGTCTCAACGTCCTCGTCTTCGATCCCGATCCCGAACAATGCACCCAGCTCGTCGATGTCCAGGCGGGAGCTGACCCGAACCGCGCCGTCGGCGAGGCGCTCTACGGCGATCGGCTCGACGTCATACTCATCGGTGATCTCACCAACGATTTCCTCGAGCAGGTCCTCAATGGTGACGAGGCCAGCCGTGCCGCCGTACTCGTCGACGACGACGGCGACGTGCATGCGGCGGGCCTGCATCTCGCGCATCAATTCGGCAGCGGGCTTGGAATCCGGCACGAAGAAGGACGGTCGCATGACGGTTTCGATGCGCTCCGTGGTCTCGGCTTCGTGCCTGTCGTAGACGCGTTTGGTCACGTCTTTGAGATAAGCCACGCCGATGATGTCGTCGAGATTCTCACCGATCACTGGGATGCGAGAGAACCCACTCCGCAAGGCGAGCGACATCATCTGCCGCAAGGTCTTGTAGCGCTCGATGAAGACCACGTCAGTGCGGGGAACCATGACCTCGCGCGCCAGTGTGTCGCCGAACTCGAAAACGGAGTGGATCATCTGGCTCTCGACGGACTCGATCACCCGACTGGCCTCCGCCATGTCGACCAGCTCACGCAGCTCGGCCTCGGTGGCAAACGGTCCTTCTCGAAAGCCTCGTCCGGGTGTGAGAGCGTTGCCGATCATGATCAACAGATGAGGGATGGGGCCAAGCACAGCGGTCAACGCAACCACCGGAGTCGCGGACGCGAGCGCCACCCTCTCCGAGTGCTGACGTCCGATCGTGCGGGGAGCGACACCAATCGCGATGTAGGAGACCACCACCATGATGGCTGCTGCGATCAGCACCTCCAAGGCCGTGGTGGATCCATCCATTTCGTCAGCAGTGCCCAGCGCCGGCCTGAACAGATGCGCCACCGTGACGGCTACGAGGACAGTGGCCGTGATCTCGCACATGACGCGCAGGAGCATCACGGTGTTGAGGAATCGCGGCGGGTCAGCGAGGATCGCCGATAGTTTGGCCGCACTCTTGCTGCCGCCTCGGGCGAGCTCGTTGGCACGCGCCCGGGATGTCGACGACAAAGCCGTCTCAGCGCTCGCGAAAAGCCCGGCAAGCACCACGAGTAAAGCGGCAACGACGAGCAGGATGACATCGTTCGATGTCACAGTGTCGGCTCACCGCCTCGCGGATTCCGTGCCTTTGCCCATGCGGTCACGGAACTGCCTCACCGGCCCGGACACGTCGCCAATCGGCGAGAAGGCGGTCCTGCAGGGCGAACATCTCCTGCTTCTCGTCAGACTCAGCATGGTCGTAACCGAGTAGGTGCAAGATGCCGTGAATGGTCAGCAGATGTAGCTCGTCCTCGACCGAGCGCGAGGAAGTCGGGGCCTGCTGGGCGGCATACTGCGGACACAGCAGCATGTCACCCAAAATGCCCTCTCCTTCGGGCTCCCCCTCTCGACCTGGCCGCAGCTCGTCCATGGGGAAGGACAGCACGTCTGTCGGGCCCTCTGTGTCGAGATAGCGGTGGTTGAACTCGGCGATAGTCGCCTCATCCACGAGCTTGAGGCACAGCTCCGCTTGAGGGTGAACTCGCATCTGACGCATGATGAAACGGGCCAGCCTGGCGAACTCAGCAACGTCGAGCTCCACCCCCGACTCGTTGAGTATCTCGACGCTCATCGGCCCTGGCAAGGGATCGTTGACCGCCCGATCATCTGCCCTCGACGTACGAAGTGGGCACACCAGCCTCCCGGGCAGCCTCATAGCTGTCGTAGGCGGCGACGATCTTGCCGACCAATCGGTGGCGTACGACGTCTTGAGCGCTCAGCCGACAGAAGCTCACGTCTTTGACGCCGTCCAAGATCCCCTGCACGACGCGCAGGCCACTCTTGGTGCCAATCGGGAGATCGACCTGGGTCACGTCTCCGGTGACCACGATCTTGGAGCCGAAGCCCAACCGGGTCAGGAACATCTTCATCTGCTCCTGCGAGGTGTTCTGCGCCTCGTCGAGGATGATGAACGCGTCGTTGAGGGTGCGGCCGCGCATGTAGGCGAGCGGTGCCACCTCGATCGTGCCCGCGGTCAGCAGCTTGGGAATCGTCTCGGGGTCGAGCATGTCGTGCAGAGCGTCATACAAGGGCCGAAGGTAGGGGTCGATCTTCTCGCTCAGGGTGCCGGGCAAGAAGCCCAGCCGCTCACCGGCCTCGACGGCAGGGCGGGTCAAGATGATGCGGGTGACCTGCTTGCTCTGCAGGGCCTGCACAGCCTTGGCCATGGCGAGGTAGGTCTTGCCCGTGCCTGCCGGGCCGATACCGAAGACGAGGGTGTGTTTGTCGATCGCGTCGACGTATCGCTTCTGGTTGAGAGTCTTGGGCCGGATGGTGCGGCCACGGTTGCTCAAAATGTTGAGTGTGAGCACCTCAGCTGGGCGCTCCTTGGTCTCGGTGCGCAGCATCGTGATGACTCGCTCGACGGTTTCCCCGGTCAGCCCCTGGCCGGTGCGCACCATGGTGACGAGCTCGTCGATCAGCCGCTCGATGAGCGCCACCTCGCCGCGGTCACCCGCGACATTGACCTCGTTGCCTCGCACGTGGATGTCGGCGTCGAACTCGCGCTCGATGATGTCGACGAACTCGTCACGCGCCCCGAGCACGGCAACCACCGGAACACTGTTGGGAATCACGATCGTGTGTCGCGGCGCCTGTTGTTCTGTCATCGTGCGTACATGCTACGGGCTGGCGCCGACGAGACCCACCGCCCCGCGAGCCACATTCAGCCTGGTGGCCATGCCAGCGGGCGTCCGCCGAGGACGTGCACATGGGCGTGAAACACGCTCTGGCCGGCATCAGCGCCGTTGTTGCACACCAGTCGATAGGCATCGCCCACACCGTCGTCTTCCGCCACCTGTCGAGCCAAGGTCAAGACGGCCAAGGCAGCCTCCGGATGCGAGGCAGCCAGTTCAGGCAGCGTCGGCACATGCACCTTTGGGATTACCAAGACGTGCGTCGGTGCCTTCGGATCCACATCACGAAAGGCGAGCGCGTCGTCGGACTCACCGACCTTGTCGCTGGAAATTTCCGCCGCCATGATCCGGCAGAACAGGCAGGACTTCTCAGTCATCGTTGACTCTCCTCGTCAGACGACACAGCCGTGTCGAAGCTTGCACACGATCGGCTGGCCGATGATGTAAACCTGAGCACTCGACTGCACGTGTACAGGACATGTACACGCTAGCTGGGCTCACCGCCATGAGAGGGGCGGCCATGGTGCCTGCACAGCGCTGGGACGCCGACCATGCGGTGACTCAGTTGTATGCCGCTCACTACACCTCACTCGTGCGGCTGGCCCCGCCCTGCTCGTGCGCCACAGCGGCGAGGCCGAAGAGATCGTGCAGGACGCCTTCGTCTCCATGCACGGCAAGTGGCACAGGCTGCGTGAACCGGACAAGGCGCTGGCATATCTTCGACGCTCGGTCGTCAACGCAGCCCGCTCTGCCCACCGTCATCACACCGTTTCCGACAAGCATCTCCACCGGCAAGCCGAAGACGCTCGACGGCATGCGCCCAGCGCCGAACAGCAGACGATGACTACAGAGACTCGTCAGGAGATGCTGGTCGCACTGCGTGCCCTCCCGCAACGACAACGAGAAGTGCTCGTGCTCCGTTACTACAGCGACCTCACCGAGGCCGACATCGCCGACGCGCTCGACATCAGCCGCGGGGCCGTGAAAAGCCATGCTTCGCGGGGGATCGGCTCCCTTCGCGCAACCCTTGAGGACCAACGATGAACACGTATGACGACGACCGGACCGCTGAGCTGCTCGCCCAAGCCCTCAACGAAGAAGCAGCCTTCACTCAACCGCATCCTGACGCCTTGCAGCGGATCCAGGAGCGCATCGCCGCCGGCTATTCGTCCGACCGAGCGCGGGGCACGGGAGGGTGGACGAGCCGGACGAATGCGGGTCGCCCAAGCTGGGGCTGGCTCGGCGGTGCCTTCGGCGCAGGGCTCGCCACCGCAGCCGTCATCACCACGGTGGTCTTGATCGGGAACCAGGGGGCCGATAACTCGGCACCACCCGCGACCCAACCAACCCAGAGCGAGCCAAGTCAGACCGAGCCAACTCAGCAAGAGCCCACCGCTTCAGAGCCCACCGCTTCAGAGCCGACCGGGACCGAGCCGACGGAGGCTGAACCGACTGGTGAGGTACCAACTGTGGCGGAGCCGACCGCGACTGAACCGACAGGCGTGGAGCCGGCCGGTACACACGAGGGGGTCTACGACCCGAATGCTCCAGCGGACCGCCAGGTCACGATGTACTACGTCGGGCCGGAGGGACGCCTGTACGCCGAACCGCACACTCTGCCGGTCGTGCCCGAAGACGCCCTCGCTGCTGTCCAAGAGTGGTGGACCTCCCTTCCCATCGACCCTGACCTAATGCCGGTAATGATGGGAAGGCCGGACTTGCAGGTCGTGGATGTCTCCCAGTCAGGACAGACCACCACAATCGCACTCGAAGGTCCCGAGGGTCCAACGTCAGAGGATCAAGGTTTCCTCGAAGGGGATCACCTCATCGGTTCGCCGAAGCACCAGCAGGATCAGATTCTCCTGTACTACCAGGCGCTCCTTCGTACAGCGGGGGTCGAGGGCGAGGCACGGTTCGCCTACAACGGGGAGATCATCGACGAGTCGACCGGCGTACGCCTCGACCCATTACGGGCGATGCCCGATGAGGAGGTGCGAGCGTGGATCGATATCGTCACCCCCGTCGAGGGGCAAAGGGTCTCGAACCCGGTCACGGTGACGGTGTCTGCCAACGTCTTCGAGGGCCACGTCAACTGGGAGTTGTACGACGAGGCGGGAACGAAGCTGGATGACGGCTTCGTCACCACCGCCATGGGCGTCTGGCGACAGGCGGACATCGAGCTGGGCATGCTCGAGGAAGGCACATACTCGATCCGCTGTTTCGAGTCCAGCGCGGAGGACGGTCGTCCCATCAACATCGTCGACAAGACGTTTCGAGTCGAATAGCCGCCTCGACTCGCGACGAGCCACAGTCTGTCTCTCGATGTGAGGCTCCCCGTCGGGTGAAAGTCGATGCTCGCCCGTCACTTGGAAACTTGGCGCCAGTATTTGGCTTCAAGTTTCCACTCGACGCCTCGGTGATCGACGGATACAGCCACCAGCGTGACGGGGACCGTCTCACGCCAAGGTCAAGTTGACCGGTCACTCCCCGCCCCTCGACCGGTCACTCCCCGCCCGTTGACCGAGGCTCTTGTCAGGTCCAGCGTGACGTGCGGCTGAGCACAGCGGTTGCACCGACGACGCCGGCGGTCGAGCTGCGCAGCACAGAGGCGCCCAGCCTGACGGTCTGCGCGCCTCGCCCGGAGAGCACAGCGAGTTCGTCCTCAGTGATGCCACCTTCTGGGCCTATGACGAGAATGACCGTTCCGGACTGGGGTATGACGAAGTCGCCGAGTCGCTCCGCCGCACCTTCGTGAAGCGCCAACGCCAGATCGGCTGTGTCGACCAGGTCTGCCACCTCTGCCGTGGTGTGGAGCGTTGTCACCTCGGGAAAGCGCAGCCGTCGCGACTGCTTGGCGGCGGCATGCGCGGTCGATCGCCATCGCTGCAGGGCCTTCGCTTCTCGCTCCCCACGCCAGCTCACGACGTTGCGGGAGGCGGCCCAGGGCACGATGGTGTCGACGCCGATCTCGGTGAGCAGCTCGACAGCCCGCTCAGCATGGTCGCCTTTAGGGATCGCCTGTACGACGGTCAGGTGGGGAACGGCCACCGGCTCGAACCGGCGTACAAGCACCTGGGCAACGAGCCCCTGCCGCGACACAGACACCACAGCGCACTCGGCGCCAGCGCCCTGGGCGTCGGTCAGGACGACGCGCTCACCCACCCGAACCCGTTTGACGACGGCATGCCGACCCTCGTCACCGCCGAGCTCGATCATGTCGCGCTGCAGGGCCTCGGCGTCGACCACGAAGACTGGGAGGGTCACTGCTCAGCGGCCGCCGAAGGCTCCCCTGAACCGGTCGAAGACGCCCTTGTGCCGCTGCTCGACCGATCCCGTCGGGTTCTCCTCGCCGCGCGACACGGCCAGCTGGTGCAAGAGCTCAGCCTGCTCCGAGTCGAGCTTGGTCGGCGTCTCGACCACGATGGTGGTGACCACGTCCCCACGACCCGTGCCACGCAATCGTGGCACTCCCCTGCCCCGAGCGACCAGCTGCTCACCAGACTGGGTCCCTGCCTCGATGTCGATGGTCATCGATCGCTCGACCTCCGATGACGGACCCTCGGCGACGTCTGCCTCAAGGGTCGGCAGCTCGACGCTTGTGCCCAGAGCCGCAGCCGTCATCGGCACATTGATCTGGCACAGCAGGTCGTCGCCATGTCGGGTGAAGACCGGGTGGTGCGCCACGTCGATCTCGACATACAAGTCACCGGCGGGGCCGCCGCCCGGGCCGACCTCGCCCTCGCCCGAAAGCTGGATCCGGTTGCCTGAATCGACCCCCGCTGGGACCTTGACCTGAACCGCCCGACGAGCTCGCACCCGACCGTCGCCGGAGCACTCGCTGCACGGATTCGGTATGACGGTGCCGAAACCGCGACAGGTGGGACAAGGCCGCATGGTGCGGACCTCGCCGAGGAACGACCGTTGCACATGGCTGATCTCGCCACGACCGCGACAGGTGGCGCACGTCGATGCCTCGGTGCCCGGAGAGGTGCCGGCTCCCTTGCAGAGCGAACACGTCACCGCCGTGTCGACCTTGAGCTCTCGCATGACGCCGAATGCGGCCTCACCGAGGTCAAGCTGAATACGGACCAACGCGTCCTGCCCACGGCGCATGCGTGGCCGCGGGCCGCGGCTGCCGCCGGATTGTGCGAAGAAGGCGTCCATGATGTCGGTGAAGGAAAAGCCTGGCCCGAAGCCTGCGCCCGCACCGCTCGCAGACAGGGGGTCTCCACCAAGGTCGTACATCTCGCGTTTGCGCTGGTCACTCAACACGTCATACGCGCGCGTGACCTCTTTGAAGCGCTCCTGAGTGGCTTCGTCGGGGTTGACGTCGGGGTGCAACTGGCGCGCCAGCTTGCGGTAGGCCTTCTTGATCTCCTCGGGACTCGCATCGCGCGAGACTCCGAGGACGGCGTAGAGGTCGGTCGTCATACTCCGGTTTCCAACTGAGGGTGGCGGGTGGTCATGCGTCGGCGAGGATGTGGCTGACGTAGCGGGCGACAGCGTGTACGGCGGCCATCGAGCCGGCATAGTCCATGCGGGTGGGACCGACGACGCCCAAGGTAGCCAAGGCTCGGTCGCCTGGTCCGTAGCCGGTTGCCACCACCGACGTGCTCGCAAGCTGGTCGTGGGGCACCTCATGGCCGATGCGCACCGTTACCAGGCTGGGGCTGGTGGACTCGCCCAGCAGCTTGAGCAGCACGACGTGCTCCTCGAGCGCTTCGAGGAGTGGCTTGATCGACCGGTCGAAGTCATCGCCGAAACGCACCAGATTCGCCGTGCCCCCAATGGCAACCTTCTCGTCGGTGCGGTTGTCGGCGACTGCCTCGGCGAAGATGCCGACGATCTGAGCGACGACCGCCTGGTCGACGAGGTGGAACTTCTCAGGCACACTGGCCACCCGGTTCGCGGCCTCGATGAGTGGCTGGCCGACGACCGCGGTGTTCAGTCGAGCACGAAGCTCACCGATCACCTCATCGTCGAGACCAGTGGGCAGCTCGATGACACGCTGCTCGACGCGTCCCGTGCTGGTGATAACGACGAGCAGCAGCCGGGTGCTGGTCATGGTGACGACCTCGACATGGCGCACCGTGGAACGCGAGAGGGTGGGGTACTGCACGATAGCCACCTGTTGGGTCAGCTGGGCGAGCAGCCTGACGCTACGGTGCACCACGTCATCCAGGTCGACGGCGCCTTGGAGGAAGGTCGCGATCGCTCGCTTCTCCGCCCCCGAGAGCGGCTTGATGTCTGTGAGCTGGTCGACGAACAGTCGGTAGCCCTTGTCGGTGGGGATGCGACCGGCGCTGGTGTGAGGCTGGGTGATGAACCCCTCCTCTTCGAGAGCCGCCATGTCGTTGCGCACGGTCGCGGGCGACACTCCCAGCCGGTGGCGATCAACAAGCGCCTTGGAGCCGACAGGCTCGCGGGTCTGCACGTAGTCCTCGACGATGGCGCGGAGTACGTCGAGCTTGCGGGCATCGAGCATCTGTTCGCCTCCTCGTCCTATTGCTTGGTCGGACATTGTCTCGCCCGGATGCGGTTTCTTCGGATGCCTGCGGGCGCTGATCATCGCTGCGATGCTTGGCACTCATATCCGCGGAGTGCCAACTCTACTAGCCCCAGCAGCCGGTGAGATGGTCCTCTCCAGGGACCCTCCGGTGATTCGGAAGGATTTGGACCTGAGCGCCGCATCGACCAGGGGATATCGTTCCGACTCGTCATTCAGCCCCGTCTGTCGCGCTACCTTCTCGACACGGCACTCGGGTTAGGGTCGCGTCATGGCAGGCCTCCAGACTCACCGCTTCTCCGAGATCGGCGACCGCGTGTTCATCGCGCGATATCCCCAGTGGGACGTGACCGTGGGTGCGGTGATCGGATCAGACGGGGTCCTGCTTGTTGACACGCGGGCATCTGCCGAGCAGGGTCGTGAACTGCTCGATGACGTACGTCGGCTCGCCCCCGACCTGCCGATCCGCTGGGTCGTGAACACCCACCAACACTTCGACCACACCTTCGGTAACATCGCCATGCCCGAGGCCGCCGCCATCCACGCCCACGCCAATGCCGCGGCAGGACTGGGCGTGGCGGCGGCACGGATCAAGAAGATGATCGCGCGGAGTCCCGAGGTCGACCCCGACTATCCAGACATCACCGCCGAGGTGCTGGCGGATGTCCTGGCAACCTCACTCCGGGCGCCCGATCAGACGTTTGAGTCGGTCTCCACCATCGATCTCGGCGACCGCTATGTCGAGCTCGTCCATCCGGGCCGCGGCCACACCGACGGTGACCTGGTGCTGCGGGTCCCGGATGCCGAAGTGATCTTCGCCGGTGACCTCATCGAGCAGTCAGCGCCACCTGGCTTCGGTAGCGACTGCTGGCCGCTGGAGTGGCCCGGTTCCCTCGACTTCGTGGTGGGCTTGCTCACGGAGGCGTCAGTCGTCGTACCGGGTCATGGGGTGCCCGTCGACAAGCAGTTCGTGCAGGACCAGCGAGAAGACGTCTCGACGGTCGCGCAGCTGATCTGCTCCCTGCACTCGCAGGGAGTGCCCGTCGGTGAGGCACTGCCGTCCAGCGGCGACTGGCCGTTCCCCGCCGACAAGCTGGCAGACGGGATCGCTCGTGGCTACGAGCAGCTCGGTGAGAGCCCAGCCACGACCTCATCCGGCCCACCAGCCGGTATTGACGCCCTGCCCTTGGCTTGAGGCTGACGCCCTGCCCTTGGCTTGAGGCTGACGTCCTGCCCTTGGCTTGAGGCCACGGGCTCAGCCGCTACCCCCGGCGTTGCGTCACGAGGTTGTCGGCGGTGCGCAGTAGCGTCCGCCCCATGTCAACTGACCGCTACGGCTCCGACGTGCTCGCCACTGATTGGCGAGCCCCCCGACGAGGCCGCTCGACCGAGGTCGAGGCGGCTGTGGGACTCGTGGTGGAAGAGGTGACGACGGACTGGTGCGGCGCGATCGTCCGGGTGGACCGCGACCTCGGCACCGTTGACCTCGAGGACCGGCGTGGCAAACGGCGCGCCTTCCCCCTCGGGCCGGGCTTCCTGCTCGAGGGAGCACCTGTCGTCTTGCGCGCCCCTCCTAGAGCCGCTCCCGTCGTCATAACGCACACGGCTTCTGGGTCCTTGGCCGTGCCCACCGCCACCGCGCGGGTGGCTCGCGCCAGCCGTATCTACGTCGAGGGCCGCCATGATGCCGAGCTTGTCGAGCGAGTCTGGGGTGACGATCTTCGCATCGCAGGTGTGGTGGTCGAATACCTGGAGGGAATCGACGACCTGCCCGAGCACCTCGACTGTTTTGGCCCCGCGCCGGAGCGCAAGGTAGGTGTCCTCGTCGACCACCTAGTCGCTGGTTCCAAGGAGAGCCGCATCGCGGCTAGTGTCGCTCGCGGGCCGATGGGCGAGCACGTCCTGGTGGTCGGCCACCCGTTCATCGACATCTGGCAGGCGGTCAAACCAGCTCGACTCGGCTTCGACGCGTGGCCAACCGTCCCGCGTGGCATGTCGTGGAAGCACGGCATATGCCAGCAGCTGGGTTGGCCGCACCGCGGCCAGACCGACATCGCTCGCGCCTGGCAGCACATCTTGTCGCGGGTGTCGTCATACGCCGATCTCGAGCCCGCCTTGCTCGGCCGCGTTGAGGAGCTCATCGACTTCGTCACTTGCTGATCTCCCACGAAGCGTCGCCCGGAGACCGCGTCGATCCTCCGCAGCGCCAGGCCGGCCGCCGCTCTGCTCAGACGTAGACTTGCCTCCTAGCCAAGAGAGGTTCCGATGTCCTACCCACCGTCACCTGAGCAGCCGAGCCAACCGCCGGACCAGGGTCATCCACCGCCCAACCAGGGCTACCCCGCGCCGCCCAACCAGGGCCATCCACAGCCGAACCCGGGTTACCCCGCCCCGCACACGGGTTATCTGCCGCCCAACCAGGGCCATCTCGGCACCTCAGCTCCCGCAGACGACGACAAGACCTGGGCACTCGCCGCACACATCGGTGTGCTCGTCGCGGCTTGGTTCGCCATGGGCTTTATCGCTCCGCTGGTGATCTTGCTCATCAAGGGCGGCTCTTCACCCTTCGTCAAGCGCCATGCCACTGAGTCACTGAACTTCCAGCTGTCGTTGCTGCTCTACTCACTGATAGCCGCCCTGCTCGCGGTCTTCACGTTGGGCCTGGGCCTTTTTGTCATTATCCCAGTCGCGCTGGTGATCATGTTGCTCGCACTGGTGGCCATCATCATGGGCACCGTCGCCGCCAGCAAAGGCGACGACTTCCGCTACCCCCTCTGCATCCGCTTTCTCAGCTAGCACGCTGCCGCATCAAGCCAACAGCCCGCGCACGACAGCATCGGCGAGCAGCCGCCCTCGGCGCGTGAGCAGGACCGTGTCCGTGGTGACCTGAACCAGGCCGTCGCCCACCAGGTCAGGGATGCCGGCTCGCCCAGCTCGATCGAGTACGTCGATCGACAGGCCGGTGGCCAGCCGCGTCTCGAGCAGCACCCGCTCGACCCGGCGCGTCTCCCCGTCGAGAATCTCCCGCCCAGCCGCCGGGCTCTCCCCGGCAGCCAGCCGGGCGGCATACGCCATTGGGTGTTTGACGTTCCACCAGCGCACCCCGCTCACGTGGGAGTGCGCACCGGGACCAGCACCCCACCAGTCAGTTCCCGCCCAGTAGCCGAGATTGTGGCGACATCGAGCGGACTCGTTCCGCGCCCAGTTCGACACTTCGTACCACGCAAAACCGGCTGCCTCCAGGACAGCATCGGCCACCTCATACTTGTCGGCCAGGTCATCGTCGTCCGGCCTCGGGACGACTCCGCGCCGGACCCGCCTGGCCAGCGCCGTACCTTCCTCGACGATCAGGGCATAGCCGCTGACGTGGTCGGGTTCTAGCGCCACCACCGCATCCAGGCTGCGCTGCCAGTCCGCAAGTGACTCCCCCGGCGTCCCGTAGATCAGGTCCAGGCTCACCTGCTCGAAACCGGCGTCCCGCGCCCAGGCCACAACCTGCGGGACGCGGCGGGGGTCGTGGGTCCGGTCGAGCACCTGCAGCACCGTCGGCACGGCAGACTGCATCCCGAACGAGACTCGGTTGATCCCACCCGCTCTCAAAGCCTCGAGATCGGTGGCGGACACGCTGTCGGGGTTGGACTCGGTGGTGATCTCTGCGTCGGGCTCCAGGCCGAATTCGTTCCGAAGCGCTGTCACGATCGAAGTCAGGGCCGATGGGGATAGCAACGTCGGCGTACCCCCACCGAAGAAGACGGTTTCCACAGGGAGGTCCCGATCGCCGAGCGCCCGTCGAGCCAGCTGAATCTCGGCGATCACCGATTCGGCATAACCCGCTCGAGAGGCTCCGGGGCTGTGACCGAGCTCAGCCGACGTGTAGGTGTTGAAGTCGCAGTAGCCGCACCGCACCGCGCAGAACGGCACGTGCACATAAAACCCAAACGGTCGCTGGCCGAGCGTCTCCGACGCCTGGAGTGGCAACGCGCCATCGATCGGGCTTGGCTCTCCCTCTGGCAACGTCGATGGCACCACGCCATTCTCTCAGCCAGCCGGGGTCACGACCGACCACTCAACGGGCGGGGACCGACCACTCGACGGGCCGGGACTGACCGGTCAACGGTAGAGGGAGTCGAGCTCGTCGCGGTGGCGCTCTTCGACGACCTTACGCTTCACCTTCATGCTGGGGGTGATCTCACCTGCTTCGACCGACAGGTCGTGGTCGAGGATGATGAAGCGCTTGATCGTCTCCCAGCGGTTCAGCCGGGAGTTCAGCTCGTCGACATACCCCTGAACCATCTCGCGAGCGTGGTCGGAGGAGACGATCTCAGCGTATGACGATCCGCCGAGCCCGTTGCGTGCCGCCCACTCGTCGATGGAGTCAGGGTCCAGCGTGACAAGAGCCGAGCAGAAGTTGCGCTCGTTGCCGTGCACCACGAACTGGCTCACGTAGGGGCACACCGCCTTGAACCGCGCCTCGATGATCTGCGGCGCGACATACTTTCCGCTGGACGTCTTGAAGAGGTCTTTCTTGCGATCGGTGATACGGAGGAAGCCGTCCGCGTCAACCTCGCCCAAGTCGCCGGTGCGGAGCCAACCGTCATCGAAGCTGTCGCGAGTAGGGCCGTCTTGGTTGTGATAAGCGTCCATCACTCCCGGCCCCTTGATGAGAACTTCACCGTCGTCGGCCACCTTGACCTCCGTGCCGGGGAACGGCGGTCCGACCGTGCCGAACTTGTAGTGCGACGGCAGGTTGAGGCAACTGCCGGCGGACGTCTCTGTCAGTCCGTAGCCCTCGAGGATCAAGATGCCGGCGGCGTGGAACCACTCCGCGATATCCCGGTTGAGCGCGGCCGCACCGGATATGAAGAATCGCACCCGTCCCCCGAACCTGTCGCGGATCTTGGTGAAGACCAGCCGGTCATAAACCCGGTGTTGGGCGGCAAGACGCCGCGGCACCTTTTCACCGGCGATCTCGCGCCGAGACACCTCCTTGCCGACGGTGAATGCACGGTCGAATATCTTCTTCTTCACTCCGCCCTCTTCGGCGGTCGTGCGGTGAATACGAGCGTGCGCCTTCTCGAATATCCGAGGCGCCGCCCCCATGAAGGTGGGACGCACGACAGCCAGGTTGTCGATGATCTTCTCGACCCTTCCGTCGATGGCTGTCGGGAAACCAATGGCGAGCTGCATAGTCAGCAATACCTTGCCGAAGGAATGAGCCAGTGGCAGCCACAAGAACTGCACGTCGTCGGCGGACAAGATGCCGAGCGCGTCGACGGCGGCGGCCTCATACGTCCAGGAAGAGTGGCGCAACCGCACTCCCTTCGGCCTTCCCGTCGTACCCGAGGTGTAGATCACGGTGGCGAGGCTGTCGGGGCCAGTGCCCTCCACCCGGTCCATGACGACGTTGGGTTGTTCCGCAAGCAGCGCTGTTCCAAGAGACTCGAGGTCTTGCAGGCTGATGACCCAGTCGCCGTCCGTCGTACCGTCGAAGGTCACCACCTTGCAGAGCGCCGGCAGATCCGCGCGTCGCTCCCGCAGCTTGGCGACTTGCTCGTCGTCCTCGGCGAAGACGACGTGTGAGTCTGAGTCTCCCACGATGAAGGCGATGTCTTCGGGGATGGTCGACGGGTAGACAGTGGTGGTCGCAGCACCGGCCGACATGATGGCGAGGTCCGCGAGCACCCACTCATAGCGGGTGCCACTGTCTATGGCGACCCGCTGTTCGGGTTGTACGCCGAGAGCGATCAGCCCCGCCGACAGCTTGACGACACGGTCAGCGGCCTCGCCCCAGGTGACTGACGTCCAGGTGTCACCGTCTGGGTAGCGATAGGCCTCGCGATCGCGGCTCGACTCGACCCGGTCGAAGAACATGCGGCCGACAGTGCTGGCTCGATCGGCGATGATCGAGTCGGCGTCTCGCGTGGTCACCATAGGCTTGACCGTAGAGCAGAGTCACCGCTAAGCGGTAGACATCCCCCCTTAACGTCCCGGGGGCGGCCCTGGTGCTCTCGTTGTCTCAACACCAGGGCCTAGATCCGCTGGCGCCCCGGGGCGGTCCTGCGACCCTGGTGCGTTCTGTGCCCCGATATTGCTGGCTTACTCACGAAGCCAACTGTTGGTTGCGCTCCTCGAGGATCTCTTCGGCGACCAGACGCAGTTTCACGTTCCGGGTTTGTGAGACGCGAACCAAGGAGGCAAACGCCTGCTCCTCGTCGAGCCCGAAGCGCTGCATGGTGATACCGATGGCTTTGCCGATGCTGTCTCGGGTGGCGAGGGCTTCTTTGAGGTTCTCCACACTGCGGGAGAAACCCATCGCAACCGAGGCATGGGTGGCGAACAGCTCCGCGATGTGGACCGCTCCGTCGAGGGCTCCTCGCCTGCGGGAGTACACATTGAGGGCTGCGTGCGAGGTTTGGCTCTCGTAGATCTGAACGGCCATCTGGCAGTGGAAGCCGAGCGCCACCGCCTGTGGCCCATATCGTGGCCACTGACGATCATTTCCGAGATCTTCCGACCGCATCGTCTGCTGGAACTTGATGGCATCAACACAAGGGCCCTCGTTGAGCTCGTATTGCAGCTCATCTGGCCTACGGATCGAGACCGACGTCGGAGCGACAGTCTTGATCTTCCCTTCGAGGTTCGATATGGAGATGCTCGCCTCGTCGACTCCTGGGATGACCTCACAGGCAGTGCGCGTGATCTTGGTCAGCGTGTCATCGGCCTCCGGGCGGCTGCGGAGGGCATCGGCGACCTGATTCATCGCATCGACGAGTTGCGTCTCGTTGTCGCTCAAGGCCTGGTGCCCGCCTTGGCCGTCGCATGCGGCTGGGCTTCTCCAGCACTGGCTTGCTCGACAACCTCTTCGGCAACGACCCGAAGCTTGACGTTGCTGGTCTGCGAGACGCGCACCAAGAAATTGAAGGCGCGTTGCTCGTCCAACCCATAGCGTTCCATCGTCATCCCGATGGCCAGGCCGATGGCATTACGGGCACCCAGCGCCGCTTTCAAAGTCTCGATACTGCGAGAGAAGCCCAAGGCCACAGCCGCCTGTGAAGCGAACAGCTCCACGATGTGTGTCGAATCTTCGAACGCACCCTCGGTGGCGGAGTAGAGGTTGAGAGCTGCACTCGAGGAGCGGGTGGCGTAAATGTGCACCGCCATCTGACCAGCGATGCCGAGACTGGCGGCTTTGGCACCATAGCCGGGCCAACGCTCGTCTGAGCCCACGTGCGCGGCACACACCGTCTTGCCGGATCGGGCGGCCTCTATGCAAGGACCCTCACCGAGCTCATACTGCACGCTGTCGGCCTGCGTGATGACCTCGTCGGTGGGAGCGAACGTCTTCAGCGTGCCATCTGCGGAGATGACAGAGATGCTCGCGAAGTCCACGTTGGGCAACTTGTCGCTTGCCAATCGAGTCACGATCTCCAGAGTGTCAGCGTCCTCGGGATGAGCACGCAACGAAGCGGCCACGTCTCTCATCAACGCGACAGACTCGGTCTCCTTGCTCATATTCCTGCTCTTGCTCTCTGAAGTCATTGCCCGGTCTGTCGGCAACCAGAGCGAATAAGGCGAGCGGCGCTGTGTGCTAGACCCGAAACTTCTACTCGCACTCTACTCACGGTTACCAGACAAAGACACTCCAAGCACTGGCGGCTTTCAACGGCTTCTGCGGCGCTGATTCGGCCGGGATGAGGACGAAAAAGCAGCAGCGCTGGAAGCTCCTGTCGCGGTGACTCCCCCAGGCCGCCTCGCACCCTCACTTGGCTTGCGTCGTCTGCTGCCTTGACCCTGACCCTGTCGCCGTACGCCGGTTCGACTGCGTACGACGCTTGCTGAGTTTACGGCTGAAGTCGGGTAAACGAGCTCACGATCCCCGGGCGCGATCTCGGCGAGCAACGGATGACCGGACGACAGGCGGGTCACAGTGGGCTTGATGCCTGCTCTGCGGGCGAGGTCTCTCACATCTGTCACCTGGGCGTCGGTCATCAGGGTGACCACGGTTCCCTCAGCGCCTGCTCGAGCAGTGCGACCAGAGCGGTGCAGATATGCCTTGTGCTCGACGGGGGGGTCCGCATGTATGACGAGGGCGATGTCATCGACATGGATGCCGCGCGCGGCGATGTCGGTTGCCACCAAGGTGTTGGTGCTGCCGTCTGAGAAGGCGGTCAGATTTCGGGTCCGGGCATTTTGCGACAGGTTGCCGTGCAGCTCGACCGCGGGGACGCCGGCGGACGTCAGTTTGCGAGCCAGGATCTTCGCGCCGTGCTTGGTCCTGGTGAAGACCAGCGTGCGTCCGGGGGCCGAGGCGAGATCCACCAGGACAGGCACCCTGGAATCCCCCGCTACGTGCAGCACGTGGTGAGACATGGCCGTCACGGGTGACTTCACGGAGTCGACGCTGTGCGTGACCGGGTTGGTGAGGAAGCGTTTCACGAGCACGTCGACACCTGCATCCAGCGTCGCCGAGAACAGGAGGCGCTGACCGTTTCCGGGTGTCTTGTCCAGCAGCCGGCGTACGACGGGAAGGAAGCCGAGGTCAGCCATGTGGTCGGCCTCGTCGAGCACCGTGATCTCGATCGAGTCGAGGTTTGCGTGGCCGGTCTGCACATGGTCGGCGAGGCGGCCCGGGCAAGCCACGACGATGTCGACACCTGCTCTCAACCCGCTGATCTGGGGGTGTGCACCCACGCCGCCGAAGACTGTCAGCGTGCGCAGGCCCAACGGCTTGGCCAGTGGAGTGATAGCCGCCTCGATCTGGGTCGCGAGCTCGCGAGTGGGCGCCAAGATGAGTGCTCTAGGACGGTTGGGGCGACGCTTCGCCGGATGTTGGGCGAGGCGAGCCAGCATCGGCAGCACGAACGCGTAGGTCTTGCCGGATCCCGTCCGCCCGCGGCCGAGGACGTCGCGTCCAGCGAGCGCGTCGGGGAGCGTCGCTCTCTGGATCGGGAACGGCTTCTCGACCCCTGCCTTGGCGAGAGCTTGGACGAGGACAGGAGGAAGGCCGAGCTCGGCGAACGATGGGTGAGTGGTGGACGTGCGCTGGGCAGCATGCATCAGGGGGCGGCTAGCCGCCATGGGTTACTCCGAACGTTGAAGGGTCGTCCTGCCCGGCGCGGGCCGAGGCCGTCGCGGCGCGTGGGGGTCGACATACACAGGGTCCGAGGCAGGACGGTACGGACCGATGTGGTCTAGCCTACGGGGCTGAGCGGCAAAGGACGCACTGATCCGTCGATCGGTGATGTGATGTGGGCGACCCCCACACGTCGGCCGGCCCCGGCTAGTCCTGGACCGCCTTCGCCGTGGTGACGCACAGCGTGATCCAGGCGTGCTCGTCCGCGTCGAGGTCACGGCGAGCGCGCTCCGCCTCCTCGATCGACCAGTGGGCGTTGATGATGCTCCGCACCACGACCCAGTCGCGGGCCCTGTCCTCGTCGAGCCCTGCCGCGTCGATGAGCGTTTGGAAGCGGCGTCGTAGGCCGCAGCGGATGTCCCCCGAGGCGACGAGCTCGCCCCAGCGGTTCCACAGCATCGGGGCGCATTCGTAGTGCGGGTCCCCGGACATCGGTTTCGGGTCGATCACGAGCCAGGGCTCCCGATCGGCGGCGAGGACGTTCTCGTAGTGCAGGTCGCCGTGCGTGATGCGGCCGGTGCTGTCCGGGTCCTCCACCAGGTCCCGGCCCAAGGAGAGCGCCTGCTTCACCATGCGCCTGGGCAGCGGACCACCGGGCGACACCGTCGCCAGGGCGGTCAGCCACTCGTCGACGTACGACGTGACCGTACGCAGCTGCGGCAAGGCAGCCACGTGGATCCGCGGGTAGAAGCGAGCGACAATCTCGCACGCCTCCAGGTCGTCGACACCGTTGAGGTCCTGGGTGTGCAACCGCTCGAGCAGCAGCGCACGCCGGTTCGGGTCTGCTCGCAGCAGCTTGACCGTGCCGCGACCTGCCCATCGCTGCAGCGCGAGACCCTCGTGCAGGGACTCGTCGTCCTCGTCGAACGTGAGCTTGAGCGCGGCGGGAATGTCCGTCTCGGTGCGCACCGGCAGTACCAGTGAGGCAAAACCATGCATGGCGGCCCCGTCCAGGGTCAGCTGCCACTCGTCGAGGACGTCGGAGGCGATCGTCGGCAGTCGGTCGAACCAGTCGACCCAGTCAGGCCCGAGCTGGGCCTGCGCGGCCAGACCCGGTGGGATCGTCACGTCGTGTCGCAAGGTCGCCTGAGCTACCTCTTGGCCTTCTCGGGAGTCTCCGAGGTGTTGAGGGCAGCGATGAAGGCCTCCTGCGGCACCTCGACTCGACCGACCATCTTCATGCGCTTCTTGCCCGCTTTCTGCTTCTCAAGGAGCTTGCGCTTGCGGGAGATGTCGCCGCCATAACACTTGGCCAGCACGTCTTTGCGGATCGCCCTGATGGTCTCGCGGGCGATCACGCGGGCGCCAATGGCCGCCTGGATCGGAACCTCGAACTGTTGACGCGGGATGAGCTCCTTGAGCTTCTGTGCCAGCTGGACGCCATACGCATAAGCGGCGTCGCGGTGCACGATCGCGGAGAACGCATCGACCGGGTCGCCGTGCAGGAGTACGTCGACCTTGACCAGGTCGCTTGCCTGCTCGCCAATCGGCTCGTAGTCGAGAGACGCATAGCCCTTGGTGCGCGACTTGAGCGCGTCGAAGAAGTCGAAGACGATCTCCGCCATGGGCAATGTGTAGCGCAGCTCGACGCGATCCGCGGAGAGGTACTCCATTCCCTGCAAGGCACCGCGGCGAGTCTGGCAGAGCTCCATGATGACGCCGATGAATTCCGATGGTGTGAGGATCGTGGCCCGCACCACCGGCTCGAACACCTCCGCGATCTTGCCGGCGCCTGGATACTCGCTCGGGTTGGTGACGGTGATCTCGGAGCGGTCTTCCATGACGACGCGGTAGACCACGTTGGGTGCGGTCGAGATGAGCTCGAGGTTGAACTCCCGCTCGAGGCGCTCACGGACGATCTCCATGTGCAACAGCCCGAGGAAGCCGCACCGGAAGCCGAAGCCCAGCGCGCCTGAGCTCTCGGGCTCGTAGGCCAGCGCCGCGTCATTGAGCTGCAGCTTGTCCAAGGCATCCCGCAAGGTGGGGTAGTCGTCACCGTCCAGCGGATACAGCCCGGCATAGACCATCGGGTTGGGATGGCGATAGCCGCCGAGCGCCTGCGTTGCTCCGTGGACCGACGAGGTGACGGTGTCACCCACCCGTGACTGTCTGACCTCCTTGACGCCGGTGATGAGGTAGCCGACCTCGCCGACTCCTATCTCCTTGGCCTTCATCGGCTCGGGCGAGATGACCCCCACCTCGAGCATCTCGTGCACCGCCCCTGTCGACATCATCTTGATGCGGTCTCGATGGCTCAGCTTGCCGTCGACCACCCGCACATAGGTGACGACGCCGCGATAGGTGTCGTAGATGGAGTCGAAGATGAGAGCGCGAGGCGCGGCAGCTGCGTCGCCCTTCGGCCCTGGCACGGTGCTGACGATCTTGTTGAGCAGCGCCTCGACACCTTCCCCTGTCTTCGCCGACACCCTGAACACGTCGTCAGGGTCGCAACCGATGATGTGGGCGAGCTCAGCGGCATACTTCTCCGGCTGAGCGCTGGGCAGGTCGATCTTGTTGAGCACCGGGATGATGTCGAGATCCGCGTCGAGAGCGAGGTAGAGGTTGGCGAGTGTCTGCGCCTCGATGCCCTGAGCGGCGTCGACCAGCAGCACCGCACCCTCGCACGCCTCGAGCGACCGGCTGACCTCGTAGGTGAAGTCCACATGGCCTGGCGTGTCGATCATGTTGAGCACGAACGTCGTGCCGGCGTCGGCGCCGTCCGACGCCGTCCACGGCATCCGGACCGCCTGGCTCTTGATCGTGATGCCGCGCTCTCGCTCGATGTCCATCCGGTCGAGGTACTGAGCGCGGGCGTGGCGGGCGTCGACCACCCCTGTCAGCTGCAGCATCCGGTCAGCCAGGGTCGACTTGCCGTGGTCGATGTGCGCGATGATGCAGAAGTTGCGGATGATCGACGGCTCGGTGCTGCCGGGTTGCGGCGCCGAGGCGAGGTTCTGGGGCACGAGCGCCTTTCGTTCGTTTCTGTCGGAGGGCCGGAGCGGGCCACGTTCCTGGGCGCGGGTACGACGCACCCGCACCGCCATTCTCCCACGCCCCTCACCTTCGTTGAGCAGCCACAGAATCGGTGTTGAGCAGCCAGAAAGTGCGCGTCGAGCAGCCAGGAAATCGGCTGGCAACGATTCCTAACCCCTTTACAGGCAAAAAAATCGCGTCGCTCGGGCGGAAGAAGGACACTGTGCACGTATGACGCCCCGCCTACCGAAAGTGCCAGCTCACCTGAGCGATGATCCGGCTCAACGTGATGTAGCGTAATGCGCTACAGTAGAGCGTGTGTCTGGAGAGTTGTGGTGGAACGACGAGGTGCTGCACATATCCACAGCCGTTCGGCTTGCTAATCCCGGCCCGACAACATCGACCGGGGCTGGACACTCGAAGCAGCTAGCGATCCGCACCGGGTAGTGCGCGTGCCGGACCCGAAGAGTCGGGTTGGGTATACCCGGATCATCGGCTACTCGTCTAGCTTTGGTTCGTGCTCGCCGTGATTGTCGATCCGCGGGATAGGTCCGGGGTCACTGCGTGGAAGTCGCGCGGGGCTGACCTTCGCGAATACCTCGAGGGCAAGGAGGCTCAGTGATGGCTGACACCACCAAGAAGGCGCGAACCGCTCGCCGAGACCGACATGAAGCGATCCTCGCCGAGGTCGCTCAGGAAGAGGCCGAGTCCGCTGAGGCTGAGATCGCTGAAAAGGCCAGCGCGCTGGACACCCCGTTACATCTACGCATCGACAGAGAGCTGGATGCACGGTTGCGCCGGCAGGCCGCCGCCGAACACATTCCTACTTCCGCGCTGGTGCGCCGCCTGCTCCGGCAGGCCGTACATGAACGCCCCGTCGGTGAACTCACCTCGGCCGAGGTCGAAGACATTGCCCGCCGCGTCGCGCGCGAAGAACTGCAGAGCCGCTGACCGCGCGCACCACCACTGATCACCGGAGCCCACCCGATCGGGTTACACGTCCTAAGGACGGTCCCGTACTGCCTTCTCTGGCGCGGAGTCGGCTTTGACTGCACGCTAATCGAACGTGCGCCCTCGACTGCCTGGCGTGGTCACTGACCGATGCACGCGATATCGTTGACGACCTGACCGCCAGAAAAGGTCCGATTTCAGCATGGCCATTCAGTCCACGGCCCGAACGATCCGGTCGGGCGACTGCTGTTCAACGTGCTGGCGATGGTCGCTGAGTTCCAGGCCGTGCGCACAGTTCCGATCCGAACTTGTTCACGTCGGCGACCGGGTCGATCATCACCATCGCCGTGACCGCCGCCGTGATCGGCGGCCGAAGTGCTCCGCTCGCTTCCTGGCTGACCCGCACGAATTCTCCCCGGCGCAGCACGGACTGAGACGCCGCCGCCGGACGTGTTGGTCATCCCGTTGACGCGCAGCTCTTGCTACCAGGGGGCGCATTGTCTAAAGCGCCGAGCGCTTCGCCAGTCCAGCGCCTCATGACAGCATCCGGTCTAACCCGTTGGTGCCGCGGTCACGCACAAGGCAGACTCCCCTCACATGAACGGGGACGTAGGCGTCAGGGTGCGCGATTCGCCCGAGTGGCAGCTCGACCAGGTCACCACGCGTGACGGTGTCGTCGTACCCGTCCGTGCCACCGCGCGCCGACCCCAATGGCGCGATCTGCCGCCGGGTGTGCGGGAGCTTATCTCGGACACCGTCGGAGCCGCTGTCGTCGCGGCGCAGTCCACCGGCACGGGCTTCACGCCCGGCTTCGCATCCAGGCTGGAACTCGACGATGGCCGAGATGTGTTCGTCAAGGCGGCTTCATCGGCGGACGACGAGCTGCACGGCTGGCCACTCAGCGACGCCTATCGAGACGAGGTGCGCAAGCTCAGCCTGCTGCCCGACGGCATCGGCGCACCAGCCCTGCTTTGGCACCACGACGCGGAGGTCGCCGGGTTGCGCTGGATCATCGTGGCCTTCGAGTATGTCGAAGGAGCGCCTCCCCGGAGACCCTGGCAGTCTGACCAGCTCCACCTGGTCCTCGACAAGTTGGCGGCCACGGCTCCGGCACTGACCCGCGTCCCCGCCGGACTCCATCTGGAACGCGCCGACGAGCACCTAATGGCGGACTTCGATGAGCGGATGACCCTTCTCCGTGAGAGCACCGGCGACAGCGAGTGGCTGGACACGGTCGAGCAGCTGTGCCGGGACGACTCAAAGCTCCTTGCCGGCGAGAGCATCGTGCACATGGACCTGCGCGACGACAACGTCCTGATCGGACCGGCCGGCGACGTGTGGTTCGTTGACTGGAACTGGCCGGTCCTCGGGGCGAAGTGGATCGACTTGGTCTGCCTGTTGCTGTCCGCCCGCGGTGACGGTCTCGACGTCGAGTCGATGTGCGCCGGGCACCAGTTGAGCCGCGATGTCGAGCCAATTGCCATCGACAGCCTGCTGGCCGTGCTCTGGTCGTTCTGGGGCCTGCAGATCACCGAGCCGGTGCCACCTGGCTCACCGCACCTTCGCGACCATCAGACCTGGTACGAAGAGGTCACTCGGGACTGGCTGGCCGAACGGTTGCGGAACCGTTGAGCGAGCTTGCAGCGTCGTCGTCGACCAGCGAGGCCGCATCGGTCTCCGACGGCTCAGCGGCAATCCGGTTGCACGGGGTGCGGGTGGCGTACGACGACGCCTCGTCCGACGTACACACGTGGGTGGAAACGCAGCTCGGCGCCCCGGTTGTGCACGTGACGCCTCGCACGGGTGGAATGTCGCCGGCCGTGGCGGCCAGCGTGCGCGGTGCGAACGGGGCGCGCGCCTTTGTCAAAGCGGTCAGCGCGAGCATCAACCCCGAGACGCCCAGCCACTTCCGGCACGAGATCGAGGTGCTGTCGCGGCTGGCTCCGGCGCCATACCGCGCTGACCTCCTTGGCACGTATGACGACGGGGACTGGGTCGCGGTCCTGCTCGAGGACATCGAGGGCGATCACCCGCAGTGGGGAGATGACGACCACAAGGCAGGCGTGCTCGAAGCGGTGCAGGCGCAGACACGAGAACTCACCCCGGCGCCTGACCTGGGCGTGACGGCTACGGCGGTGTCGGGGTTCGACAAATACCTTGCCGCATTCGAGGCGCCGGCGGAACGCGAAATTGGGGCGCTGCCGCAGTGGGTGCGACAAGACCTCACCGGTGTTCGAGAAATACTCTTCAATACTCGAGCCGGGCTGATCGGTGACACCTTTTGTCATTGGGACATCCGCCACGACAACATCTTGATGCGGCGGGGCACCGGCCAGCCCGTCTTGCTCGACTGGGGCATGAGTCGGCTGGGACCATTGTGGGGCGACACCATGTGTCTCGGCCTGGAGTGGGTGGAGACGCCGCTCTTCGACGAGATGATCGCCTCGCTGAACCTTCAGCTCACTGCTGAGCGGGACGTCACGGGCTTCCTGACTGGGCTCGGCTGTTACAGCGCGATGATGTCCACCCAGCCGGCTCCAATGGGTCTCCCGAACCTTCCGTGCTTCAGGGCCGAGCTGGCGCGGCGCACGCTCGAAGGCGCTCAACGACGCCTGCACGCCTAGACCTGGCCGCACTTCGGTGCTCATGAACGCTTTTTGCACCCCTCGGACCAAATCTGGCCGGATTTTCAAGCATGTGAACGATTTGCGGTCGTGCGGGGCGACGCGCAACGGGGTTTCGCTCGCAGTCATGCTGACTGAAGCCGGGCACCGGGCCGATCAACCCCGCAGCCCCGAGAATTGCGACACCGAAGGCCACGTGTGCCGTTGCAACAATGGGGCACTGTGCTGGCAACAGCCACCTCGGGCCTGGGCCGGCTGGGCGAGATTGGCAGAGAGGGTGCCCATGGAACTGCCAGCACCCCGCGGCCCTGTCCGGAGCGGGTTTGCGGTTGCCGAACCGGATGGCGATCCGGCCCCGCCAAAGCCAACGGCTATGAGAATCCAGCCTGGGGAAGGTGTGGCTTTTTGAACGCCCTTGACTCAATCCCTGGAGGTCGTGTTCGTCCGGACGATGAGGTCGTCGACGACGGCGGTCAAGCTGCCTCGAGCTTCTGCAATGGCACGCTGGCGACTGGCACCTGCGCCTCGCGCGAGCAGACGCTGGAAAGTAGCTGCGACCAGTTCCGTGTCGTCGGCCTCTGCCAGAGCCTCCGCTGTGTGGGCCATCAGGCTCTCGACGACCATCCGCGCGGGCTGCAGTTCGCGCGTCTGTGGGTGCATCAGCTGCCCAGCCACGCCATAGCGCGCGGCGCGCCACTGTGCGGCGCGAAGAAGATCGGTTCGCCATGCCGGTGGCGCCTCATCAGCGCGCCATGAACGAGCGGCGGTCTCCACGAGCGCGCGGGTCAGTGCCGCGACCAGCACGGCATCGCCCACCTCGGTGCAGACGTCGGCGACTCTGATCTCGACCGTGGGCCAGGTCTCGGCCAGCCTGGCGTCGTAGTACAGCATGCCTCTGTCCATCGACGCACCAGAGGCCATCATCGCCTCAGCGACGGCGTGGTAGCCCGCCGCGTCGCCGTACGGCTCGGTTGGCCCCGCGCTGGGCCACCTCCCCCACATCTGGGATCGCCATGAGGCAAAGCCGGTGTCGACGCCATGCACGAACGGCGAGTTGGCGCTCAACGCGAGCAGGATCGGGAGCCACGGTCGCACTCGATCAATGACGCCGACTCCCTCTTCGTCGTCTTCGATACTCACATGCACATGCATCCCGCTGACGACGACATTGCGGATGAGTGAACCGAACTCGTCGATGATCCGCTGGTATCTCGCATTGGGCGTCACGACAGCTGGCGCGTTCCCCACCACCGCGGTCCCCACAGCGACGATGGCCGCCCCGGCGGTGGCGGCAGCCTCGGCCGCCACGCGGCGACACCGACGCAGGTCGCTCTCAAGCTCGGCCAGAGAGGTGCACGGTACCGTCGCCGTTTCGAGTTGTTGAAGGAAGATCTCCTGGTCAACCGTCAAGGCCTCGGTGCCCTCAGCATCGCGGCCTCCACCAGCTGTCCCGGAGTCTCCGTGCATCGCGCGTGCCCGTTCGGCCTCCAGCGCATGGTGACCGGCAATCACATGTTGCGAGACGGCAGCCAGCTCCCTCGTCTCAGGGTCCACCAGCAAAAGCTCTTCCTCGACTCCGATCTTGCGCACCGTCACGCGCCTAGTGTGCACGAGGCGATGCGAAGGAGTCGCTGCCGAGCCGTCTCTCCGTCATACCGGAGCAACCCAAGGGAATCGGTAACCTCGAGCAGTGACGACCGTGCGTATCGGCATCTCTGGCTGGCGATATCGCGGCTGGCGTGGGGACTTCTATCCGAAGGGCCTCGTACAGCGTGAAGAGCTCACCTACGCAGCGCAGCGCTTCAGCTCAGTCGAGATCAACGGCTCGTTCTACTCCCTTCAGCGCCCATCCAGCTACGCCCTGTGGTCTGAGCAGACCCCCGATGATTTCGTGTTCGCCGTCAAGGGTGGCCGCTTCATCACCCACTTCAAGAAGCTCAGCGACGTCGAGTCCGCCCTCGCGAACTTCTTCGCATCCGGACTGCTGGCCCTCGGCCCCAAGCTGGGTCCGATCTTGTGGCAGCTGCCTGCAAACGCGGCCTTTGATGCTGACCGGTTGGCGGCGTTCTTCGCGCAGCTGCCGCGCACGACCATCGCGGCTGCCGAGCTGGCCACTCGTCATGACGACAAGCTCGACCCTGACCGGGCACTTATCTGGGCATCGGCTGATCTGCCGGTCCGACATGCGCTGGAGGGGCGCCACCAGAGTTTTGGGTCCGACGAAGCATTAGCGCTCTTGCGCGCTCATGACATCGCGTGCGTCAGCTCCGATGCCGGCGACAGATGGCCGCGATTCGACGAGGTGACCTCAGACTTCGCCTACGTGCGTCTGCATGGCGCCGAAGAGCTCTATGTGAGCGGTTACCCGGACCAGACGCTCGATAGCTGGGCGGACAAGGTACGCGGCTGGTCCGCGGCTGGAGCGGATGTCTATGTCTACTTCGACAACGACGCCAAGGTGCACGCCCCCTACGACGCTCTGAAGCTCATAGACCGGCTGGGCTTGTCTCCTGACAGCTGACTGCCGCCATGTCGCCCGCCGCCCTGATGGCGGTCAGATGCTTTGCCGGTAGCCGAAGAATTCATGATCTTGGTTATACCCTCTATAGCCGGCACCGACCTGCGAGAAATCTTCAACGAATTCGACCCCTCTCAGCCACTTGACCTGCTTGAAGCCGAGCTGGACCTCATTGCGTAGCCGCAGTGGGGAGCCGTGGCCGTAGTCGAGTGGTGCGCCGTTCATGTCATAGGCCAACATCGTCAGGTGGTAGCCCATCTGCTCGATCGGGTGCGCGTCGTAGTAGATGCCCCCGTCCGGCCCATCACCGAGCGAGTAGAAGACCACCCATTTGGCCTCGGGATTGGGCTGGACAAGATTCACGATGGTCTGCATGGACACCCCACCCCATTTCGCGATGCCCGACCAGCCCTGGATGCAGAAGTGTTGGGTGATCTGTTCGTGATGCGGCAGGGCGCGCAGCTGTGTCAGGTCCAGCGCGACGGGATTGTCGACCAGTCCGTTGACCAGCAGCCGGTAGTCGACGAAGTCGTTGTCATACAGCGCCGTGTACTCGTCGGTCTCGGGATACTTCCCGTTGTGCCACAGGTAGGGCGAGATGTCCTTCTCGGTGTACTGGCGTCCGTGTGCTCGAATAGTCGCTGCACGGGCCCGATCAGCGCGTAACCGATGCGCTGGACAGTGCGAGGGTGACGCAGGGTGAACGGTGTGGCCGCGACCCAGCCGACGACGATCACCATCGACGCCGCGAAGACCCAGAAACCGACCCACGAGCCATCGTTTCGGCTGGCGTACATGTGGCCGAGGTTGGCCCGCATTTCTGTGGTCAAGACCAGCGCCACGTGCATCACGATGAAGAGGAAAAACCAGACCATGACGAGGAAGTGCAGCGAGCGGGCGGTCTGGATGCTGAGTACGGAGCTGATGCGCCTGAAGCGGGTGGACAGCGCCGGTGACATCCCCAGGCCGGTCAGGATCGCCAACGGGCCGGCGATGAAGACGGTGACGAAGTACGCAATGACCTGCAGACTGTTGTACGCCACCCAGCCGTCGTCGACGGGCCAGTCCAGTTCTGTGCACGTGACTCTCGGTATGGGAAGGTGCATGCATGGAGAAGTCATCGTTGACCGCCCTCGCCCGTCAGCAGCTGAAGATCGCCCGCGAGGCTTCCAGCGGTCGCAGCGCGAAGACCGTGTACGGCGGTCATGAACACGTGCTGCGCCAGACCCTGATCGCACTGGCCGCCGGCCGCGGACTGGATGAGCATGACAATCCGGGCGAGGCCACCGTGCAGGTGCTGCACGGGCGGGTTCGCCTCGTCGCTGGCGACGTCAGCTGGAACGGCTCTCCCGGCGACCTCCTCATCGTCCCCGCCGCACGACACAGCCTCGAAGCGCTCGACGACTCCGCCGTGCTGCTCACCGTGGCCAAGCACGGCTATCCCGATCGCGACAGCCACCGGCCGCAGGCTGGTTGAGCAGATCAATTCTGACAAGGGCCCCGGTTGCACCGGCTGGGCGTGTTCCTGTCGGCTGAGGTCACTGCTCGAGATCAGATGAACGGCGCGCATGTCGGTTCGCAGCGGCCCTGCCGCCGCGTTCCGAGCCAGCTCATAACCAGAGGCGATTTCGAGGAGGGTAAAACTCGTTGTCCGCCGTACCCTAGAAACGCACCGCGACAGGCAGTCGTGCGCCATGCCAGCCGGCACCCTGACCAAGGGATAGCCCGCCTCGCCGCCGGGTTAGAGCAGCTTCCGGCATGGAACTCGAGCGCACGACCGGATTTGGCCCGCTTAGAAGCGCGCTGGTACTGTCTCTCGTCGCGTGCGAGGTGGCTCGGCGCGTGACGCTGCTCCCACTCGATTCGACTCTAAGAGGCATTTCTTCGTGGCTAACATCAAGTCCCAGATCAAGCGCAATAAGCAGAACGAGTCTGCTCGCGAGCGGAACAAGTCGGTCAAGTCCGCGCTCAAGACCTCGATCCGTCGCTTCCGCGAGGCCGCTGACTCTGGGGATACCGAGCAAGCGCAGCAACTCGCCAAGGCCGCCAATCGCAAGCTCGACAAGGCTGTTTCAGCAGGAGTGATACACCGGAACCAGGCCGCCAACAAGAAGTCTTCGATCTCCAAGAAGGTCGCCACTCTCTGACTTGCGCATCTGGGCGCATGCAGAGCAATCACGGGCCGGCTCCTCTCTGGAGCGGCCCGTTTCGCGTTCCAGCGGGCCGATCACTGGATGGCCTTTGCCCGGACCACAGAGATCACCAGTCGCTCGCAAGCCCACTCCCGGTCACCGGCCGCTCCTTTGACGTCGGCGTCGGCCTGCGCCGCGGCCTGGATGGCGATGGCCACGCCGCGAGGCTTCCATCCTCGCGCTTGAGTCGCCAGCGACCTGAGTTTCCACGTCGGCACACCCACCTCGCGCGCTAGGTCACTTTCACGGAGACCTCGTGGCGCCGCCAGATAGCGCGCCAACCCACGCAGTCCACCTGCGATCGCGCTGGTGATGAGCACGGGATCCGTCTTGGTGGCGAAGGCCCAACGCAGCTGCTCGAGCGCCTCGGGGGCCTTGCCCCCGATGGCGGCATCCGCGACGGCGAAGCCCTTGACATCCGCCCGACCGCCGAAATACCGCCGCACGATGGCCTCCGTCACGGGTTCTCCCTGCGCATCAGCCGCGAGCTGGTCCGCGGCTCCAGCCAGCGCCCGCATGTCCTCGCCCACAGCATCGATGAGCGTGGCCGCTGCTGAGTCGCCGATCTTGGCCTTGTGGTGCCGGAACTCGGTCGTCACCCACGTCGGTAGCTCCCACTTCTTGAGGGGTTGCGCTTTGACCTCCTGGGCGCCGGCTTTGCGGAGCTTGTCGAGCAGTGATTTGCCCTTCATGCCGCCGGTGTGGTGCAGGACGAGTGCGACGTCGTCAGCCGGCCCGGCGACATAGCCGAGCAGGTCAGCTTCGGCTGAATACGGCAGGTCTTCCAAGGTGCGCACCACGACGCAGCGCATGGTCGCGAAGAGAGAGGGGCTGGTGATTTCGGCGAGCGTGCCTGCCCCCAGCTCCCCCGCGGCCAACTCCGACACGTCGGCGTCAGGGTCGGCATGTATGACGGCTTCCCGGGTCGCGACGATCGTGCGCTCGGCGAGGAACTCGTTGGTGCCGGTGATCAAAGTGGTGACACCCAAGACGCTGGCTGCGGTCGGTTTGGCCATGATGTGTTCAGCATGACACGCGCCGACGACAGGTCAGCGGCTCGCCAGCAGTTCAGCGCATCGCCGACAGCTTGGGCTTTGACATCACAGCCAGCCACCGACAGCTCAAGACCCATAGGCGCAGAGTTCACGGTTCAGAGGTAGCGACCGCCAAGCCGTCGCCTTGATCCACGATGGCGATGTCACCGTCGAGGTCAGTGCGAAAGATCGCCGCACCGAGGCCTTCGAGTTGTGCCATCGTCTCGATCGACGGATGTCCGTAGTCGTTGTCCGCCCCGACTGAGATGACGGCAACGGCGGCTCTCGTGGCAGCGACAAAGTCCGGGTCCTGGTTGGCTGACCCGTGATGGGAGACCTTGAGGGCGTCGACAGCAAGGTCTGCTCCGGAGCGGAGGATGTCGAGCTCTTCTTCTGGCTCAGCGTCTCCCGTCAGCAGCATCCTGTGACCTTGAACTTCCACCAGCATCACCACACTCGCGTTGTTGGCACCGTCGCCTTCTTCTCCTGACCCATAGACGCGCCAGGGTCCCAGCACCTCCCAACGCAGCTGGCCGACCTGCCATTGTTCGCCAGGCACGGCGATGCTCAGGGGGATGTCGGCTGCGGCCGCCAACTGCCCTACCTCAGCCGCCTGCTGTGGTGGGTCAGACAGCGGGGACACCTCGATCTCGTGGACGACGCGGCCGTTGAGCACCCCGGGAAGCCCATCGACGTGATCGGCATGGAAATGGGTGAGCACGACGAGTGCCACCTCACTGATCCCGAGGTCGTCGAGACAGCGGTCGATATCGCTGGGCTCCGGGCCCGCGTCCACGACGACGACAGATCCACTTCCTGCGTTGAGGACGAGCCCGTCGCCTTGACCTACGTCGCAAACGACCATCAGCCAGTCGTCGGGAGGCCACCCCATCCGGCCAAGGGGCTGCGCCATCCCCACCGAGACAACTACGACCACGACAAGGCAAGCCAAGCGACGTCGCAGCACTGCCGCCATCGCGCAGACGCACAACACACACAGCAGGGCCAGGGCTGCGATGGCGAATGGAGTGGCCGGCCAGTCGACGCTGGCGCCGGCGACTCCGGCGGCGTGACGCGCCACATTGATGATCCACCACGCGGGTATGCCTGCAAGCAAGCCGCCGAGGTGACCTAGTGGCTGGCTCATTACGGCGACGAGGCCAGCGATGAGGCCGATGACCGTCGTCGGGCCGACCGCAGGCGCAGCAAGCAGGTTCGCTCCGACGGCGACCAAGCTCACCTGTCCAGAAATGGCCGCCACGACTGGCGTGCAGACCATCTGAGCTGCGAGCGGTACGGCGATCGCCTCGGCCAACGGCACCGGCATCCATTGGGCCAAAGCGTCTCGCCAAGGCGGCGCCAGCAACAAGATGCCACCGGTGGCAAGCGTCGACAGCATAAAGCCCACGGACCTCGCCAGCCAGGGATCGAGCAGGAGAAGCACCACCACCGCCACGCACAGCGCCCTGATACCGCGCTTGCGCCCCCCAGCCACCAGTCCGGCAAGGGCGACCAGGCCCATCGCGGCGGCTCGCAACACAGACGGTTCCGGTCGGGCCAGCAACACAAAGAAGACGACTGCGGCGACACCGACAACCGTCAGGCCGTGTGCGCGCACCCCACACCAGCGGGCGATGAAGAGCACAAACCCGAGCACCAACGTGAGGTTGGATCCGCTGACCGCCAGCAGATGGGTCATCCCGGTCGTCTTGAAGTCCTCGACCATGTCCGGTGGCATTCCCGAGTCATCACCGTCGACCAAGGCCGGCACGAGCGCCCGCTGCGCTGCCGGCAACGGTGACGCCGCCTCGGTCAGCCCAGCGCGTACCTGGCTGATCCCGGCGAAAACCCAACTGGCCTCGGACAAGACAGTCGGATCCTCGCGCGCTGACAGCAGCGCCGCCAGGTCAGGACCGTCGGCTGTCGACAACCGGCCCGACGTCTCAACGTTGTCACCAAGATGAACTTGCATCCACGATTCGTCTGCGATGACAAGCAGCGGTGAACGCACTCGCGTGGTCTCGCCCCGCCCAGTGACTTGGCGGGCACTGATGCGCACCACCACATACGTGCTGAACCTGCCTTGACGCAGGACAGGGTCCGTGACCACGACTGCTTCGACGGTGACCTGCGCTTGCTGCTCTGCCAGCACCGGGACAGGACCAACCTGGACAGCTCCCGCCCGCAGCCCTGCGACGGCAAGTCCTGAGCCCGCAACGATGAGGGCACAAGCGGCGGCAAGCACCCATCGGGAGTCTCGCGCTAGCTCATCGGCATCCCTCCGCTTCCAGCAGAGCAAAGCGAACCCAACCGTCGCGAGCGCGACCGCTCCCAGCACAGCCTGTCCACTCGACCAGCCGAGCCCCATCGCCGTCATCGACCACGCGGCCAGCGCTGATGGAGCCAGGCGCAGGTCGAGGCGTTCCGAGGTCATACATACACATGGGCTTGTATGTCGGCGAGAGTGGCGTCCCCGATCCCGGACACCTCGAGCAGCTCGTCGACGGCGGAGAACGCTCCGTTTTCGGCGCGCCACGTCAAGATGGCAGCAGCGGTGACCGGGCCAATGCCCGGCAAAGTGTCGAGCTGCTCGGCGGTTGCTGTGTTGAGGTCGACCATGGCGGGGGCCTGCGGGCTCGGTGAGCCGCCGAGAGCAGCAGCGGTAGGCGGCATGACGGGCACCTCCAGCCCGACGACGATCTGTTCTCCGTCGACCAACACCCGGGCCAGATTGAGTGACGCGGTGTCGACATCCGGGCGCACTCCTCCGGCTGAGTCGAGAGCGTCCACGATGCGCGAACCGGCAGGCAGCTCGACGATCCCTGGTCGGCGTACCTTGCCGGCCACATCCACTACGACAGAGCCGCCGATCGCTGACGGCGACATCGTCGCCGCCGACAGCGTTGCCGCGGGCTCACCCGCCGTCGGTGGGTTCACCGACGGCGTCGTTCCTGCGGGTGCTGAGGCAGGGCTGGGAAGCGTGCGTTCGCTGGAGACGGTGCCCGCCTCCGGTTTGGCGCGAAGGACCCACCATGCAGTCACCGCGATCAGCAGCGCGACCGTGAGTGCGACGAGGGTCACGTGGTGAGTGGTGATGTCCCAGCGTCCAAACTCCTTCGCTGGGTTCACCCGCGCTGCGTGCCTGCCGCCTTTGCGAGGCGTCGCGCTCGCTGACTGGTCGAGGACAGGGTCAGGCGTGGTGAACGTTGAGGTAGTCGTCTCTTCGTCACCGTCGTCGGGTTCCACCTTCGGATCCGGTGGCCGCTCAACCGCGGGATCGGCATCGATTCGGGAGCCGGGATGGAATTGAGCCGCAAGGGCCTCCAGACGTCGCTGTGCGGCGGCGACCGCGTCACCATCGCGAGGGCTATGCCGTCCGAACATGCCATCACGCTAGAAGTGACGCGAGCCTGACGACAGCCCAGCGAGAGGACCTGTGGACAACTAGCCGGAGTCGTCCTCTTGTGCAGAGTCTGTCGCTTCGTCGAGCCGTTGAGGTTGTCGAGGTGCCACCACAACCGCGAGCATCCCTGGCCCCACGTGCGCTCCGATCACGGCACCCACCTGGGTGACCACCACATGATCGAGCTGGGGCAGTCGTTCTTTCAACTGGCTCGCTAACGCCTCGGCTCCGGCGGCGTTCGCCAAATGCGAGACGGCGACGTCGACATCCTCATCACCGGCTGCTGCGACGGCAAGCTCCTGCATCCGATTGAGTGCCTTCGCCGAGGTTCGCACCTTTTCCAGCGCGACGATGCATCCGTCCTCGACCTTGAGCAACGGCTTGACCGCAAGAGCTGAACCGAGCAACGCGGCTGTTGTCCCGACGCGGCCACCACGACGTAGGTGCTCGAGGGTGTCGACATAGAACAACGCGGTCATGGCCGCGGCACGAGAACTCGCCACCGCTGCGGCCTCCTCAGCGTCGGCACCCCGGTCCAGCGCTTCCGCTGCGGATTGGACGGCGAACCCGGTGGCCATGCCTAGCTGACGGCTGTCGACGACGTACACCGGAATCGATGCCCGCCTGGCTGCTAGCTCGGCCGAATCGAAGGTGCCGGACACCTCACTCGAGAGATGCACGGAGACGACGGCGTCAGCGCCGTCTTTCGAGGCGCGCTCATACACGCGCAGAAAGGCTTCAGGCGACGGCCGGCTGGTGCTGACCGGCGTCCGCGCCTTCAGGGCAGCGGCCACGGTCTCGGGACTCGCACCACTCCCCTCGTCGTACGCCTTCGTCCCGATGATGACCTGCAAGGGCACGATGATGACGTCGAGGCGCTGCGCGAGCTCCGCGTGCACCGACGTCGAGTCGGAGACGAGAGCGACCGCGCGAGGCATGCGGGGAGACTATCGGTCAGCCGATGACGATGTTGACGACCTTGGGGGCTCGCACGATTACCCTGCGCACCGACGAGTCGCCGATAGCCCGGATGACGTTGGCCTCGGCCAACGCCAGGCCTTGCAGCGACTCCTCGTCAATGTCAGGCGACACGTCCAGCTTCGCCCGGACCTTGCCTTGCACCTGCACGACACAGGTGACGGACTCTTGAACCAGCAGCTCGTCGATCGCCGAAGGCCAGCCCGCCTTGGCCACCGTGGCCTCGTGACCCAGCCGTGACCACATCTCCTCAGCGGTGAAGGGGGCGACCAGGCTCAAGAGGACCGCCACCGTCTCAGCGGCTTCACGTACCGCGGGATCGGCTGGACCGCAGCCGGTGTCGATCGCCTTGCGGGTTGCGTTCACCAGCTCCATCACCCGGGCCACGACCACGTTGAACCGCAGCCCGTCGAGGAGCTGCGTCGCTTCGGAGATCGTCCGATGGGTGATCTTGCGGAGCCCGACATCGCCGGCGTCCGGTGAGGTGCCCGCTGCACTCGTGACATCTCCGCTCAACCGCCAGGCGCGCTGCAGGAACCGCAACGACCCGGCCGGTGACAGGTCGGCCCAGTCGATGTCGTCCTCAGGCGGACCCGCGAACACCATCGTCAGCCGGATGGCGTCCACGCCGAACCTGGCGATCTGCTCCCCCAGGTCGACGCCGTTGCCGAGCGACTTCGACATGCTCTTGCCCTGGTTGCGCACATCACCTTGGTTCAGCAGTGCGTTGAACGGTTCAACGAAGTCCAGATAGCCCATGTCATGCAGGGCTTTGGTGACGAAACGGGAGTACAGCAGATGCAAGATGGCGTGCTCCACCCCGCCGACATACTGCTCGATCGGACCCCATCGACGTATCGCCTCCACGTCGAAAGGCTGCGTCTCGTCGTGGGGCGACGGATAACGCAGGAAGTACCACGACGAGTCGACGAACGTGTCCATCGTGTCGGTGTCGCGCTTGGCCGCACCGCCACACGCGGGACACGACGCGTTGACCCATTCGGCGGCCGAAGCCAGCGGGGACACCCCTTTGGGAGCCAGGTCCGCCCCCTGCAGATCCGGCAGTATGACGGGCAGCTGGTCCACGGGCACGGGCACCTCGCCACAGTCGATGCAGTGCACGATCGGGATTGGCGCCCCCCAGAACCGCTGCCTCGACACCAGCCAGTCCCGCAGCCGGAAGTTCACCGTGCCGCGCCCGAAGCCCTTGTCCTGCAGGTAGGCGATCGTGCGCGACTTGGCCTCCGTGACGTCCAGGCCGTTGATGTCCAGCTCGTCATTGGACGAGTTGATGGCGGGCCCCTCGCCCGTGTAAGCCTCCCCGTCGAAGTGGGGGCGGGGCTGCACAGTTCGCACGATGGGCATGTCGAACGCTCGGGCGAAGTCCCAGTCACGTTGGTCTTGCCCGGGCACGGCCATGATCGCCCCGGTGCCGTAGTCCGCGAGCACGTAGTCGGCCGCGTAGACCGGCATCTGTGCGCCCGTCATGGGATTGGTGGCATGCACCCCCAAGAAGACGCCGGTCTTGTCACGGCCCTCGGTCATCCGGTCGACATCGGTGGTGCGTTGCACTTCGCGCACATACTCCTCGAACGCGTCGCGCTGCTGGGGCGCGCACAGCTCGGCCGCCAGCGGTGCGTCGGCGGCGACCACGAAAAACGTGGCTCCGAACAAGGTGTCCGGCCTCGTCGTGAACACAGTGACGGGCTCATCGCGACCCTCGATGACGAAATCGACGTGAGCACCCTCGGAGCGGCCGATCCAGTTGCGTTGCATGGTCAGCACCCGGTCCGGCCAACTCCCGCTCAATGTCTCCATGTCGTCAAGCAGGCGTTGGGCGAAGGCGGTGACCTTGAAGTACCACTGGGTCAGGTTGCGCTTGGTGACTTCCGCGCCACACCGCTCGCAGAACCCGCCGACGACTTGCTCGTTCGCTAGAACCGTCTGGTCGTTGGGGCACCAGTTGACCGCTGAGCCCTTGCGATAGGCCAGGCCATGTTCGTACAGCTTCAGGAACAACCACTGGGTCCAGCGGTAGTACTCCGGGTCGGATGTGTGCAGCCGGGTCGACCAGTCGAAGGAGATCGCATAGCGGCGAAAGGACTCTGCCTGCGTGTCGATGTTCTGGTAGGTCCACACCGCAGGGTGCTCGCCTCGCTTGATGGCGGCGTTCTCGGCCGGCAGACCGAACGAGTCCCAGCCGATGGGGTGCAGGACGTCATACCCCTGCTGGAACCAATATCGCGCCACCACGTCACCCAGCGCGAACACCTCACCGTGGCCCATGTGCAGGTCGCCCGACGGGTACGGGAACATGTCGAGCAGGTAACGACGCTCTCGGCTGCCGTCGTCGACCGCCTTGAAGGGGTCGAGGTCGGCCCAGACCTTCAGCCACTTTTCCTGGGTGGCTTCGATGTCGTATGCCGCTCG
>JACCXO010000084.1 GCA_013696975.1 Nocardioidaceae bacterium | reverse complement strand
ATGGTCCACGGGTTGCATCCGTATGACGTCACCACCAGGGTGGAGAACGCCCTGGAGAGCGTGCGACCTTATCTCGGCACCCACGGCGGGGATGTGGAGCTCCTCGAAGTCACCGAAGAGGGAGTGGCGCGGTTGCGGCTTCTCGGCAGCTGCGACGGGTGTCCGTCATCTTCGGTGACACTGTCATTGGCGGTGGAAGGAGCGGTGGAGGCGGCCGCTCCAGAGATCACCTCCATCGAGGTGGAGACCAGCGACAGCGATGACGAGGCGAGCAACGGGCCCCTGATCTCCGTGGAATCGCTTCGATCTCGGCTGGGTGCCGCGGAGCCCGCCCCTGGTGGAGCGTGGGAGCCGGCACCACTCCTCGCAGAGCTCGAGGCGGGGGAGGTTGGTGGCTTCACATTGGGCGACTTCTCGGTGTTGGCGTGCCGCTTACAAGCGGACCTCTTCGTGTTCCGCGACCAATGCCCCCGATGTACGTCGCCCATGGCAGGCGCCAGCCTCGAGCGCCGGCTCGGCCACCCAGTCGGTGACGGAGTGCTGCGTTGCCCCAGCTGCCGCAGCCACTTTGACGTACGCCGGGCAGGCGCCTGCCTTGACGGCGAGGGCGAGCATCTTGCGCCGTTGCCGCTCCTGGTCCGCGACGGGGTCGTCGCTGTCGCCGTGCCGGCGGTAAGTCCGTGACCCCGCCGTCCGGGCGCCCTCCGCTGTCCGGAGCACCACTGTCGACTCTGCGGCGGATCACCACAACCCGCCCGGCGCCCATCACATTCGAGCGCTGCGAGATGTGCGCGGAGCCGATCAGCGAGGCGCACCAGCACGTCGTGAACCTCGAAAGCCGGGCGTTGATGTGCACGTGTCGCGGCTGCTACCTGTTGTTCACTGCCGAGAGCGCGGAGCTGCGCTATCGCGCCGTTCCCGACCGCTACCTGTCGTTCTCCGAGTTCGCGCTCGGGCCTGGGCAGTGGGATCAGCTGGAGATCCCGGTCGGGTTGGCGTTCCTCTTCCGAAACTCGTTGCAGAACCGAACCATTGCGTTCTATCCCGGCCCGGCCGGAGCGACTGAGTCGGAGCTGCCGCTGGAGGCGTGGGATTCGGTGGTGGCGGCCAACCCGCAACTCGGGCTGCTCCAGGCCGACGTCGAGGCTCTCTTGATCCGGTCGCCCAAGCGGGGACAGGGGAGGTTCACGTGCAACATCGTCCCTATCGACGCCTGTTATGAGCTGGTCGGCCAGCTGCGCCAGCTCTGGCGTGGATTCGACGGAGGAACCGACGCCCACAACGCGATGGACGAGTTCTTCGAGCGGGTGTCGGCGCGCAGCCGTCCAGCGCCTGCGGTGCAAGGGCTTCCCATGCCATGAGCGACCTCGGGTTCTCCATCATCGACGTCTTCGCCGAGCCGTACGCCGCTGCGCCCCAGCTGACAGCGCGGCTGCGTATCGAGGAGTCGAGCGAGCAGGTGATTCACGCGATCGCGCTGCGCGCTCAGGTGCGGATCGAGCCGCAACGACGCCGTTATAGCGAGGCCGAGGAGAGCGGCCTGCTCGACATGTTCGGCACCCGAGACAGGTGGTACGACACGCTCAAACCCTTCATGTGGATGCAGTGCAGCACGATGGTGCAAGGCTTCACCGGCATCACCGAGGTCGACCTGGCCATGCCGTGCACGTACGACTTCGAGGTCACCTGGTCGAAGTACCTGCACGCGCTCCGCGAGGAGACTATTCCGGTGGTTTTCTTGTTCTCCGGAACCGTCTTCACCCGAGGTGTCAGTGGTTTCGGGGTGGAGCAGGTGCCGTGGGACAGGGAGGCGACATACAAGATCCCAGTCAAGGTGTGGAAGGACCTGATTCACTACTACTTCCCCAACACCGGCTGGCTTCGTCTGAGCCACGACACCTTGGAGACGCTCGCCCACTACAAGTCGGTCCGCGGGCTGACCACGTGGGAGGCGACCGTCGAGTCGCTGCTCGCGAAGGCCGGCGTCGTCTCATGAGCCTCCAGCTGGCCCGCACAGTTGCCGACGCTGTCCTGTACGAGGGCTACCTGCTCTATCCCTACCGCGCGACCTCGAGCAAGAACCAAGCGCGTTGGCAGTGGGGCGTGCTGGGCCCACCCGACGCAGCGGCCGCGGGACTCGGGGAAGAGTCGACCATGTCGACGCAGTGTCTGCTGCGCAGCGGCGTGGACGGGCAGGTCAGCCTGCGTCTGCGCTTCCTGCAGTTGCAGACGCGCAGCGTTGAGCGAAGAGATTCCCTCGACCCGACTCGGTTCGAGCCGGTTGCCGAGCTAAGCGTGGGCGCTCGAACCTGGATGAGCTGGGACGAGGCTGTCGCACATGAGATCGAGCTGGGACTCTGCCGGTTGTCGGAGCCGGGCGACGACCGCGTCTTCCCCGTTTCCGTCGAAGGCGGCGAGGACGTCGAGCTGCTACAGGACGACGATGGTCACGCCGTCGGACAGATAGTGCGTCGGCGGTGGCCGCTGACCGCGGTCGTGCGGGTGACCACCACATCCATCCAAGACCTGGTCCGGCTCTCCATCGTCGTGGAGAACAACGCGAGCGACCCGACTGACGACAAAGATCAGGCGATCCGAAGCTCGTTCATCGGAGCTCACCTGCTCCTCGCGGCCGACCGCACAGAGTTCGTCTCGTTGCTCGAGCCCCCAGCCGATACCCGTGCAGCGGTCGCGGCATGTCAACAGCGACGCTGCTGGCCCGTGCTCGCCGGCGAGCCCGGCCAGACCGACTTGATGCTGGCTTTGCCCATCATCTTGTACGACTATCCCGAGGTCGCGGAGCAGAGTGCAGGCGCGTTGTTCGACTCCACCGAGATCGACGAGATCCTCACCTTGCGGGTGATGACCCTCACCGAAGAGGAGAAGGCCGCAGCTCGCGCGACCGACCCACGTGCCGCGGAGATCATCGACCGCTGCGACCAGATGTCACCGGAGAGCATGCAAGCGCTGCACGGCATCTTGCGCGACCCGCACGCCGGCATGGACGCCACCTCGCTCGCCGACTTCGGCTCCCTGA
>JACCXO010000079.1 GCA_013696975.1 Nocardioidaceae bacterium | reverse complement strand
TCGAGTCCGCTGAGGCGCGTTTCGGCGGCATACCCCCGATTGACAGGACGTTGGCTCCACCATGTCTGCTCTCCAGACCGCACAAACGAGTGCATCAAACACTGCGCCAACCATGCAGCGCACAGACCTGCGCAACGTCGCGATCGTGGCACATGTCGACCACGGCAAGACCACGCTGGTGGACGCCATGCTGTGGCAGTCCGGTGCCTTCGGCGAACACCAACACGTCGACGAGCGCGCCATGGATTCGGGCGACCTGGAGCGCGAGAAGGGCATCACGATCCTCGCCAAGAACACGGCCGTGCATTACAACGGCCCTGCCGGCCCGGATGGGCCGATGATCATCAACATCATCGACACCCCCGGCCACGCCGACTTCGGCGGTGAGGTCGAGCGCGGCTTGTCCATGGTCGACGGCATCGTGTTGCTGGTCGACGCATCCGAGGGGCCGCTGCCGCAAACCCGCTTCGTGCTGCGCAAGGCGCTCGAGCAGAAGTTGCCGGTGGTCTTGGTCGTCAACAAGGTGGACCGACCTGACTCACGCATCGCCGAGGTTGTCGAAGAGACCTACGAGCTGTTCATGGATCTGCTCGACGACACCCACGACCAGGACTCGCTCAACTTCCCCGTCGTCTACGCATCAGCCCGAGCGGGACGTGCCTCCCGCGAGCAGCCCGCCGATGGTGGTATGCCGGAAGGTGAAGACCTGGAGGCACTTTTCCGCACCATCATCGAGACCGTCCCGGCCCCAACGTATGTCGAAGGGGCGCCTCTCCAGGCTCACGTCACCAACCTCGACGCATCCCCCTTCCTCGGCCGCTTGGCCTTGTGCCGCATCCACGAAGGCACCTTGAAGAAGGGGCAGAACGTCGCCTGGCTCAAGCGGGACGGGTCTCGTCAGAACGTCAAGATCACCGAGCTGCTTGTCACCGAAGCCCTCGAGCGCGTGCCCGGCGAGTCCGCTGGTCCAGGCGACATCATCGCCGTGGCCGGCATACCGCAGATCAACATCGGCGAGACCTTGGCCGACGCCGACAACGCAGTGGCGCTACCGCTCATCACCGTCGACGAACCGGCGATCTCGATGACCATCGGCACCAACACCGCGCCTCTCGCGGGACGCACCAAAGGCGCCAAGGTCACTGCTCGACTCGTCAAGGACCGCCTTGACCGCGAGCTGGTCGGCAACGTCTCCATCAAGGTGTTGACCACCGAGCGCCCTGACACCTGGGAGGTTCAAGGACGCGGTGAGCTGGCGTTGGCGATCTTGGTTGAGCAGATGCGACGCGAGTCCTTCGAGCTTACCGTCGGCAAGCCGCAGGTCGTGACCCGTGAAATCGACGGCAAAGTGCACGAACCCGTCGAGCGTCTCACCATCGACGCGCCCGAGGAGTATCTCGGCGCCATCACGCAGCTGCTCGCCGTCCGCAAGGGCCGGATGGAGCAGATGATCAACCACGGCACGGGTTGGGTCCGGATGGAGTTCCTGGTGCCGGCTCGTGGGCTGATCGGCTTCCGCACAGAGTTCCTGACCGACACCCGCGGCACCGGCATCGCCCACCACGTGTTCGAGGGCTACGAACCATGGGTCGGCGAGCTGCGTACCCGATCGAGCGGCTCGCTGGTCGCCGACCGCACCGGCGCAGCGACGTCATACGCGATGACCAACCTGCAGGAGCGCGGAACCCTGTTCGTCGAGCCGGGCACGGTGGTCTACGAAGGCATGATCGTGGGGGAGAACTCACGAGCCGACGACATGGACATCAACATCACCAAAGAGAAGAAGATGACCAATGTCAGATCCAATGCCGACGAGTTCGAAAAGCTGATACCGCCGCGCCGGCTGTCGCTGGAGCAGTCGTTGGAGTTCTGCCGCGAGGACGAGTGCGTTGAGGTGACGCCGGAGGCGGTGCGCATCCGCAAGGTGATCCTTGACCAGACCACTCGGGCCCGCACAAACGCCCGCTCGCGCCGCGGCTGAGTCAAGCTCTAGTCGTTCAAGAAGTCGCCGATCAGGGGCCGAAGCGCTGCCCGAGAAGTCCACATGACCCCGCCTGGACCGAAGACCTTGCCTTGACCGTCGGGGAGAGCCTCGACCAGCTCATGCACGAGACGACTCGGATGTGCCTCGTCGCCCTCGTGTCCGATCACGAGGACCGGGCACTGGATAGCAGCCAGCGCTGATTTCTCCTCGAGAGGACACATCCGAGGAATGTCTCGGATCGCCCGCCGGATCGTGGGCTCCAAGAGCTGGTTGGCTTGCTGACGCGCCCACACCTGCACGACGCGGCGCTCTCTGACCTCCTCGGGTTGCTCAGCCAGCAGTTCCGCGGCCAAGCCCTCGGCGTCTCCCTTGTCGGCGTACGACGCCATCACGTCTACGCGCCGCACGGCGCGTCCGGTCCGAGGCTGGTCGAGAGCCGCCGGCAAGAGAAGGACCAGGCGGTCAAAGAGATGGGGCTGATGGGTGGCGGCGCGCAGCAGCGCCCCAGCGCCCAGTGAGACACCTAGCCCACGTCGAGCGTCATACGCATCCCGCACCGAGAGCAGTTCGGCTTCGAGCGCCGCATAGCTCCACGGCGTCTCGGGCGCCGCCGAGGTGCCATGTGCACGGAAGTGGAAGAAGACACGGGTGCCGTGCACGCCGGACCCGAAGGGACGGGTCTCGGCGATGGAGCCCGCCAATCCGTGGGCGAACAAGGTCACCGGTGAGCCGGAGCCCGTGACGAGGACTTCGAGCGGCCCCCCTGGCCCGGCCACATGCGCCACGTCAGCGGCGGTGCATCGAGCGCAAGATGGGACGCACGTCGGCCAGGTAGACAAAGGCCGCGACGGTGCCCACCAGATTGAGAAGGCCGATGGGGCTGTTGTCGAGGACGTGGACGGTCAAGGCGACAGCCAGAATCAGCAACCAGATGACCTTCGTCTGCTTCTCGGCCGCGACGTAGGACTCACCGCTGCGGACGACCGCGTCGCCGAGCGCGAACACCTTCACCGCGAACAGGAGATACCACAGCACGATGCTGACCCACCGCTCCAAGCTGAAAACGAGGTAGGCGTCGACGGCGGTTTGCACCCGCTAAGCCTAACGGCCGGCAAACGTGGACAACGGCTCCTGTCCGCACCGTGAGGCACGTGTGCCTCGTTGCCGGGCGCGGATGGCGTCTGATCAGTTGTCGGGGGACACCTGAGGGGGCTCGGCAGGCTGCTCGCCAACCTTGTCGGCGCCCGCCTCGAATGACTTTCGGGCGGCCGTCGTGGTTCTCCGGGCGCTGGCTGCCTTCTTGGTCGTGGCCGGCCGTGACTTCGCTGCGGCCTTTGTCGGGGCTCCGGCCGGCGGCTCGGAGAGGTCCATTATCGTCTGCGCCTGCTCTCGCACGTCGGCTGTCTCAGGCTGCTTGCGCACCCGCTCGACGAGGGTCCGGCCACGGCCGGCCAAGTCGCCGTACGCGCTGAAGGACTTGACCACGGCGTCACCTATCACGGCCTCCGCCTTCTCGGGCAATGCCCTGACCTGCTGTGGTGCTGCCTTGATGTCCTGGGGCATTGTGCCGACGCGAGCGAACAATGTGGCCCGCGCCTGCTCGCGGATGATCTTCGGGTCGAAGTTGTCAGTGCGAGCACTCAGTTCGGAGTGGGTCTGGCGCAGCTTGGCGACGGCGAGGTCGCCGGCACCCACCACTGCGTGCAGGACGGTGGAGTCGGTCAGGAGCCTGTCGATCTCCTGGCGGGTTCGGTCGAGGGTGTTCGTCATCAGAGTTCCTCCCTGGTGGGGCATGCCGTGTGTTGTCTTGAGTTGGCTGCTTATGCAAGCTCAGGTCACGAGGTGGCTAGGTGTTTGGTTCTCTCGTCGGAACGAGTTGTAGATGTCGAGCAGGACTTGACGTTGCCGCTCGGTCAGAGCTGGATCGCAGAGTATGGCGAACTGCACGTCGCGCTCCCCCGACTCGTCAGAATCCAGAATCCCGGCCCGTACATACAGCGTCTTCGCCGAGATACGCAGTGCCTTGGCCAGCTGCTGCAGCACGTCGGCCGATGGTCTACGCAGGCCTCGCTCAATCTGGCTGAGATAAGGATTGGAGACGCCGGCCTGGTCGGCCAGCTGACGCAGGGTGAGCTGCGCTCCCCGGCGCTGGTCACGCAGATAGTCGCCCAGCGTCACCTTGACGGCGGCCGCCGCCGAGGTGGCAGCAGTGTCGCCGAGCGGGTTCCCAACTCTGAGCTTGCTCACGACGCTCATTCTGCTTGCAGAAGTTAGCAAACGCAAGCTGTCGTTACAAATGAGCGTCAGAAGGTGGGGCGCAGCTCGCCCACCGGGACGCCTCCACCGAGCACCGGCGCGACGCCCGTTGCGTTGACCGCATCACTGTCGACGCCGGGCTCCTGGTCGACGCCGAGGCGCCGCAGCGCTGCCGCCATCACGACTGGTCGAGCCCGCGGTCCGCCGTCCTCGACCTTGAGTGCCACCGCTCGGCCGTCTGGCAGCGCCACCGCGTAGCACGCCTCAGCACCAGCCTTGCCGATCGCGCCGGGGATGGCCCGCAGCAGGGCCGCCTCGTCACGGCGGCTACCGGACGCAAAGTCGGGCGCGGCGACATAGGCGTCGGCCACTCGGCGTTCAGGTGTCCCCGCAGACGCTAGGACCAGGGCACGGAATGCGCGAGCGAGCCCGACCAACGACGCGGAGAGCAACGGCGCTCCACAACCGTCGACTCCGACCGATGCGACCGATTCCCCTGTCAGCTCAGCGAAAGTCTCGGCGATCGCCTTCTGCAGCGGGTGGTCGGGCGAGGGGTATGACTCGATCGGCCAACCGTTCAGCACACACGTGGCGAGCATCGCCGCGTGCTTGCCCGAGCAGTTCATTGCGATCGACGACCTGGCCACCCCGGCCCGGATCATGGCCGCGCGCGCGTCCTCGTCGAGCGGATAGTCGGGCGGAGTCTGCAGAGCCGACTCGTCGAGACCGGCGGAGGCGAGGATCCGCCGTACCCCCTCGAGATGGAAGGGCTCGCCTGAGTGACTTGCGCCGGCCAGCGCGAGCAGCTCGCCGTCGAGTTCGAGGCCGCACCGCACCATGCCGGTCGCCTGCAGAGGCTTGTTGCACGACCGGGGATAGATGACGACATGCGGGTCACCCATCGACCAGTCGACTTCGCCCGCGGCGGTCAGTGCAACGACAGAGCCACGGTGGTGGCCCTCTACGAAGCCAGAGCGTACGACGTCTACCAAGATCTCGAGAGCGGACACGAGTCGTGAGGGTACTCCCCCGCATACGCAAACGAGCAGAACGCCGTACAGGACGCCGCTCGGTGGCACAATCTGCTGCGTGCCTGAACCCTCGGTCGCCACTCCGCAGTGGACCCCCAGCCAGCGGGAGCTGGATGATCTCGACCTCCTCGTCCATGGTTGCTTCGAGCCGCCGCTGAGTGGCTTCGTCGAGCCGAGCACCGCAGGTGATGCAGCGCCGATCACGTTGCGGGTCAACCCCGACACTGCGGAGCTCGCTCAGAGCGCCGGTCAGCTGGACCTGATCGACCCTGAGGGGGCACCGCTCGCACGTCTCACCATCGAAGGCACCTGGCCGGCCGAGGACGGATCCGTTGGCCTGTGCGGGCCGGTCAAGCAGTTAGCGCCTAACCACTTCGGCCCGTTCCGCCGGCTGCACATCGCGCCCGCCCAGCTGCATGCGTCGTCTGGCCGCGACACATTACTAGCCGTACCGGTCACCCGTCCGCTCACCGTTTCCGACATCGAGGCGATCGACACCGCCTCCGCCGGCGAGGCACG